>JAYWAM010000038.1:0-2783 GCA_043782425.1 Betaproteobacteria bacterium
ATATCCTGCGCGCGACGGCGTTGTTTTATGTCGAAACCGGATTGGCGGCATTGCCCAAGCAATGGCATGCGGGAATCGGTGTTGTGGTTTTTTTAATGACCGCACTGGCTATCGCCAGCGTGGCGCAATATGTGAAGAAGCCAACTTATGTTGCCTAGTTCTCAGCCCTCAGTTCCTAGAAGGGACTGCTCGAAATCTGAAGTATTCGTCGTCCCAGCCCCCGATTAAAGCATTCGAGGGCAGGCTGCGGTTGGGACCCAGCCCCATCAACATCACTATAAAAAAACAATCAGATCGTGTAGTGGACTGGGTCCCAGCCTTCGCTGGGACGACGGGTTCTCACATCCCTCTTCACGACCTTCTTTTTCGAGGCCATTATCAAAGCACTAAAGAGCTGTAAATGGAACAAATCACTGATGCTATTTGCATTGTGCTGCTTCATCGCCGCCCTTGTGCCGTTGCTATCGGCGCAGCCAGCGCCTAGCCCTGCTGTGGGCTTTCCCGGCTGGCCGACGCAGTTTGAGGGTAAAGCCCTGCACAGTCTGCCGCTCACAGCGCTGGAGAAGCGCTTCGAGGAAAATTTTCCCGGACGTATCGGGCGTTTCAGCGACGGCGAACGCGAAATCATCCTGCGCTGGGTGGCGCAGGAAACGCGCAAATTGCACCCCGCCATCGACTGCTTCAAAGGCAGCGGTTATGCAGTCACACCGCAGCCCATTGAAGCAGACTCATCAGGCACGCGCTGGGGAAGCTTTCGCGCCGCTCGTGGTGCGGAAAAAATCAGCGTGCGCGAAAGAATCTACGATGCCGCAGGAAATGAGTGGACCGATGTCTCGGCGTGGTATTGGGCGGCGTTATGGCAAAAATCTTCCGGCCCGTGGTGGGCGGTGACGCTGGCGCAAAGCGAGAGGCGCAGTTAATTCTGTTGCGCACTAAAACAGCATGAATGTAGGAGCGGGCTTGCCCGCGAAAACAACGCCAATTTATCGCGGGCAAGGCCGCTCCTACATCTGCCGGAATAAATCAGGAGCTTCTTTAACTCAAGTGCACCCGGCTTTGCGCGGACACGTGCTGTTTCAAGAACTCCATCTGGTCGGTCAGGATGCGGCGATTGGCGAGGATGAGGAATTCCGCGCGGTTGGGGATGTAAGGTGCGTAGACCAATTCCATGCCCGCTTCCTGCGGCATACGGCTACCTTTTTTCTCGTTGCAATTGCGGCAGGCGGTGACCACGTTCATCCAGGTATCCTGGCCCCCCCTTGAGTAAGGGGTGATGTGATCGCGCGTCAGGCGCAAATGCGAAAACGCAGCGCTGCAATAGGCGCACATGTGACGATCACGATGAAATAGCTCGCGGTTATTGAGCGGCGGCGTTTGCGAAAATCCTTTGATCGCCATCGCCTTGCCCTTGATGGCGATAATGGACGAAGCGGTAATGGTCGAAACTTCTCCGGTTTCGCGGCATTTGCCGCCGGTTACGGTAAAGGCTTCCGATCCCATTTCCCAGGCAATGCGTTTTTTGGCGTAATACCACACCGCGTGCTGCCAGGAAATCCAGCGATGCGGAACACCGTTGGTGTCGAGAGTCAAAATCAGCGGGAAACGGCGCGTCGTTGGCGTGCTCGCAGGCTCGAGTTCGAATGCGTCGAGCGCTTCGATCTCATGCTGCTGATAACGCGGCTCGCTTCTTTGTTGCGTGCGGCTGGGGCGATGCGGCTTGTGATTGCGATGGCTGGCTTGCACAGTTTTCCTTTTCATCAATTCACCTCGGGCGCCATTCGGGTGTCGTCTCGGTTGACAATAAAGCAATAATGACAGCTTTTGCGAATAATAGGCGCTTCACCCCAAACCACTGGCGACAGCACCAATAGCTAGGGTAAAGGCTTTTAGTGGAATTGAAAAGACCCTGTAAGACTTGGGCCGCCGTGGCGACTAAACAAGCGCGCGGAGGCCTTATGCAAAAAACCCTTGTTTTCACGTCTATCATCGCTTTACTTGCTCCTGCTGTAGTTGATGCCGCCACCTGCTCGGCCAAGAGTGGCGCAAGCGTAACACCCATAGTTGAGCTTTATACCTCGCAAGGTTGCGATAGCTGTCCGCCCGCCGACAAATGGTTTTCCACACTGAAAACCCCCGCGGCGGGCGCCATCCCCCTGGCGTTTCATGTCGATTACTGGGATTACATCGGCTGGCGCGATCATTTTGCGCAAGCCGCTTTCGGTGAGCGGCAGCGTGCTGCTGTCAGACGCCAGGGAGGCCGCGTTTCCTATACACCGCAGATCATGCTCGACGGCCGCGATTTTCGTCCCTGGTTTCGCGATTTTGAATTCCGCAAGGGTGTGTCGGCTACGCAAACGCGCCAGCCGCGCGCGCAACTCGAGCTCGCGGTCACTGCTGACGCTGACGCACTCGAACTGAACGCCAAGGGCGTCATCCCCGACACTGCGCATCGAGCGCAGGCGGCGCTATTTTTCGCCATCACGGAAAGCAATCTGCTGAGCCGCGTCACCGCCGGAGAGAATAAAGGCGTCACCCTGAAACACGATCATGTGGTGCGCGAGCTGCGCGGGCCGTTTGCCATTGATGCCGACGGCAGATTTTCCAGTACCCAAAGCATAGCGATGAGCGGCGCATGGAAGGCGCGCGACCTGTCGGCGGTAGTGTTCGTGCAGGATCAGAAAAGCGGAGAAACACTACAGGCGCTAAAACTGCCGGTGTGCGCGAGCTGATTCTTCGGCTTTGCGTTAAATCGGATAAATTTTCCCGGATGTAGGAGCGGGCTT
>JAYWAM010000039.1:0-2778 GCA_043782425.1 Betaproteobacteria bacterium
CGCAAGCAGTACACCGTTTTCGCCCAGCGCCTCGTCAATCGGCAATGCACGCGTGCCCGGCAACACCTCTCTTGCAGAGGCACCACCGAAAAGACCACGGACATCACCAAAGCACTTGGCGCCCGGCACAAACACTCTGGTTCCGACATTTGCGCCTGACTGACGCCCGGCTTCGATTATTCGCCCGACCGATTCATAGCCCGGCACTAGGGGATAGCCCATCCCGGGGAAATGCGGCATCCGGCCAGACCAGAGCAACCTTTCAGTGCCGGTGCTTATACCACTCCATTCGATATCAACAACGACATCGCTCTCGGTCGGATCATCCAACACCAAGTCACTAAGCACCAGATGCTCAGGCTGTTCGAGTACGATTGCTTTTGTTGTTTTCAACCTATTCCTCCTGCGTGTGTCGTATCACTGTCAATCGATCCATACACCGATACATACACCGCAAATTATTGTGTAATTATAACATTACACAGACTACTGTCAATAATTTATTACATTTATTTTCGAGAAATATTCTACATATGAATCAGATAGTTAACTAGCTGGCAATCAAAATGCTTGTTTGCAGCGGTAATTTAGTGGCGATTCGCTTTGATGTACTGAACCCAGCCATGCGCAGTAGCTCGGCGAGGCGTGCCTCGGTACGCGGACGTCCACTACCCATGGCCAATAGGTAGAACCCAAAATAGGCATTGCCCATGGCGCGCGCGCCTGCCGTATCTGCCATCGGCTCGGCGATCAACAGTGCGCCGCCAGGAGCCAAAGCTTCCCGCGCGGCGCGCAACATGCGCAACACGCTGGCATCGTCGTGGTCGTGGATGACCCGAACGAAGGAAATGATATCTGCACCCGCTGGGAGCGGTTCATCTAAAAAGCTACCGCCAACAACCAGGGTGCGCGACATCAAGCCCGCCGCATCCATCTTCCGGATCGCAAGGGTTGCCACTGGCGGCAAATCGAACAGCATCAAATTTAGTTTGGGATATCGCTGTGCAACGGTGATCAGGAAGCTGCCGTCGCCGCCGCCCACATCGAGCAGGCAACGGTATTTATCCAAAGGGCAGGCATCAAGTACTTCGCCGGCCACCAAGGGCTGCGATACTGACATCAACTGGGTGTACGCAGCCACCCGGTCTGTAACCAACGCGCTTGGCTCCTCTGCTCCGGAATAGGGCCAATAGCCGGCAAGGGCCATTTGGTGGCGTTCTCCGCGCAGCAACGCAACGGGATCCCGCAAGTCTGCATACAGCAGCGCGTGATGTTCAATCATGGCTCTGATCGGCTTGTTTCCGACCAGCGGCGCACCAAGACGACCTAAGCCATATCGACCGCGACTGCGGTGTTCCACCAAATCAAGCGATATCGCCGCCTCAACGAGGCGCTGAGTCGATTCAATAGAAAGGGGCAGCCGCAATGCCAGGTCCTCAATGGTTTGAGGTTTTTCGGCAAGTATTTCGAAAACATTCAAGCGAACGCAGGCAAGTAATATTTGCGAGTAAACAAAACCCGCAACCAGGTCGAAGGTTTCTTTGGCACGCCGTCGCGCAATAAATCGCGTCATTGGAAACGACGCCGCCCAGCGCTGGAACCGGGGGTTGGCCAGCAGCTGATCGCGACTTTCCAGCAGCGACTGCCACCAGCTGGTCAACTGCAAAGCCTCGGTGGTTGCCAACTCAAACCCGTCTTTGTTAAGCGTTTTGTTATCTCTACTAAGCAACTTTCCTTGCCAGCCCTTTCGGCAAAAGACCGTCCGCCTCCTGACGAATTAGCGCGCGCAATTCATCCGCACCAGGACAATCGGGGATTGACGCCAGCGCACCGGCAACCAGAAAGTCAAGTCTGGCGATTGCCCCATGAAGCCCGAGCTCGCGTGCAGCGCTAGGGCGACCCAGCGCCACGTCCTGCCCCACCGGTTTGCCCAAGTCCTTGGCCTCGCCGGCAACATCGCGAATATCATCAGCGACCTGATAGGCTTCGCCGAGACGTTCACCCAGCAAGCCCCATGGTTCGGCGCGATGTCCGGCAGCGGCAGCACCGGCCATCGTCGCGGCAGCGAATAGTGCGCCGGTTTTCGCCTGTTGGTACTTCGAAAGCGAAACCAAAGGCTCGCACTCCCAAGACTGCCCAGCCACGATGCCATGCGGCATGCCCACCGAACGAGCCACGATACCAATCAACGCCGCCAATCGATCGGGACGTGAGGAAGCTCCGCGGGCGAGGCTATCAAAAGCCAGCACGATTAGAGCATCGCCGGTAAGAACCGCTAGGCGCTCGCCGAACGCGCGGTGTACGCTCGCCTTCCCTCGGCGAGTGGATGCGTCGTCGAAGCAAGGCAAATCGTCGTGAACCAGCGATGCACAGTGAAGCAATTCAATAGCTGCCGCAGCGGCGCAGGCGACTCGCGGGTCGTCCTGTCCGCAGGCACAGGCCACAGCAACGCTCAGCCGCGGGCGAATGCGCGCGCCGCCCGGAAACACGGCATAGCGCATGGCCGATGCCAGCAGGGGTGGCGCATCCAGCGTGCTAACTTGATTCAAAGTGGCGTTGAGCGTGTGCTCGATTGCGTTAGCCATGGACTGCTCTATTTGGGCATTTGCGTTCATCTCTGAATCCTCCTGAGTCTTGGACCTTGGAAATTGTGTCAGTGTTAAATGACACAATTGAATGTAAGTTTTGTTATACACTTCAAAAACTAGGCAGTCAAACAAAGTAGACAATAAAAAGGTATTAACAAATGCGACGTGGGGGGAAGCAGTCCGTTGCGAT
>JAYWAM010000040.1:0-19214 GCA_043782425.1 Betaproteobacteria bacterium
TCGCGCGAGTCGTGATCCATGCCGCCGCCGGGATGACGCATCTGCTGATAGCGGCGGTACAACGCATAGTGTTCGTGCGAAAACTTGAGATCGAGCACGCGCGTGGTGAGCACGGCGTTTTTTTTCACCGTGCGGCGCTGCGTGCGATTGGGTTGGAATTCGTCGGCCACGACACGCACCGGCACACAGGCGCGGCAGTGATCGCAGTAGGGCCGGTAGGTAAAGGCGCCGCTGCGGCGAAAGCCCGCGACGACCAGATTGCTGTAAGTGATGGTGTCGATCAGATAGCTTGGCGTCGCCACCTGCGAACGCGCCAGCTTGCCCGGCAGATAACTACAGGGATAAGGCGCAGTGGCATAGAACTGCAAATTTGCAAACGGAAGATCGTTGAGCCGCGACATATCAACTCTGCCAGGAAGAAGGTAACAGGGGAAAGTTTATCAATTCTTTCAGCCTTTGCGTAAATTCACTGCGCGGGATAGGGTGCGCGCCGAGCGTGGCGAGATGTTTTGTTTCCTGCTGGCAGTCGATCATCTGAAAGCCTTTGCGCTTGAGAAGTTCCACCAATGCAACCAATGCGACCTTGGAGGCGTCGGTTTGGCGCGCGAACATTGATTCGCCGTAGAACACTTTGCCGAGCGCCATGCCGTACAGCCCGCCCACCAGTTCGCCGCCGTCGGCATTGGGCAGCCAGCTTTCGACTGAGTGGGCAAATCCGCGTTCATGCAAAACAGTGTATGCCGCTATCATTTCCGGGACAATCCAGGTTCCTTTTTGCCCCGCGCGCGGCGCGGCGCATGCGGCCATGACGCGCGGGAAAGCGCTGTCGATGCGTATCTCGAATTTGCCGCTGCCTGCCGCCTTGGAAAGCGAGCGCGAAATTTTAAATTTATCGGGGAACAGCACCATGCGCGGATCGGGACTCCACCACAGCACTGGCTCGCCTTCGGAGAACCAGGGAAAAATCCCCTGCGAATAGGCATCGAGAATGCGCTGCGGCGTAAGATCATGGCCGGCGGCGAGCAAGCCGTTGGGCGAAGTGAGCGCCTTTTCTACAGGCGGGAAAGGGGTGTCGGGTTGCAGCCAGGTGAGCATGACGAAATTTACATCAACTTCTTCACCACTGTCAGCATTTCATTGATCGCCTCTTTGCCCGCTTTTCCACTGCCCACGCTCTTGATGGCTTTTTGCACGCAGCCTGTGGCGTGGTTTTCCAGCAACTGCATGGCGACGGCATCGAGCGCGGATTTTATCGCGGCAAATTGCGTGAGAATGTCTACGCAATAGCGATCTTCCTCGACCATTTTGGCAATGCCGCGCACCTGGCCCTCGATGCGTTTCAGGCGCCGCAACAGCGCCGCTTTGCCGGGTTGTATCACCGCAGGCTTATGCGGCTTCAAAACCCGCCTCACGGATGGCGCTTTTTATCTGCTCAACGTTGATCTGTTGCGCATTGAAGGTCAGGGCAGCCGCGCCTGGGTTCAAGCTCACCTCGGCCTTTTCTACTCCAGGCAGCGCAGTGAGTACCCTGGTGACGCTTTTCACGCAACCGCCGCAAGTCATGCCGCTGATTTTGATGGTAGTGGTTTCCATGTTGTGTCCTCGTTCGGGTTGAAAAAAAGTAGGGCGCATGCTATTGAGAATTTTCCAATGCATGACAGGTTCGCGGCTTCACCACCCCCTCACCCCGACCCTCTCCCCCGTTCCGGTGGAGAGGGAGAAAACTCCCTCTCCCGCTTGGGCGGGAGAGGGCTGGGGTGAGGGTGGGGTTGTCACGCATTGGGAAATTCTCAATAAGCGCTAGGAATTTTTACGTCATCGGCTCGCTTGGCCTTCCAGCGCTTCAACAACAACGAATTGCTCACCACCGACACCGAGCTGGCCGCCATAGCCGCGCCGGCGATAACCGGATTGAGCATGCCGAGGGCGGCAAGCGGAATGCCGAGCACGTTGTAGATGAAAGCGAAAAACAGGTTCTGGCGAATCTTGGCAAGCGTGGCGCGCGAAAGATCAATGGCGGCGGCAACGGCATTGAGATCGTTCACCATCAGCGTTACATCGGCCGCCTCTATCGCCACGTCGCTGCCGCTGCCCATGGCAAAACTCACATTCGCCGCCGCCAGTGCGGGCGCATCGTTGACGCCGTCACCCACCATGCCTACGCGCTTGTCATTCGCTTGTAGCTCCTGCACCACCTTCGCCTTGTCTTGCGGCAACACCTCGGCGCGGAAATTGCTGATGCCTGCCTCGCGCGCGATAGCCGCTGCGGTGGCGGCGTTGTCGCCGGTGAGCATGACAATTTCAATGCCCATGGCGCGCAGTTTTTCCACTGCCTGCTTAGAGGTGTTGCGCAGACGATCAGCTATGGCGATATAGCCCAACATTTCGCCCTCCAGCGCCACGGCCACCACCGTCTTGCCGCTGGCGGCGAGTGCGCTGACGGCAGCGTGATCGACAGGCGCGGTTTCGGCGATCCATTTGGGCGAACCCAAGCGCGCGCTTTTCGCATCAAGTGTCGCCGTCACCCCGCAACCGGCGATAGTTTGAAAGTTGCTGATAGTGCGCACCTTTGCGCCAGCTTGTTCCGCTGCCGCGAAAACCGCCTTCGCCAAGGGATGCTCAGAGCCTTGCTCCAGGCTGGCGGCGATTTCAAGCAACTGCATTTGCGTCGCACCTGGCGCGGCGACAATGTCGGTCACCGCCGGTTTGCCTTCGGTCAGCGTGCCGGTTTTGTCCACCACCAGAATCTGCGTTTTCCCGGCGAGTTCCAGGGCGGCGGCGTTGCGGAACAACAGGCCGTGCTGCGCGCCGCGCCCGATGCCGACCATGACCGCAGTGGGTGTCGCCAAACCCAGCGCACATGGGCAGGCGATAACCAGCACTGCGACGGCGTGGATCAGCGCGGGCGCGAAGCTGCCTGCAAGCCACCACGTCAAGGCAAAGGTCGCCACGCTGATCGCCAGGACGACTGGAACAAAGACGCCAGAGATTTGATCGGCCAGGCGTTGTATCGGCGCCTTCGAGCCTTGCGCCGCCGCCACCAGGCGCGTGATTTCGGCAAGCTGTGTGCGCGCGCCCACACCGGTGGCGCGCACCTTGAGCATGCCGTCCTGATTGCGCGTGGCGGCGTAGACGCGGCTGCCGACATCTTTGCTGACCGGCAGACTTTCGCCGGTGAGCATGCTCTCATCTATGGCTGCATGGCCTTCAAGCACCTCGCCGTCAACCGGCAGCGCTTCGCCGTTGCGCACGATAACGATGTCGCCGACCGCAAGTTTATCGATGGCGATTTCCTCGATGTTGCCGTCGCGCTGCACGCGCGCGCTACGCGGCTGTAGCTTGATGAGTTGCTCGATGGCACTAGAAGTTTTCCCCTTGGCCTGAGCTTCCAGGAGCTTGCCGAGCAACACCAGCGTGATGACTGCTGCGCTGGCTTCAAAGTAAACATGCTGCTCGTGCAATCCCATAAGAGTGACGACGGCAGAGAGCAGCCACGCCATGCTGGTGCCGAGCGCCACCAGCACATCCATATTCGCCCCGCCGCCGCGCAGCGCGTACCACGCACCCTTGTAGAAGCGCGCGCCAACCCAGAACTGCACGGGTGTAGCCAATGCCAGTTGCAGCCAGCGCGGTAACAAGCCCTGGTGCTCTCCTGTACCGCCAAACATGCTGAACATTTCCGCCAGCAACGGCAGGGTGAGCAGGGCAGAGGCGATGAACATCCAGCGCTCGTGTTTTAAAGCGGCCTCTCTGCGCGCCTTGCCGAGCGAGTCATCTTCCTGCTTGACTGTGGCGTCGTAGCCCGCGCGCCGCACCGCAGCGATGAGCGTCTCGGGCGTCACCACTCCCGGCAGAAAACTTGCGTGCGCCGATTCAGTGGCGAAATTCACCGTGGCCTGCACGCCTTCGATTTTGTTGAGCACCTTTTCGATGCGATTGGCGCAGGCCGCGCAGGTCATGCCTTCGATAGGAAAGTCTAAGGTGATGGCGTTGCCGGACATCTTGAAGTCGTTGTTCATGGTTGCCGAATAAGATATATACCCTATGTAGGTATTATATACCCCACACAGGTATTTTCAATGGTTGTCGAAGCGCCGCCGCTGTACGGCGTAAACCGCTATCGCTATGAGCGCCATGGTCCACACGATCACCGCGCCGGAAGGTAGATCGAGCAGGGCGGAAAGCGCCAGCCCCAGCGCGTAGCCAGCGGCAGAGGTGAGATACGCGGCAGCCAGCCTTTTTGTGCTGAAGTAGCGTGTCGCCAGCGCGGGGATGATGAGGCTCGCGAACACCAGATAAACACCCACCAGTTGCACCGAAACCGTGACAGCGCAAGCGAACAGCAGGTAGAAACCACTGCGCCCGAGGCGCTCGCCCATGCCGAACCACAGCGCCAGTAGTGCCGCGTAGGCCAACAGCACAGGCCACAGCATTTTCAGGTTGACCCAGAGAATCTGACCGACCAGCAAATCCTTGAGGTGCTCGCCGCCGTGCGGATTGCCGGCAAGCAGCAGCACGGCGGCGCTGGCGGCGAGAACAAATGAGACGCCGATGGTCGCCTCCTGCACATCCGGCCAGCGTTTCTCCGCCCAGGTGAGAATCGCCGCACCTGCCAGTGCGGCCGAAATTGCCGCCACCTGCGCAGCCCAGCCCTGCGGCTCCCAGCCGAGCAGATCAGCCCCCATGATGCCGAGCGCGGCAATTTGTGCAATGGCAAGATCGATGAACACGATGCCGCGCTTGAGCACCTGGATGCCGAGCGGCACGTGGGTCGCGGTGACGAGCAGCCCGGCAAGAAACGCCGGCACAAGAATACTCGGATCGAGTGACGTCCAGTTCATTTGGCCACTGCGAGCAGACGCCGGATCGTATCGTCAAACAGGCCGAATAAATCTTTGGCCTGCTCGCTACCGCCCACAGTGTAGGGCAGTACAACGGACGGGATCTTGGCGCGCCCGGCCAGCCAATCAGCGGCCTTGGGATCGCTATACGCCGAGCGCACGATCACCTTGGCGGGCTCGCGCGCAAGCCGCGCCAGAAGCTCCGACAAATTCCCGGTGGTGGGCGGGACGCCCGGCTTGGGCTCGAGGCTGCCTACTTCGCGCATTCCCAGCCAGCGGATCAGATACGAGAGGTCTTTATGATAGACGACGATGGTCATGCCTTTGAGCGGCGCAGCCTGCTGCTCCCAGCGCAGCGTGGCAGCGCGCCAGCGTTCCTGAAAGGCTTTGGCGCGCGCGGCATAGAAATCCGCATTGGCTGCGTCGAGTTGCGCCAGGCGCGCAGCCAGCGCTTCGGCGACCTTGGCGATATTCCTGGGATCGAGAACGATGTGTGGATTCCCCGCCGGATGGACGTCACCTAAAGAGCGATCCAGTAACTGCGGCACTTCGACCTTTGCGACGAAATTCGCTGCTTCCAGAAAGCCCGGCTGTCCCGGCTGGATGCGGCCATTGCCGGCCTGTGAAAGCAGCAGCGGCAGCCAGCCGACCTCCAACTCGGCCCCGGTGCACACCATCAGGTCGGCGTTGCGCGCGCGCGCGATCAGGCTGGGTCGCGCCTCAACGTGATGCACATCTTGCAACGCCGTGGTCGCGTTGTACACATTGAGTTTGTCGCCGCCCAACTCCTGCGCCAGCGCGCCCCATTCGGGCTCGCAGGCGAACACATTGAGATTCGCGGATGCAGGGAGCGCCAGCGCGCCCAGCGTTGTGGCAAAAAGCACAGCAAATAGATTTCGCAAGTTGTGGTTCATGTTTCGTTCCTAAAATTTGTGCGCGCCGTGCGCGCCGAGGCTGTAGATGTACTGGATGAAAATCTGCTTGTCGGTTACGTCCTGACGCGATTTATCCTGGCCGAGTTGCAAACGGATGCGGCTGAATTCGCTGGGAGTGTAATCGACCATCAGGCTGCCGCGCGCTGGGTTGGTATCGAAGCGCTGCAGGTTGCCGAAGTTAGCCGCACCGGCATTGACCGTGCCGCGATTGAGGCGATCGAAACGCAATCCGATGCGCCATTGCGGCCTAAATTGATAAACGCCCTGTAAGTACCAACCCGATTGCGAAGTGGAATAGGTATCGGCAATATTGAGCGGGAGCAGGCCGCCGATGCCGCCGCTGTCGAAGGTCAATGTGCCGTTTTCGCGGCGGTGGAAATACTCGCCTTGCAGCTTGAAACTGGTGTCGCGTGCATTACCGTTGGGCGCGTATTTATAAATGAAGTCAACGCCCGCAATGCGCGTGGCGCCGCTGAAGGAGTTGGTTACGTTCCTGCCCAGCGCATCGACATCATTAACCAGCGCATTGCGCGGCGCAGTGCGCAGTGCGGAGATGCCCAGGCGATAAGAGTGGCTGTCGCCGATGTCGTCGCCCAGATGCGCGAACACAACACCGGAACCGATTCCGTTCTTGTTGCGATCACTCCCTGGCCTGTCCCTGCCGCGACCGATTTCAGCGCCCAATTCGACGAACGCAGCGGCGGGGGCGATCCACCTGAGCTGCAATCCATCGTCGCCGTAATTGTCACCTGCGAGAAAGGCGCGATAAACGAGTGGTGCATCGACGAAATCCCAGGCGTGGGAGTGGATCTCGTTTTGGTAGCCGATGGCCGAAAGAAAACGTCCGCCTTTGAGGGTGATGCCGTGGCCGAGGCCGATAGTCTGGAAGTAAGCTTCCTCGACACTGGCGGCGTTGGCTTCATCAACCGAGAGCAGCATGTTGCCGCGGAAATACGGATCGATGTTGGCGGCGATGGAGAGTTCCGTTTCCCTGAGACTGAAGCCGCGCCTCCCCGGAGAAAGGCCGTTATTGGCGGGAACAAAACCGCTGATGGCATAGTCAGCGGGATCGCGCGAAAGATTTCCGTAACTGCCGGCAAGCACCAGCGACACTGCGGGATTGAATGCGCTTTCTGAGGCGCCTCGCGCCTGCGCTATCGGCGCCTCGACTTTGGCGGCGCCGACTTCGGCAGTCGCTTGCATTTCCTCCAGGCGTTTTTCCAGCGCCTGAATACGCGCTTCGTAACTTTCTTTTAACTGTCTGATTTGTTCACGGACCTGCGCCAGTTCCGTGTCGCTTGCGGCTTGCGCCAGTGCTGGCGAAACCAGCGCCATGGCAAGCGCTGCGGCGGCAAATTTTTGCTTTGACATTGAGACGACTCCTTTAAACAAGAAAGAAAACTGCGCGCTGCCTGGTAACCCTGAGCAGTGCGCGAAATCAATTTTGTATCAAAGGAAAAACGGCGGAGCCCGGGCCGAGTAAGCCGCGATGGTCGCGGAAGAGGAAAACAGTAGCGTGGACGAAAACGACTCGCAAGTCGAAACCAGGAGGTGAAACAGCAGGGGTGTGGCGGGCAGACCGCCGCCGCTTAATTCGGCGAAATTGGCGCACTTGTCGCACGTCTTGGAATGCGGCAACTGCTTTTCCGGGTGCGTTGTATCAACGGCGGACAAATGCGACAACTCATGCAGTGTCGCCATCTGCTGCATCCCAAGGAGGCAGAGCAGGGCTACAAAGGCGATGAGATGGCGGCGCAAGACATGCATAAATTCAGCGGATCGATGAAGGATACGAGATGTGAATCATAACTGATTACTAGCCCTCCCTGCCGCCCATCACGTCTTGATAGCAACTAAAACAGCGTATGATTTCATTAGTTTTTCAATACTCAACTGCTAAAAAAACGCTCTATGCGCCTGCGCTTAATTGCCCACGGCGCGGCGTGCTAAGCCCACTGGATTGTTTGTGACCGATCTTTTCACCCCCCAGCCCAATGCCCCGCTTGCCGAGCGTCTGCGTCCGCAATCCATCGCCGATGTGGTGGGGCAGTCGCACTTGCTGGGCGAGGGCAAGCCGTTGTGGCTGGCGTTCCGCTCGGGCAAGCCGCATTCGATGATACTGTGGGGGCCGCCCGGAGTGGGCAAGACCACGCTGGCGCGTTTGATGGCGCACGGATTCAATGCCGATTTTATTGCGCTTTCCGCGGTGCTTTCCGGCGTGAAGGATATTCGTGACGCGGTCGAACAGGCCAAGCTGAACGTCGCGCAATATGGCCGTGCGACCATCTTGTTTGTCGATGAGGTGCACCGTTTCAACAAGGCGCAGCAGGATGCATTTTTGCCTTTCGTCGAATCGGGGCTGCTCACCTTCATCGGCGCGACCACGGAGAATCCGTCGTTTGAAGTGAACAACGCCTTGCTGTCGCGCGCTGCGGTGTATGTGCTCAATAGTCTTACCGAGGAAGACCTGGGCACACTCCTCAAGCGCGCGCTGGCGACGGCGTTGCCGCACCTGTTGCTTGATGAGGCGGCGCAGGCGCGGCTGATCGGTTTGGCCGATGGCGATGGCAGGCGCTTGCTCAATCTTGTCGAGCAGGTAAGCAGCGCCGCGGCGATGGCGCAACGTGACAGCGTCGATGAAGCTTTCGTTGCTGATACCGTGACGCGCGGCGCCAAACGCTTTGATAAGGGCGGCGACAATTTCTATGACCAGATCTCGGCGCTGCACAAGTCGGTGCGTGGTTCTGATCCCGATGCCGCCCTGTATTGGTTTTGCCGCATGCTCGATGGGGGCGCCGACGCACGCTACTTGTCGCGCCGCATGATCCGCATGGCGTCCGAGGATGTCGGGCTGGCTGACCCGCGTGCTCTCGAAATCACCCTGAATGCCGCCGAGGTGTACGAAAGACTCGGTCCACCCGAGGGCGAATTGGCGTTGGCGCAGGCAGTGATCTATCTCGCCGTGGCGGCAAAATCCAATGCGGTTTATGTGGCATACAACCAGGTGCGCGCATTTATTGCCGACGATGAATCGCGTCCGGTGCCGCTGCACATACGCAATGCCCCCACCAAGCTGATGAAAAACCTCGGTTTCGGCAAGGAATATCGCTATGCGCACGACGAGGGCGAGGCCTATGCGGCGGGTGAGAATTATTTTCCCGAGGGTATGGGGCGGCCCGAGTATTACCGGCCCACAGAGCGCGGGTTGGAAGCGAAAATCCGCGAGAAACTTGCGCACCTCAAGGCCCTCGATGCACAATACCGGCAAAAGACCGGCAAGAAATAACTACTTTTATTCATACATTCGCTTCCTCTGCCTGTCGCTTCCGCTGAGCGGGACGCCATTTATTTATCGCCCCTCACCCTAACCCTCTCCCCAAAGACGGGGAGAGGGGATGCATTTTTTTGAAAGCTTCAAGGAATTAACATGCTCGACATTCAACTATTAAGAAAAGACCTTTCCAATGTCATCGCACGACTGGAGAGACGCCACAAATATATATTTCCGAGAGAGGAATTTGAACATCTCGAAGCACAAAGAAAGGTTGTACAGACAGAATCGGAGGCTCTTTCAGCCAAAGCTAATGCTTATTCCAAGGAGTTTGGTTTTAATAGATCGAAGGGCCTGCCGACTGATTCTTTACTCGCCAAACATTTTGGAGTTGTGGACTTAGATCCCAAAGAAAAACAACGAGAGTTAGATGTCCAATTGGCAAAAATTCAAGAACAAATGGACGCGTTACTGCGCATCATCCCCAACATCCCGCGCGCCGAAGTTCCGACAGGTAAGGATGCCAACGAAAACGTCGAGGTGCGCAATTGGGGAAGCCCCAAGACTTTTGACTTCGCAGCAAAAGATCACGTCGATGTCGGCGAGCATCTGGGCGGTCTGGACTTTGCCACCGCCGCCAAACTTTCCGGCGCGCGCTTTTCTGTGTTGCGCGGTGGTGTGGCGCGCCTGCATCGCGCGCTCGCGCAGTTCATGCTTGATGTGCATACGCGCGAGCATGGCTACACGGAAGTCTATGTGCCCTACATGGTGAGCGCCGAATGCGCTGACGATGTATCCAGCCTCAGTAAATTCAAGGACGATTTATTCAAGCTCGAAGGGCGCGACCTGTATCTCATCCCGACGGCGGAATATCCGATCACCAATTTTGTACGCGACACCATCCTCGATGCCAAAGAACTGCCTTTGAAGTTCGTCTGCCATTCGCCGTGCTTTCGTTCCGAGGCGGGCAGCTATGGCAAGGATACGCGCGGCATGATACGCCAGCACCAGTTCGACAAAGTGGAAATGGTGCAGATCGTGGCGCCGGAAAAATCTGCCGAGGCGCACGAAGAGCTTACGTCGCACGCCGAGACAATTCTCAAAAAGCTCGAGCTGCCATTTCGCACCATGCTGCTGTGCAGCGGTGATACCGGTTTCTCTGCGGCCCAGACTTACGATCTTGAAGTCTGGCTGCCGGGACAAAATACTTATCGTGAGATTTCGTCGTGCTCGAACTTTGAAGCCTTCCAGGCGCGCCGCATGCAGGCGCGCTTTCGCAATGCGCAGGGCAAGACCGAATTGGTGCACACCGTCAACGGTTCCGGCCTGGCAGTGGGGCGCACGCTAGTGGCAATTCTGGAAAACTACCAGAACGCTGATGGCAGCGTGAGTATTCCGGCGGTGCTGGCGCCGTACATGGGCGGCGTGATGACGCTTGAGGTCAAGCAATAGCAGGGCGTCCGATTAAATGGCAATATTTCTTCCAATAAAAGCATTCTCGCGTCAAGACGCAAAGACGCCAAGAAAAGCAAAATAAAGAATGAGCTTAAGACTTTGCGTCTTGGCGTCTTGGCGCGAGTCGCTTTCTCTTTTTTTGTGTGATTCCGTATGGCAAGCCCGCTCCTGTTTTTAACGCGCATCGGAATAAGCTGCGATGACTGTAAGCGACATGACTGAACTCATTATCGTGCGCCACGGCCAGACCGAATGGAACCGTGCATCGCGCATACAGGGTTACCGCGATAGCGCGCTCACTGATGACGGCCTTGCGCAGGCGCGGGCGCTGGCTGTGCGCCTGGCAGGTGAATCTTTCGCCGCTTTGCTCAGCAGCGACTTGGGCCGCGCCGCGTCCACAGCGGGCATTATTGCCGAGCACACTGGTCATCGCGTGCGGCTTGAGCCGTCACTGCGTGAGCGCAACTATGGCGTACTGGAAGGTCTCACGCGCGAGGAGTTTCGCCTTCACAGCCCCGATGCGGCGCAGCGTTACGCTAGCCGCGATCCCGATTTCATCATTCCCGGTGGAGAAAGCCAGCGCGAATTCGTGGCGCGCGTAGTCGCTGCCTTCAATGCACTGGCCGATGAGTTTCACGGGCAACGGATTGTGGTGGTGTCGCACGGCGGCGTGCTGGCGGCCTTGCATCGCCACGTCGCCGACCTGCCGCTAGATGCGCCGCGCACCTTGCCTCTGCCCAATGCGGGTTACAACATATTTATCCGCAGCCAGGGGCAGTGGGCTATGCAGCGCTGGGGCGATACCGCGCATCTCGATGAGCAGGACGTGTTTAGCGAAGTCTGAGTTTGTTTTTTTGACGTTGTCATTATTCTGATTTATTTGTATCCACTACCGCATACACCTTGAACATCGGCATGTGCGGCTTTTCGAGTCGTGCGAGTATGTCGTAGTAGTTACGCACGCTTTCAACAAAGCTCACGGCCTCGTCGCCCCTGGCAAATCCGTGTTTGAGCGTGTCGTGATATTCCGCGTTGCGCAGCAGCGGATAGGCCTTGCGCACGTCAAGCCACGAATCGGCATTTAATTTAAGACGCTGCGTCAGAATGCGCGCGTCCTCGAGATGTCCGTAGCCTTGATTGTAGGCGGCCAGCGCCAGCCAGGTGCGGTCCGGTTCAGGAATGCGCGGCGGGATGGTGTCACGCAGCAAGGCCAGATATTTTGCGCCGCCGAGTATGCTTTCGCGCGCATCGAGACGGTTTTTTATTTTCATGCGATCCGCCGTATCCTCGGTGAGCATCATGATGCCGCGCACACCCGTTGGCGACGTGGCAAGCGCGTCCCAGTGCGACTCCTGATAGCCGATTGCGGCAAGCAGGCGCCACTCAATTCCCGAGATTTCCTGGGCTTCATGAAACAGCGGTCTGAGCTTGGGTAGCGCGCTCTGAATTTTTTCCAGAATAGCTTCCGAATCGATCGCTTGAATCCTTCCAGTGTGTCCAAAATAGCGATCTTGCAAGCGCGCCAGTGCGCCGTTGCGCTTCACTTTCTCGAAGAAAAGAATGGCGCTTTCCATGAGGTCGGCGTCCGCAACAGGGGAAAACACCCAAGCCACTTTCATCTCGCGCCCGACGTTAAAAGCCGTAGCAAGATCAGGGTGCAGCCGTCTGCTGACGGCAAAGGCCATCGTATCAGCAATCGCAAAATCGGCTTCCCCGGAATCGACGCGCGTTAGCAACTGATCCTGGTCGCTCTCATGCGGCAAAACGTCAAGCATGATGCCCGGATAAGTGCCCTTCAGGTCGCGTAATATATCGTGCGCGGGCGTTTCGGCGATAACGGCGATTTTCTTGCCTAGCGCTTCATTGAGGGTGCGGGGTTTATTGTCGGCGCCGGGATAAATGATTTGATACTGGATTGATCTGTAGCTCGGGCCGAAAGCAAAACGTGCGCGCAGCTCGTCAGTTTGTGCGATGCCTGCGGCGGCGAGATGCCCGCGTCCTTTTGCCAACTCCTCGATCAGCTTGGCGTAGCTGGGAAGGACTATGAAGCGGGATTTGATGCCGAGTTCACGCGCGAATAGTACGGCAAGATCATGCTCGTACCCGGCAAAACTTTCGTCGCTTTCGTTCGAGTAAGCGCCGGGCGCATCATGCAAGGTGGTGGGGCCGCGCACGGTAAGGATCACCAGCTCGCCGCTGTCGCGTGGCGCGCGCAAAGGACTGCGCAACCAGTCCGGAAGGTTAGGCAAATCGCAACCGGACAGCAGCATCGCTGCAATTAAGATGGCACCAAAAGCGCGCATGGGGGAATTCTGTCCAAATCTACGCATGCTGTCTACTCATTTACCCGCCGCGCCTTGTGTTGACCCTTAAGGCGCGCGCAAGAAAATCAGCGATAATGTGCGCACGCAACGTCTACACACTATGCCCAACAAAATTATTGCTCTCGTACCTGCTGCCGGCCTGGGCGCCCGCCTTGGCGAGGTCTTGCCCAAGCAGTACCTGGATGTCAACGGTTTTCCCATGATTTACCACGCGCTGACAGCGCTCGCCGCAGTGAAGCGCATCAACCGGCTGATCGTCATTCTTGCGCCTGGCGATGTGCACTGGCGGCGCTTCGATTGGAGCACACTCGGCGACAGGCTTGAGGTATTGCACAGCGGCGGAGAAAACCGCGCGCAAAGCGTAGCGAATGGACTGGAGTTTCTGGCAAGCGTGGCGGCAGAGGACGATTGGATCATGGTGCACGATGCGGCGCGCCCGTGCATCCGTATTGAGCTGATAGAACGTTTTCTCGATGAATTACAGCACGATCCGGTCGGCGGCTTGCTCGCCTTGCCGTTGAGCGATACCGTCAAGGCGGCAGACCCATCCTTGCGCGTGGCGCGCACCGTGCCGCGCGAAGGTCTGTGGCGTGCGCAGACGCCGCAGATGTTTCGTTTTGGCATGTTGCGCAAAGCGCTTAGCAAAATGCCGCAGGCCAGCGATGATGCGCAAGCCATAGAGGCGCTAGGCCACGCGCCCAAGCTGGTGGCGGGAGAAAGCGCCAACCTGAAGGTGACATTCGCTGCGGATCTGACGCTGGCGCGCCTTATGCTAAGAGGTGATAAGACATGATGCGTATCGGTCAGGGATTTGATGTACACCAGCTTGTTGCAGGCCGCAAGCTAATCATTGGCGGCGTAGAGATCGCCTTTGATAAAGGCCTGCTCGGTCATTCCGACGCCGATGTGCTGCTGCACGCCATCTGCGATGCGCTGCTGGGCGCGGCGGCATTAGGCGATATCGGCAAGCATTTCCCCGACAGCGACGTGCGGTACAAAGGCATAGACAGCCGCGAGTTGTTGCGTGCTGTCATAGCGCTGTTAAAACAGCATGGGTTTCGGGTGAGCAATGTCGATGCAACCATCATCGCCGAGGCGCCGCGCATGGCGCCGCATATTGTGCAAATGGTAAAGAACATCGCCGCCGATCTTAACTTGCCAGAAGATCAAGTGAACGTAAAAGCCACCACTACGGAAAAGCTGGGATTTACGGGAAGGGGCGAGGGGATTGCGGCGCAGGCAGTGTGCTTGATTTTTTAATCCGCTTTTGGACGTTCCCCTCTCCCGCGAGAGGGGCAGAGGAGAGGGTGCATATTGAAATCGCGAGCTTGTCGGACAGAGGCAAAAGCGACGATCATCGCCACCTCTACCCACAGTGCGAAAAAGAACGCTTTTTTAAATGAGATGGTGTTTTTTTGCCTCGCGGTCTTCCTAGGCCCATGCCCTTGCCCGCAATTGCGCCGCCTGGTTCCCTAGCGTCTTGAGCCATGCCGCTGCGGCCTTTATTGAAGTAATTGATGAACACCACCGAGATAATGGCGATCAAAAGGCCAAAAGCGGACAACTCATGTGCTACAAAAGCAGACAATTCATGTGCTACCAACAAAGAGCAAACAAAAAATTGCCAATTACCCGCAAAATCGTTATCATGTTGAGCTTTTGCAAATTCTGAGGAAACTGATTTCCATGCCCACTGTCCGTTTGAAGGAAAATGAGCCGTTTGATGTGGCGCTGCGCCGCTTCAAGCGCGCCGTCGAAAAAACCGGTCTGTTGACCGAGTTGCGCGCTCGCGAGTTTTACGAGAAGCCCACTGCTGAACGCAAACGCAAGCACGCCGCCGCTATCAAGCGCCGCTACAAGCGTCTACGCAGCCAGATGTTACCGCCCAAGCTTTACTAGGCCGACATTCCTTCAGGCAGTTTCCGGGCAGGCCATCTTTGATGCGCCTGCCCTTGTCGTTTTTGAATCACGATTCTGAATCACGTTTTGGAATCACACTGAGCGAGTAGAGAAATGTCCCTGCGCGAAAGAATCAACGAAGACATGAAAGCCGCGATGAAAGCCCGTGAAGCCCAAAAGCTCTCGGCTATCCGCCTTTTGCAGGCAGCGCTCAAGCAAAAAGAAGTCGATGAACGTATCACCTTGAGCGATTCCGATGTGCTGGGCATTATTGAAAAAATGCTCAAGCAACGCAAGGATTCAATCGAGCAATACACCGCCGGCAAGCGCCCGGACCTGGTGGCCATTGAAGAGTTTGAAGTCAACATTTTGCAAGCCTACATGCCGGCCCAGCTTTCTGAGGCTGAGGTAGGCAAGCTGCTCGATGACGTCATTGCCCAAACCGGCGCGCAGGGCGTCAAGGACATGGGCAAGGTCATCAGCGCCTTGCGTCCTCTGGTGGCGGGGCGCGCCGATATGGGAAGATTGTCCGGGCTGGTCAAAGCCAGGCTGGCGGGGTAACCCACCCCACCCCAACCCGCTCTCTACACCGTTGCACTGCGGTTTCAAGCATAATCCTGCGCATGATCCCGCCGGACTTCATTCAGCAATTGCTTGGGCGCGTTGATGTGGTTGACGTGATAGACCGGCATGTGAAACTGAAAAAAGCTGGTCAGAACTACTCTGCCTGCTGTCCGTTTCATAACGAAAAAACCCCCAGTTTCAGTGTCAGCCCGGCCAAGCAGTTCTATCACTGCTTTGGTTGCGGTGCGCACGGCACCGCGATCAGTTTTCTCATGGAGTATAGCGGGCTGGGCTTTGTCGAGGCCGTGAAGCAGCTCGCCGAAGGCGTCGGCTTGAGCGTGCCGGACGACGGGCGGCACGAAAAATCGTTTGAGCAGGCGGCGCAAGCGCTGTCGCTGGGCGAGGTGATGAACAGTGCGCTGGAATTCTACCGGCGTGAACTGAAGCGATCACCCAGCGCGGTTGAGTATCTCAAGCAGCGCGGCCTGACGGGTGAGATTGCGGCCAGGTTCGGCCTGGGCTACGCGCCCGATGACTGGCAGGGCCTTAAAGCTGCAGTCGATGACTATTCCGCTGGCACGCTCAAGGATGCCGGCCTGGTGATTGATTCGGAAGAAGGCCGGCGTTACGACCGCTTTCGTGACCGCGTTATGTTTCCTATCCTCGATGCGCGCGGCAATGTGATCGGTTTTGGCGGGCGCGTCATTGGCAAGGGCGAACCCAAGTATCTCAACTCCCCGGAAACCCCCTTGTTTGAAAAAGGGCGCGAGTTGTATGGGCTGTTTCAAGCGCGTCGCGCAGTGCGCGAACTGGGTATGGTGATTGTGGTTGAGGGTTACATGGATGTGGTCGCGCTCGCGCAAAACGGCATTGAGAACGCCGTGGCGACACTCGGCACTGCAACCACTCCGGTACATATACAAAAGCTGTTGCGCATGGCCGATAACCTGGTGTTCTGCTTCGATGGCGATCAAGCGGGGCGCAAGGCGGCGTGGCGCGCGCTGGAAGTTTCGTTGCCTATCGTGACTGACGGCAAGGCCGTGAGCTTTCTTTTTCTGCCGGCGGAAGATGACCCTGACACCTTTGTGCGGCGTCTCGGCAAAGAGGCTTTTCTGGCGGAGCTGAAGAATGCCAAGCCGCTTTCGGCGCTGCTACTGGGCGAGCTTGCCAGCCGCGTCGATCTCAACAGCGGGGAGGGCCGCGCGCGTCTGCTCAATGAAGCGAAAGCTCTGGTGAATCAGATCGAAGCGCCGACCTTGTCGCTCATTATCCGTAAGCGTCTGGCCGAGCTGGTCGGCGTGAGCCCTGAAGATTTGCAAAAGTTGTTGCCCGCCAAGCGACGCATGGCCGAATCCGCAACGGCGCGCCCGCGCAAAAAAACCACTGCGCGTTCTCCCGAAAGCAAAATGCTGTCGCACCTGCTTGCCAAGCCCAGCCTTGCGGCGCTTTTTGATCTGCCCGTGCCTGACGGAGCTGCACCTAAGCTACGAGCGCTCAATCAGTTGGTGCACTACATCCGCGATTGCGACTTTGAGGTATCGCATGCCATGATGCTGGAACATTTCAGGGGCAGCGAAGAAGGCCAGGCGATTTCTGAGGCGCTCGCCTCGCCGCTGATGGCGGAATCGGAGGCTGCGCGCGCCGATCTGGACGCCGAGTTCAAGGATTTTCTGGTAAAACTACGGTCAGACCTACGCAAAGCGCGGCGCGATGAACTGGCAATTTTGGCCGCTCAAGGCACGTTGACTGCGGAGGCGGCAGCCGAATACCGTGATTTGTTGCGCGGAAGTACCTGAAAGCGCTAAGTAAATATCGGTAAGCAGCTTGAAAAGGCGCACAAAACGCACAAGATTTTGATATAATTGAGGGTTCCGCTCCACCGCGACAATGATTGGATAATCAAGATGGCGAAGATGGCAAACAAGACGGCAGGCAAGCTGACAACCAAGGTGGTAAACAAGGTCGCAACCAAGGCTGCAAGCAAGACAGCAAACGAAAAGGTCAAGCAGGCGAGCGACAAGATCGAAGTCAAAGCCGCTGATGTTGAAGCGCAGAAAAAGCGCCTGAAAAACCTTATTGTTTTGGGCAAAGACCGCGGCTACATCACTTACGCCGAGATCAACGACCATCTTCCTGAAGACATCACCGACGCCGAGCAGATCGATGGCGTCGTGTCGATGTTCAACGACATGGGCATTCAGGTTTATGACCGCGCGCCGGATGCCGAACAACTGCTGATGAATGATGCGCCGCCGCCGGTCACCGACGACGACGCGGTGGAGGAGGCCGAAGAAGCGCTTTCGTCCACGGTTGATTCCGAGTTTGGCCGCACCACCGATCCGGTACGCATGTACATGCGCGAAATGGGCTCGGTCGAGCTGCTAACGCGCGAAGGTGAAATCGAAATCGCCAAGCGCATCGAAGATGGCCTGAAGCATATGATTCACGCCATTTCCTCCTGCCCCACCACCATCGAGGACATCCTGCGTCTTGCCGATCGCGTCGAGGCCGACGAAGCGCGCATTGATGAAGTGGTCGATGGTCTGGTTGATCCGAACGAAGCTCAAGTCGCCGAAGAAGAGTTGACTGAAGAGGAAGAGCTGGAAGAAATCGAGGAAGAAGAAGACGAAGACGGCAGCATCGCCGCCGCCAACCTCGAACAGCTCAAGCAGGATTCGCTGGAGAAATTCAATCGTATCCGGCGGCTCTACAAGAAAATGAAAAAGACCTTGGCGGACAAGGGCTATCGCTCGCGTGCCTATAAGGATTTGCAGGAAGAAATTTCCGCCGAGCTGATGCTGATTCGTTTTTCCGCCAAACAGGTTGAAGCGCTGTGCAACGGTCTGCGCCAACTGGTTGACAGCGTGCGCAGTCGCGAGCGTCTGGTTATGGAAATGTGCATCAAGAACGCCGGCATGCCGCGCGCGCATTTCATCAAAACCTTCCCCGGCAATGAAACCAATGTGCGCTGGGTGACCGAAGAAATCGCGCTGGGAAAAAGCTTCAGCGCGGCGCTGGCGCGCTACAAACCCTCCATCCTCGAACAACAGGATATGTTGATCCAGTTGCAGAAAGATGTCGGCATTCCGATCAAGGATCTCAAGGAAATCTCGCGCCAGATGTCGACCGGCGAAGCCAAGGCGCGCCGCGCCAAACGCGAAATGATCGAGGCCAACTTGCGTCTGGTGATTTCCATCGCCAAAAAGTACACCAACCGCGGGTTGCAATTCCTCGATCTGATTCAGGAAGGCAACATCGGCCTCATGAAAGCGGTCGATAAATTCGAATATCGTCGCGGCTACAAATTTTCCACCTACGCCACCTGGTGGATCCGTCAGGCCATCACGCGCTCCATCGCCGATCAGGCGCGCACCATCCGCATCCCGGTGCACATGATCGAGACCATCAACAAGATGAACCGTATTTCGCGCCAGATTCTGCAAGAGACCGGACAGGAGCCCGATCCCGCAGAACTCGCCACGCGCATGGAAATGCCCGAAGAGAAGATCCGCAAAATCCTCAAGATTTCCAAGGAGCCGATCTCCATGGAAACTCCCATTGGTGACGACGACGATTCGCACCTCGGCGATTTCATTGAAGATCAAACCGGCTTGGCGCCGGCCGATTCCGCGCTTTACGCAAGCCTGCGCGAAGTGACCAAGGATGTGCTCGACAGCCTCACGCCACGTGAAGCCAAGGTGCTGCGCATGCGCTTCGGCATTGAAATGAACACCGACCACACCCTGGAAGAAGTCGGCAAACAGTTCGATGTCACGCGCGAACGCATCCGCCAGATAGAAGCCAAGGCATTGCGCAAGCTGCGCCACCCATCGCGCTCCGAGAAACTGCGCAGTTTCCTGGAAAACGAAAGCTAAGGCAAGCAGGGCCGTTAGCTCAGTCGGTTAGAGCAGAGGACTCATAATCC
>JAYWAM010000041.1:0-7294 GCA_043782425.1 Betaproteobacteria bacterium
CAATTTCTCGACTTGATTCAGGAAGGCAACATAGGCTTGATGAAAGCGGTCGACAAATTTGAATACCGTCGCGGCTACAAATTTTCGACCTACGCCACCTGGTGGATTCGTCAGGCGATCACGCGTTCGATCGCCGACCAGGCGCGCACCATCCGCATCCCGGTGCACATGATCGAAACCATCAACAAGATGAATCGCATCTCGCGGCAGATTTTGCAGGAGACGGGCCTTGAGCCCGACCCGGCCACGCTTGCGATCAAGATGGAAATGCCCGAAGACAAGATCCGCAAAATCCTCAAGATCAGCAAGGAACCGATCTCAATGGAAACGCCGATCGGCGACGATGACGATTCTCATCTCGGCGATTTCATCGAAGATTCCGCCACGCTGGCGCCGGCCGATTCCGCGCTTTATGCAAGCCTGCGCGAAGTGACCAAGGACGTGCTCGACAGCCTCACGCCGCGCGAAGCCAAGGTGCTGCGCATGCGCTTCGGTATCGAAATGAACACCGACCACACCCTGGAAGAAGTCGGCAAGCAGTTCGATGTCACGCGCGAACGCATCCGTCAGATAGAAGCCAAGGCATTGCGCAAACTGCGCCATCCATCGCGCTCCGAGAAGCTGCGCAGTTTCCTGGAAAACGAAAGCTAAGGCAAGCAGGGCCGTTAGCTCAGTCGGTTAGAGCAGAGGACTCATAATCCTTTGGTCGTTGGTTCGAGTCCAACACGGCCCACCACTAAACACAGTGTTTTTTTGTTTAGCCCCATGAGTATTCAGATCATCCCCATCGCAGAAACACACGCAGAGAGCTTTCGCGCGTGCCTGGATGCAGTGGCGCGCGAGAAGAAGTATCTGGCGCAGATCGAAGCGCTGCCGATCGAGCG
Source organism: Betaproteobacteria bacterium (assembly GCA_043782425.1). Lineage (GTDB taxonomy): Bacteria > Pseudomonadota > Gammaproteobacteria > Burkholderiales > Usitatibacteraceae > JAYWAM01. The sequence goes on from JAYWAM010000041.1 coordinate 885, forward strand.
CATTCAAGCTATTGTGTGGTTTTCTCTTTTTTCGGTTGGCCCACGCTGTCGAAGGCGTGGGCGGTGGCAGCAAGCGCGTAGTGCGCAATAACCAACGGGCATTGCGCCGCATGCCTGCAAATCGGCCACGTGCGACCTTTTGGAGTGCGGTGACATGTCACCGCTTTGAGTTTGACGCGACGTGTCGCGTCTTGAAAAAGCGGCGTCTTGCCGCAGCACTCCATTGCGAAAATCATTGCGCTATTCAATCACCCCTCAATTGCAGTGCGCGCGGGATGTTTATTCTTTGCGCGACAAGCGCATCGTCGGCAGCTTAAGGACCTGGGCCAGCGGCAGCGCCTGCACGTTTGGTGCGAGCGCATAGCTTTTTTCGCCGGGATAGACCACCAGCAGCCGGTCAAGATGCAAATCGTCTAGTGCAATGCGCATCGAGGTGGTGAGGCGCGGCGCGTCGGCGTACTTGACTTCAACGCCGATGCGGCGTCCGCGAATGAACACCAGCAAATCGAGTTCTACGCCCTGATGTGTGGCCCAGAAATAGGCTTCATCAGGTTGCCAGGCTTTCAATATCTCCTCGACAACATAGCCTTCCCACGATGCGCCAAGCTTGGGATGGCGGCGCAGATCGGCATCACTGCGCAAGCCAAGAAGATGATGAAACAGCCCCGAATCGCGCACGTACACTTTGGGCGCTTTGACTTGCCGCTTGCCGAGATTTTCGTGCCAAGGGGGCAATTGACGCACCATGTACAGATCGGTTAACAAGTCCAGATAGCGTCTCACCGTGGGCTCAGAAACGCCCAGGGAGCGCGCCGGTTCGGAAGATTTCCATATTTGCCCATGATAGTGCGCCAGCATGCGCCAGAAGCGCAGCAGCGCAGCGGCGGATACGCCGACGCCAAGTTGCGGCACATCCCGCTCCAGCAGCAGTTGTACAAATTGCTGGCGCCAGGCAAAACTATCGGCCTCGGTGCGCGCGAGAAAGCTCAAAGGAAATGCGCCGCGCCGCCAGTGACGTTCCTGGCGCGCCACCCCAACTTCGGCCAAAGAAAACCCGGTCATTTCGATCATTTCGACGCGCCCCGCAAGCGTCTCGGATGTCTGGCGCAACAGGGCGGGCGAAGCGCTGCCTAAAATAAGAAAGCGCGCGGGCAACGGCTTGCGGTCGGCCAACACACGCAATACGGGGAAGATATCGGGGCGACGCTGCACTTCATCGATAACGACCGTGCCCTTGAGCCGCGCCAGCGCCGTCATCGGCGCCGCCAACTGCGCCTGGCTGGCCGGGTCTTCGAGATCGAAATAATTGCCGTGACCGGGGGGTACGAATGTCCGCGCCAGTGTCGTTTTGCCCGACTGGCGCGGCCCCACCAGCACCACGATGCGACTGCGACGCAAAGCGCGGCGGATATGTGATAGATGAGCTTCACGGTTTATCATGGCTTTATATTACCATGAAATTCTAATGTTAAATATTAGTTTTTCATGATTCACGACTCAAACTGATGTGGAGTAAGCCAATAGCACGTTCCCTTCACGGAATGGAAAGACGAAATGGCGGCGCGTAGGGCGGACTTGTCCGCCAAACCGTCACTCGGCGACCACCATCGTTCTGGCACGATGCGGCGGACAAGTCCGCCTGGGATCATGCTTCATGCAAGTCGCTTATGCACGCTGCCACATCAGTTTGAATCGCAGCCGATTTCATGTGTTATGCAGATCTGAGCAATAGCAGGTGCTGCACACCAGCGGCTTTAGCGTACGCTTGCGCGCCAATTCCGCGCGAATATGCCATCCTCATCACCGAACCCACCTGCTCAGGTAGGTTTTTTTGTTGCAAATTGCCGTATCTTTGCAAGGGTGCCCTTGCGTAAGGGTGTGACCCTGTAGCCGAATTCATGCCGCGCCATCCTCTTAAACGCGTCCAATTGCCAGCCAGCGCACTGTACATTGGCCTTTTTTTTACCCTGCCTTCTACTAACGCTATGGGGAACCGATATGTTGAATCGAGGCTATTCGCATCAAAATGATTGCGCCACTACAGCAATACATAGTTCCAGTCGCGCGCTCGTGCTGCCAGCAGTGGAGCTGGGTGTAATGCAGCGCCTGCACAAAGTGGTCACCGAAGCCCAGGGGCGCTTTGCCGTGCTACTGAAAACATTTCTCAAGACAAGAGTCGCGGACCGCGTCACCTACCAGCGCTACCTCTCGATGCAATATCACCTATCGAAGGGGATACAGCGCGACTTCATGCTGGCTGCGGCACATTCGGACTTAAATAAACGCCGCACACTGCGCGCTTTTCTGGTGGATTTCGCCAACGAAAGGGAGTTGCATTATCTGGTTGCGGCCAATGATTTGCACATGCTTGGATTGGATCTGCTGCCCGAACCCCTGGACGCCACGTTGTGGCACGCCTACTTCGACAAGGTGGTTTCTGATCGTCCGTTTATCCGTCTGGGCGCAGCGTGCACGGTGGAAAATATTTCGAGCGGCGAAGCGCAACCCCTGGCGAAGGCGGTGCTGTCCGCCAAATTCCTCAATCGCGACAACACCAAGTTTCTTGCCTTGCACGATGGGGAGGAAGAGGCGTATGGCGCACAGGCGCTGGCGGTGATGGAGGCGACAAATCTGCGCGAACATCACATCAGTGATCTGGTTCTCGGCGCCAAGCAGGGCGCAGTGTTTTACCTGCGCTTGATGGAATGGGTGCTCGATCAGGGCAGCTTCAGCGCCTGGCCCGACAATGACCGGCCGTTGTCCGATGCGGCCGACTTTCGCACGGCCCAGGTTGCGGAGTTGCCGGATCATTTCATAGATCGTATCGAGTAGGAAGGTTCGAGTTGTTGGGTTACGCGATAAGGCCGCTAACCCAACCTACATGAAGTTAAAACCCCACCGCTGCGCCATCCTTGCGGTGATCGCTCGCCGCGCAATAGCGGCGCTCGCCTAGCTTCCAGATCAACTGCGCGCCGCCAAAACCAAAATTGACCGCTTCGGCGACGGCGATGCGGTGGCCGCGGCGCGTGAGCTCCTCGCCCACCTTGCGCGCCAGCGCAGGCTCCAGCCCAATAGTAAAATCTGGGTTCACAATCCAGCGCGCAGCATCGCTTGCGCTCTGCGGGTTTTGCCTGTAATCGATGATGCGCGTCACCATTTGCACATGGCCTTGCGCTTGCATATGCCCGCCCATGACGCCAAAACTCATCAGCGCTTCGCCATTTTTCTTGGTAAGAAAGCCGGGGATGATGGTCTGGAACGGGCGCTTTGCGGGCGCTACGCAATTGGGTTGACCGCGCTTGAGATTGAAAGCGTGCCCGCGATTTTGCAGCGCGATGCCGGTGCCGGGAACCACGATGCCCGAGCCGAATCCCATATAGTTAGACTGGATCAAGCTCACCATCATGCCGGCCTCATCAGCAGTGGCCAGATACACTGTGCCGCCGTGTCTGGGCATGCCGAAGCTTGCCGCACCGGCGCGATCCATGCGGATTAACGCGGCGCGCTGTTTCAAATAAGCCTTGTCGAGCAGCGCAGCGACTTCGATGTCCATGTGTGCGGCGTCGGCAACGTAGCGTTGCGCGTCGGCGAAGGCGAGTTTCATTGCCTCGATTTGCAAATGCACGTTATCGGCAGAATCGACGGCATGGCTCGCCACATCGAAATTTTCCAGGATGCCGAGGCACAACAAGGCCGAAAGCCCTTGGCCATTTGGCGGAATTTCGTGCAGCACCACATCGCGGTAGTCCATCTTGATCGTGCCAACCCAGTCGCACTGGTGGCTGGCCAGATCGCGCAACGTCATGGCGGCGCTAGAGCGCGCGCTTTCGGCAGCGATTTTTTCGGCCAGAGCGCCGCGATAGAAATCTTCGCCTTGAGTTTCGGCGATGCGTTCCAAGGTTGCGGCGTGATCCGGCAGCCTGATTACCTCGCCCGGCAACGGCGCTCGTCCATTCACCAGAAACACACGCTGAAATTCGGCGTAGAGATTCTGGTCGGCGAAACTGGGCGCCTGTTGTGCCCAGCTTGCGGCCGTCACTGGTGAGACGCAAAAGCCCTCGCGCGCATATCTGATCGCCGCTTCAAACAGCGTAGCGAAAGGCAGCTTGCCGAAACGCTGCGACAGCGCAACCCATTGCGACACCGCGCCCGGCACGGTGACAGCATCCCAACCGCGCTGCGGCGGCGCGTTACTGCGCAATGCGCTACCCGGATATTTTTTCTCAAAGTAATCGACCGTCCAAGCTGCGGGTGCGCGGCCCGATGCATTCAGCCCATGCAATTGCTTGCCGTCCCACAAAATGCAGAACGCGTCCGAGCCTATGCCATTGCTGACAGGCTCAACCACAGTGAGCGTGATGGCCGCGGCCAGCGCTGCATCCAGCGCATTGCCTCCACGGTAAAGCATGGCCAGCCCGGCTTGCGCCGCGAGCGGCTGCGAGGTGGCGACGACGTTGCCCGCAAGCAAGGGTATGCGCTGCGAAGCATAGGGGAAATCCCAGTTGAAAGCGCTCATCGCATTTCCTAGTCGGATTCCTGAAATGCTTCTTCGCGTTTTTTACGCACCGTGGGCGCCAGCACGATCAGCAGCAACAACAGGGCGACGCCAAGCAGAATAGCGCTAAGCGGACGCTCGATGAAAGTCATCGGATTGCCGCGCGAAATCAACATGGCGCGGCGGAAATACTCTTCCATCATCGGCCCGAGAATCAGGCCGAGCAATAACGGCGCAGGCTCGCATTCAAGCTTGATAAGCACATACCCCAGCAACCCGAAAAACGCCGTCAAGTAGACATCGACCGCAGTGTTGTTGATCGAGTACACGCCGATGCAGCAAAACACCAGAATCGCCGGATACAGCAGGCGGTAGGGCACGGTCAAAAGCTTCATCCAGATACCGATGAGCGGAAGATTAAGGATCACCAGCATCAAATTGCCTATCCACATGCTCGCCACCAAACCCCAGAACAATTCCGGCTTGCTGGCAATGACTTCCGGCCCGGGCTGTATGCCATGGATAATCATTGCGCCGACCATCAACGCCATGACCGGATTGGGCGGGATGCCCAAGGTAAGCAGAGGAATAAAGGATGTCTGCGCCGCAGCGTTGTTGGCTGCTTCCGGCCCGGCCACGCCTTCTATTGCGCCCTTGCCGAAACGCGAGGGATCCTTGGCAACTTTCTTTTCCAGTGTATAGGCAGAAAACGATGCCAGCACCGCGCCGCCGCCGGGAAGTATGCCCAGCAAAGATCCGAGTATCGTTCCACGCAAGGCTGCCGGCGCAGCGGCCTTGAGGTCCGCCTTGCTCGGGATCAAGTTGTGTACTTCCTTGGTGAATACTTCGCGCTCACCCTTATGTTCCAGATTCTTGATGATTTCCGCAAAGCCGAACATTCCCATAGCGACGGTCACAAATTCAAGCTTGTCCTGAATCTCGGGAATACCAAAAGTGAAACGCGGTGTTCCCGAGATCACGTCCGAACCGACCAGCCCCAGCAGGATACCCAGCGCAATCATCGCCACTGCCTTAATCACTGAACCATGCGCCATCACCACTGCGGCGATCAGCCCCAATACCATCAAGGAAAAATACTCCGCCGCACCAAACTTCAAGGCAAGCTCGGCAAGCGGCGGCGCCGCAACCGCCAGCAGCACGGTGGAAACGCAGCCGGCAAAGAAGGAACCCAACGCGGCGATGGCGAGTGCAGTGCCGGCCTTGCCCTGGCGCGCCATCTGATAACCGTCAAGTGCGGTCACTACCGATGAGGATTCGCCAGGCAGATTAATCAGAATTGCAGTGGTTGAGCCGCCATATTGCGCGCCGTAATAAATCCCCGCCAACATGATAAGCGCCGCCACCGGCGGGAGATTGAAAGTGATGGGCAACAGCATGGCGATAGTGGCGATGGGGCCTATGCCAGGAAGCACGCCGATCAAAGTGCCAAGCAGCACACCGATCAGGCAATAGAACAGATTGGTGAACGTGAATGCGACGCTGAAACCTAAAGAGAGATTGTGCAGAAGTTCCATCGCTCAGCCACTCCAGAAAACCGGAAAAACCGGAAAAGGCAGCTTCAGCCCATAGACAAAAACACCGACTGACAACACGGCAAGCACGATGGCGGCGATAAGCGCCTCTTTCCATTTGAATTCATGCCCGCCGAATGCAGAGACTATCACCAGCACTACGATAGACAGCAAGAAGCCCAGCCATTTGGCAATCAGGCCAAACAAAACCACCGCACTGAGTATCCAGAACAAGGGTTTCAAGGCGAAACTTGCGATCTTTTCCCCATCCCGCAGCAGTCCTCCCAGCAAAATAGCGACGCCTAGAATAACAAGCAACGCCGCGAGCATCATAGGGAAAAAGCCCGCGCCCATCTGCGCAGTAGTCCCGATGCTGTAGCCGC
>JAYWAM010000042.1:0-2756 GCA_043782425.1 Betaproteobacteria bacterium
ATGCGGCGGATGTTGGCAGTCAGGCCCAGGCCGGTGATGCGCCCCATGCGCGCACTGATGAGCTGGATGCCGACCATGAGCGGATAGGTGAACACCACCGTCCACAGCATGTTGAAGCCAAATTGAGCGCCCGCCTGCGAATAGGTGGCGATGCCGCTCGGATCGTCGTCCGCCGCGCCGGTGATCAGCCCAGGGCCGAGTTGTTTGAGTGCTTGGTGTTTACCGATTTTCTTGAACAACGGGCGATCCCTCAAAATGGTGATACATGGGAGCAACAGTGTATCTGGCGCTTGCCAGTGGCGCTATTGGGGCAACACGATTTATTCAGTCATTCGCGTCTGACACGACGCCAAAGCGCTTTGTTATTTCTGCTTGATCTGTTTGACTAGAGGCGATGCGGTTACTTCCCCAAGTAATGGGCTCAATACAGTCAGGTCGTCAGGGATACGCGGCCACGACACCGGCCTTGTGCTCCTCGCTCATCCCGGCCTCAAGGCTATCAAGCCATTCCAACAACGCATCCCAACTGCTCAAGCTAAACACCTTCACGCCATAGCGTTCCTGGAGATTTACCGTTGGCTTACTGACAAGGTCAGCCATAAATTTGTCGATTACAATGGCGTCGCAGTACGGCGCATACAGCGAGACGTGCTTGATGTCCCCGGACGTGCCTTTCAAGCGCTTGTGCGCTTCCACTCGGTTCGAGAACGCACCACGCTTCACCATTTCCCGCATTGTCGCGAACATGTGCGACGAGAGCCACTCGTTCGGGACCTCCGCAAAATGTTGTGATTGAAAGAAGTCTTTACAGCACTGGAAGCGCTCCAGGAGCGGTTGTTCCTCCGGCAGCCAATGCATCATGTCTTCAATGACCTTTGCAGTATGCGGCGAGTTGATGGCGGCGCTGAAATCGCCCTCAGCGTAGCGCCTGTGCATAGTCAGATACGTGTCTATGTATTGCTGGCCAGCATCGTGAATCTCCAAGGCCACTGCTTCGTCAAAGGTCTGAGTCGAAATCTGCCACTGGTCGAGCATCTTGACCAGATTGTCCACCGCCTCCTCCTTAAGTCGGCGCTTCAATTCGATGTCGCGCATGTAGCCGCCGACGTCGATGCGGAAGTAGTTATCCCACTCGTTCAAGGTACCCTGAATGGCGTCGCGGTCTTCGAATATGTATTCAGATGGATGCGCCTTCAAGAACGACTCCCAGGACTTCAACACCTGCGTACGCTCTACGCTGTAGCCCTTCTCGAACTCCGAGCCGCGCGACGTAGCTTTGATGAACTCCATCAACTGGTCGTTGGTCATGCCCTCGTGACCTCGCCACTGGTGCGTTTCGTCTTCATGCACCGAAGAATACGGGGCGACGAGCAGTTGCAGGTGGCACATTCGTTTGACGCGCTCAGCAGCGATTTTGAAACGCGGGTCTTTTCCGCGCAGTGCTCCCGAGAAGAAGAACTGGTCGAGATAGATGACCTTTTTGCGAATCTCTGGCAGCCAAACCATGGACTGGTAACGGCAGTGCTTGCAGCCGCGCAGGACGTATTCGCGCACTGAGATATTGCCGAAGCTGTCTTTCGCCCCACACCCTGGGCAATTGCCAAGCACTCTAGTTACCAGCATTGCTAAAGGTTTCCATTGGGTTCGACGACAATATTGCCGGGAAGGGTAAGTAGTGGCAAGTTAACACGCGCGTCTGAACTGCTATTCATTCCGCAGAGAGCAACAAGATCACCTGGAACAGCTACAACCCCTCATCTACTCCAAGCAGAATATTCATGTTTTGTATGGCTGCGCCCGAGGCGCCTTTGCCGAGGTTGTCTAGGCGCGAGATGAGCAGCATGCGTTCGGTGTTGCCGAAGACGAAAATGTCGTTGCGGTTGGTGTTGTTGGTCGGCAGGGGATTGAAGAAACCCTCTTCGAGATTGGCGGCGTCATCGAGCGGCATGACTTTCACCAAAGGTTCGCGCGCGTAATAGTTTGCGAGAAAATCGTGCACCTCTTTTGCCGAGCGCTGCTTGGCGAGCAGGCGTGTCTCAAGCGGGATGCACACCGCCATGCCTTTGTAGAAATCGCCGACGATGGGGTTGAAGTTGGGCGCGAAAGTCAGGCCGGCGAAGTGCTGCATTTCCGGCAGGTGCTTGTGCGTGAGGGCAAGCGCGTAGTGACGCGGGGCGCAGAGGGGTTCCTTGCTGCGACCGGGGGCCTCGTATTGGGCGATCATTTTCTTGCCGCCGCCGCTGTAGCCGGTGAGTGAATGACATGCCACGGGATAATCCTTGGGCACGATGCCGTTTGCCACCAGCGGGTGCATGAGCAGAAGGAAACCGCTCGCATGGCAGCCGGGTACTGCCACGCGCGTCGCGTTTTTCAGTTTCTCGCGCTGAGCAGGGTTAAGCTCGGGCATGCCGTAAACCCAATCCGCATGGGTGCGGTGCGCAGAGCTGGCGTCGATGATGCGCGTGCGCGTATTTTCCACCAACGCAACCGCTTCGCGCGCGGCGGCGTCGGGCAGGCACAGAAAAGCGATGTCGGCCTCATTGAGCAAAGCCTTGCGCGCGCCTGGGTCTTTGCGCTTATCGGGAGCTATCTCGATGACTTTTACTGCGGGATGATGGGCCAGCCGCTCGCGAATCTGCAGACCGGTTGTGCCTTCCTGGCCATCGACAAAAACTTTGTGTGTCATGGGTGTTGCGCCTTAAATAAATGCGGAATGGTGACTATGAGCTGAGAGATTCTAAAGGGTAGGGTGCGCT
>JAYWAM010000043.1:0-2754 GCA_043782425.1 Betaproteobacteria bacterium
CACGCTGACGGCGGTGGTGCTAGGCGCAGCGTTGTTCTACGGCGCGGCGCGCTGGGTATTTTATTACCCGCAACGTTATGCGTTAGACGAGCAAATCTCGCACGAAGCCAAGTCAAGTACGCATTTCATCGAAACGTTGCGCGGCATGCTCGCCATCAAACTCAACCTGCGCGAAAACGAGCGCCGCAACGCCTACCAGAATCTGGTGGTCGATCAGACCAACGCCGGCGTCAAGGTGCAAAACATCGGCATTGTGCAGCGCGGCGCCAATGGCCTGATTTTCGGCATCGAAAACGTCATTGTGATCTGGCTGGGCGCACTTGCCGTGATGGACGGCAAGTTTTCATTGGGCATGCTTTACGCATTTCTCGGCTTCAAGCTGGTGTTTCTGGGGCGCATCAACAATCTTGTGGAAAAGCTTTCCGAATTTCGTATGCTAGACCTGCATACCGAGCGCATCGCCGACATTGCCCTGGCCAAGGCCGAGCCGGTGCAGCAGATGAGCAGCGCTGAACCCGGTGCAGCCGCCATCAGCATAGCCGCAGCCGGGCTGGGCTACGCCTACGGCCCGGAAGGCCCCGTCTTCAGAGGCGTGGATTTTGCCGTGCAGCGCGGCGAAACCGTCGCCATTGTCGGCCCTTCCGGTTGCGGAAAAACAACACTCATCAAGGTTTTGCTGGGGCTACTCGAACCAACCGAAGGCAAGGTGATGGTGAACGGCAAGGATTTGCGCGACTGGAACCTGGGCGCCTACCGCAGCAAAATAGGCGCAGTAATGCAGGACGACCAGTTATTCGTCGGCACCATAGAGGACAACATCAGTTTCTTCGATCCCAACCACGACCCCGAGCGCGCACGCGCCTGCGCGCGACTCGCCATGATAGACCAAGACATCAACGCCATGGCGATGCAATACAACACTATAGTCGGCAGCCTGGGCATGGCGCTATCGGGCGGCCAGAAACAGCGCGTGCTCCTGGCACGCGCCCTGTATCGCCAGCCTCAGGTTCTGTTTCTGGACGAAGCTTTCGATCAGCTCGATCTGGCGCGCGAACGCGACATCACCGAGCAGCTAAAAAGCCTGGATCTGGCCATAGTGATTGTCAGCCACCGACCGGAGACGGTCAGGGCGGTCAATCGGGTGGTGCAGATGGGGATGGCGGTTTAGGCGTAGCAGCCCGCCTAGAGCACTATGTCCCCCGCCCCGCCCCCGACCAACGCCAGTTTTTGTTCATCAAGTTCTATCATCGCGTCGCCGATTGGTTTTGCGTCCATTTCAGCACTTAACTCAACAAATTCCACTTGGGCTTTGATCGCTTCCATGTTATTTCCCTTTCAGTTTGACAAAAAGTGTGAAAAAATTAACAGCGCGGCGAATTATTATGTGATGAGGACAAAAAATGCAAGCCCTTCTTGAGTCAATTCGGAAACTTGAATTTCTTGCCGTAGATCCGAAATCAACGGAACTGCGCGAACATTTTTTATTGCTACGCGAAAATGTTTCGGCGCGACTCAAAGGCGCGTCGCAGTCGGAAGCAGCTTCTTTCCTTGCCTTAGCGCAGACGCTGTCCCAAGCCCCGGTCCACATTGCTCCCGAAATTCGCGCAGAAATCATTCTCGACATAGCCAATTTTTTTTATTTTTTCGGCCTTCCCTTTGAAGCCATTGAGCCGCTAAAAAAGGCGGAAATGCTTGCCAGTGCCTCACACCAACTTGCACTGGTTCATCGAGCCGCAAATACGCTCGGCGCGATCTACGCCGATACCGGCAATCTCGCCAAGGCAATTGAAAAATATTCCCAGGCCTTGGATGCAGCGCAGAAACTCGGTGACGAAGTGGCGGAAGCCAAGACCTGGGGCAACCTTGGCGTGGCGCTACATTACTGCGCCGACAACGAAAATGCCGTGGCTTGCTATCGCAGGGTGATTGATATGGCGCAAGATGATCCCTTACTTAAAATATGCAAAATTGCCGCTCTGTCGAATATCGCGCTTGCATCGCTGCATACTGAGGACTATTCCCGCGGGCTGCGCGCTGCGCGCCGCGCACTGGCGGAGGTCGATGAACCCATAACTGCGGGACAACAGCTCTCGCGCGTGCTTCTCGAAAAAAATACCGCGCGCCTTCTGATTGAGACGGCGGAGATTGAAGAGGCGAAACAGCATGTTGAAGCAGCAAAGCACTATGCGGCTTTATCAAAATCGCCACGCGCTGAGCTTGAAGCCTCAATTGCCGAGGGACTTTATCTGGTGCATAGCGGCACCTATGATCTTGGTCTCTCGCGCCTCACCCAGGCGCTAGAGAAGGCGCGTTTGTTGCGCTCGGCTTTGCGCGATGTGCTTGTCGCCTTAGTAAAAGCCTATGAATTTATCGGCCAACCTGACCGCGCGTTAACCTATCTGCGCGAACTGCTGGAGCACACCAAGAATTTTCAGCAGGACAATACGCTGCGCTACATGAAGCTTAATTTAAAAAATCTTGAGCAGGATAATCAAGACGACGAAAAGCCCACTCAGGTGCTCAAGCGGCATGAAGAAGCGCTGCGCGGCAGGATCGCCGAGCAGGCGCTTTTCAAAGCGCAAACCGAGATTCTAGAGCGGCTCGCAGTCACTGCTGAACTGCGTGATGATTCCACCGGCTTGCATTCCTACCGCGTAGGAAAGCTAGCCTCTCTGTTAGCTGCTGAGTTGCATTGCGATGACAACACAATTTTCATGATTGATCTTGCCGGGCGCCTGCACGATATCGGCAAGA
>JAYWAM010000044.1:0-2750 GCA_043782425.1 Betaproteobacteria bacterium
ATGATTGCGCCGCGATCTACGGTGGCGGTGCGGTAGCGCTCAGCCTTGGCGGTCTCGGCGTGTTGCTTGAACTTGAGAAAGCCGAATGCCAGCGCAGCGATAATGACGAGAATGACGAAATATTTAATTTTTAGATAGGCACGCAGATTCATGGTGTGTCCGTTGTCAAAGAAACCGGCAAGGATTTGAGCGGCATCCCGTTGCTCAGAAACGCATGAAAAAATTCAAGATTGTTCAGGTCTTCACTGCTCAGTGCGGGTGGGATGGCGCCCATACGTTGCAGGCAGCGCTGATACTGCATTTGTAGTGTGATCAAGGCGCCATCCTGGTCAAAACGCGGCCACTGGGTAGTCTGGCCGACTGCGGCGGATAAGCTACGATCGCGTAAAACACTGCCAGCATATTGCATATGGCACGAGGCGCAAGCCTGGTTTTGCTGTCCGGTACGAGCGAAAAACATTCTGCGGCCCGTCGCGAGTTTTTCTTTGGCGCCCGCTGTTTGTACTCGTACATAGGTGCGCTGCTCGTCAGACAGGCTGCGCGCGTAGGCCGTTAGCAGCCCGACTGTAGTTACGTCGGATAAATCAATTTCGCGTTCGCCATGCAGCTTGAGGCAGCGGTTGATCGCCAACTCCAGCGTAATCACTTGCCCGCTGCGCGCATGAAATTGCGGATAGGTTGCAGCCACGCGGCGACCGCCATTGGGAAAACAACTCGCCAGACTGCGGCCATTGTTGAATTTGCGTTCCCACATTTTCTTACCTTTAGCCAATGTTGCGGCGTAGAGGGCAGGGTCAATTTGCACCTGTTGCTGCGTATCAGCAGCGGCCACTGCGCTTGCGCGGCTGGAGGACCAAAGATAATCGACGATGGTGTCGATTTCGTGTTCAGAGAGAATCTTGTGTTTGCTGTACGGCGGCATGATGGTGTCGGGGTTGATAGCGCTTTGATCGCGAATGATTGTCGCCAGCGTGCTGCGGCTTGGATAGCGGGATTTAATTGCATTCAATGCAGGCCCAATTGTCGCGCGGCTGGCAATCCCCGGGTCGTCGGGAAACTGGTGGCATGCCACGCAGTTTCCCTTGTCTTGGTCCAATATCAGTTGTTTGCCGCTGGAGACGAGTTGCGCCCTTGCAATGCCACCTAAAAAGGCGCAGCAGAAAACACAAAGCAACAACCGAGGTAGCGCGATGTACAAACTCATCGGTCCTTCTTCTCGTCCTTGAGCTTTTTGGCGATGATTTCTGCCTTGAGTTCGCGCAAGCGTGCTTCCGCACCTGACTGTTCGTAGAAGTCGCCGTCCTTGGCTTTAACGGCAAGTTCAAGTTGGTCCACCGCGGCACTGGCGTTGCCGCGGCGGTAGTAGGACTCGGCGCTGGCGCGATGCTGCGCCAGTTTTTTGCCCTTCAGCGCGTAACCACGCGCCTGTAAATCATAGAGCTTGGGATCATCCTGCACATTGCGCAGGCGCTCCGTGACGGCGCTTAGGGCTACATCGGTCTGACCGGTTTCATACAGCGTTTCGAGCTGACCGTAAAACAGAGCGCGACGGTTAGGGAAAGCTTTTAAAGCGGAACGGTAGATCGCCAGCGCTTCGGTGTACTTCTTCTGGTCGCTATTGATTTCGGCTGCGAGGTGTTCGACCCAGGGGTTGGACGCGCCGGCACTGCGAATCGAAGCCAGCTCTTTTTCTGCGGCGGTAAAATCGCGATTGCGTTTCAGCGCCAGCGCCAGGCCATACACATCCGCCTTGGAACGCAGGATGGTTTTGGCCGCAATCGTGGCGCGAAAATACTCGAGCGCGTCGTTTGCGGAGCCAGCTTGTGCGCGCAGTTTGGCGTGGGCGAATTGGTAATCCATGCTGTCGGGGACGCTCTTAACCGGCATGGCGCTAACGCGATTTTGCATTTCTGCAATGCGCTCGGTGGTGAGCGGATGAGTGCGCAAATATCCGGGCGCTTTGCCGTCGTTATGGCGGTTGGCGCGTTGCAGGCGCTCGAAGAAACTCACCATGCCGCGCGCATCGAAGCCGGCGCGTTCCATGATGCCCAGCCCCATTCTGTCTGCTTCACTCTCAAACTCACGGCTGTAATCAAGCTGGCCCTGGATGCCGATCGCCGTGGCCGTCGCTACGGCGGCTTCGGGAACCTGCGAGGCGCCGCCGCCGCGTGAAGCCAGGATTGCTACCGCGAGCGCGGCCATTGAAGCCAGCGTGCTGCCCTTTTGTCCGGCTATGCCGCGCGCCTGGTGGCGTTGCAGGATGTGCGAGATTTCATGGCCCATCACACCTGCCAGTTCGGATTCGTTTTGCGAAGCAAGAATCAGCCCGGTATGTATGCCGACAAAACCGCCGACCAGCGCGAAGGCGTTGATCGAATCGTCTTGCAGCAGGAAAAATTCAAATTCGCGCCGCTCGGTCTTGCCCGATAGCACCAATTTGTTGCCGAGCTCGGCGACATAGTCCACCAGTTCTGGATCGTCTACGTACGCTGTGTCGCTACGCACCTCGAGCATGATGCGTTTGCCGATGTTGCGTTCCTCACCTTCGGAGAGCGATGCGTCGGACGCATCGCCCAGCTCCGGCAGGTTTTGCGCCAGCCCCGACAAGGGAACAATGAGCAGTACAGCAAGAATTTTTTTGAATGAGGTGGGAAACAAAGGGGATCCGTGGAGGGGTGGAAAGGTGGGCTAAAAGGTAGGTCAAATTAAAAAACGTGAATAAATCTGGCTACCCGTAGCGGGCTTGCCCG
>JAYWAM010000045.1:0-7245 GCA_043782425.1 Betaproteobacteria bacterium
CACCACTGAGAGGGCGGGGCCTACTTTAACGCGGCCACGTCAGGTTGCTTATTGATCTTTTCCTATTTCACGACAGTTCCTTGATTCCACGACCCCCTCACCCCGACCCTCTCCCGTTCCGGTGGAGAGGGCGGGGGGCGTAGCAGGGGTTTCGGTTGGCATGCCAACCGCCTGCGAAGCGGCAGTCCGATGCAGCGGACTGCGCGCCCTGCAAGGGAGGGTGGGGCTGTCACAAATTGGGAAATTCTCAATCATGATCTGGCCCGCGCGTTGCCAATAGCGTCAAGCACTTTCTCAAAGATTAGCTACGATGTCGTTCGGCGCGGGCGCTGTTGGCGGAGTCATGACACTCTGCGCAAAACGCACCACTTCCTCGCGCGCCAAGAGGTAGGATGCATCCTGCAAGTCGGCATGTTGCCGCGCGCGCAGATTTTCCAGCCTGGCCTGACTCTCCCCGGGGGCGGTGAAATCAAGCTGCGCCAGCAGCTTGTCGGCGGCGACGTGATCGTTGCTGGAAATGATCAAATCGCACCCTGCGGCAAGGGCTGCCCTGGCGCGTTCTACCAGACCGCCTACCGTGCTGGCGCCTTCCATACCGAGATCGTCGCTGATGATGGCGCCGCTAAATCCCAGTTTGCCGCGCAAAATTTCTTTCAGCCATTTTGTGGAAAATCCGGCGGGCTGAGTATCAACCTGGGTATAAATCACATGCGCAGGCATCACTGCACCCATGCCGGCCTCAGTCATGCACTTGAAGGGAAGCAGATCGTTAGCTTCGATGACAGCCCACGAACGCTCATCCACAGGAACGGTGACATGCGAATCGGCGCGCGCGAACCCGTGCCCCGGAAAATGTTTGCCTACGGTGGTGATGCCGCCGTCACGCAGCCCCGCCTGTAGTGCGCACGCCAACTCCGCCACCGCCTCGGCGTGATTGTGAAAGGCGCGATTGCCGATCACGCTGGAATTGCCGTGGTCAATATCGAGCACCGGCGCGAAGCTGAAATCGACGCCGTGCGCGGCGAGCTCTCTTGCCATCACATAGCCGGTTTTTTGCGCCATCGCGCTGGCGCCCGTGCGCTCGCGATCCCACAGGTTGCCCAATTCACGCATCGCTGGAATCAGGGTAAAGCCATCGCGCAAGCGCTGCACGCGGCCGCCTTCGTGATCGACGGCGATCAGCAGTTGCGGCGTACGCAGCGCCTTGATGGCGCTGGTGAGCGCCTTAAGCTGGGCGGGTGACGCGTAGTTACGCGCAAACAGAATGACGCCACCGACCAGGGGATGGGCCAGCCTCTCAAGTTCAACCTGAGTCAACTCGAGTGCGCTCACACCGAGCATGACGGGGCCCAGGGGATAGTTGCCGATCACAATTTTTTCTCCAGAATGACTACCGCAATGCTTAAGTTTGCTTCATCGGAAAGTGAAACATGCATGGCGTTGATACCCAGCGCTTGCAGGCGCTCCTGCATCGCAGCAGAAACATGCAGCAGCGGCTTGCCCGAAGCCTCGTTGTTGGCGCCCACGTCGCGCCAGCCGCAGCCCTGCTTCATCCCGGTGCCCAAGGCCTTGGAGAACGCCTCTTTGGCGGCAAAGCGCTGCGCGACAAAGCGGATCAACTGCGCGCCGACGCGCGGTTTGGCGGCAAGCTGCGCCTGTTCACGCTCAGTGAGAATGCGCGCCAGGAAGCCATCCCCAAAACGCTGCAAGCTTCTTGCTATGCGCTCCTGTGAAACCAGGTCTGTTCCGATGCCGAAAATCATGGCAAGTGCCATGAAACAAATTTGTCAGGCACTGGCTTGCAGTATGAGCGACTTCATCTCACGCACCGCATCACGCATGCCGACGAAAACAGCGCGGCTCACAATGGCGTGACCGATGTGCAACTCGCGCACGCCCGTGAGAGCGGCAACCGGCTTGACGTTGAAATAGTTGAGCGCGTGGCCGGCATTGAAGCGCATTCCCAGCGCACGAACCGCATCGCCCGCCAGACGAATTTTTTCCAGTTCAGCAAACACCGCAGCGCTTTCGGCATCGCGGCCCTGGGTATGAAAAGCATGCGCGTAGGGGCCGGTGTGCACTTCGCACACCCTGGCGCCGATGCGCGCGGCGGCTTCAACTTGCTTGATTTGCGCATCGATGAAGACGCTGCTGACGATTCCAGCCTGCGCCAGCCTGGCCACCGCCTGCTTGAGTTTGCTTTCCTGGCCCGCCACATCCAGCCCGCCTTCGGTGGTGACCTCATGGCGTCCTTCGGGAACCAGCATGGCCATTTCCGGACGAATGCGTACAGCGATGGCGAGCATTTCATCGGTAGCGGCCATTTCGAGATTGAGCTTGATATGCGTGAGCTCACGCAAGCGGCGCACATCTTCATCCTGGATATGGCGCCGGTCTTCGCGCAGATGCACGGTGATGCCGTCGGCGCCGCCCAGATGGGCTTCCAATGCGGCCCACACCGGATCGGGCTCGTAGGTGCGCCGCGCCTGGCGGATAGTGGCAATGTGATCGATGTTGACGCCGAGTTCCAGCATAGGAGGATTTAGCCCTGTTGAAGTTCTTTGATGAGCTGGCGTGTATGCAACTGCACGCCATTGAGAAAATGATTCAGCACAAAACGCATCAACTGCTTGCTTTGCTGCGCTGTGACAGGATCGTCATAGTCGTCGCGTGACAGATCCAGCAGCGTCTTGCCGGACAATTGTACTGCATCGTGCGTGGCGCCCGCGCCAGGCTGCGCCGCCATCGGGCCTTTTTCCACCACATAGCGGTAACGCCTATGCGCGACCACGGGAGCGCCGCTTTCCGCTTCGTGCTCCAGCATTAGACCGTAACCCAGCTCTTTGAGCAGCAGCTTTTCGAAGCGCCGCAACGCGGCGGCGATGCGCTTGAGGCGCGCCGTCGCAGCATTTTCGCCGTCCGCCTCGCGCGCCGTCGGCTGTAGCCCCAGCAGCGCGGCATCGTAGGCATCGAACAAGCCTTCATGCGGGTCTTCGCGCTGCGCGAGCTTGAGCATCAGCTCATTAAGATAGAAAGCCGACAGCAGCGCAGCACCAGCAAGCTGCGGATAAATGCGCTGCGACTCGGCGGTTTTTAAGGTTTTCAATTCGGACTTGCCGAACCACGCAATGCTTAACGGCTGGAACGGAAGCAAAATGCCGCGCAACGCGGAACGCGGACGGCGTGCGCCCCTGGCGATCAGGCTCAGCCGGCCACGGCGGCGCGTGAATACCTCGATCAGGAGACTGGTTTCGCGGTACGCATAGGTATGCAGAACGAAGGCAACATCGGCATCGCCCGCACTACTCGTAGCCATATTGTCTCACCAGCTTTTCGTCATCCGCCCAGCCCTTCTTGATGCGCACCCACAGCTCGAGATAAATGCGTGCGCCATAAAGCTTTTCCAGATCGAGCCGCGCCTCGGTGCCGATCTGCTTGAGACGCTCGCCCCCCTTGCCGATCAGTATGGCTTTCTGGCTGTCTTTTTCGACGATGATGGCGGCGTTGATGCGGCGCAGATTGCCTTCCTGCTCGAAACTCTCGATGACCACACTGACTGAATAGGGTAGCTCGTCGCCCAGGTAACGAAATACTTTTTCACGGATGAACTCCGCCGCCAGAAAACGCTCGGAGCGGTCGGTGAAGTCATCTGCGTCAAACAGCGCCGGGCTTTGCGGCAAATACTCGCGCACCACTTTTTTCAAAGCATCCAATTGGTGGCGCTGCTTGGCCGACACCGGCACCACTGCGGCAAATTTGAAGCGCGCCGCCATCGTCTTGAGAAAAGGTAACAGGCGCGCTTTATCCTTGACGCGATCCACTTTGCTGACCGCCAGCACCACCGGGCGCCCGCTAGGCAGCAGCTTGAGCACTGCCTCATCGCGTTCGTCGAACAGCAGGCTTTCAACCACCATCACCACAACATCGGCTTCTTCCAGGGTCTGCGAAACGGTGCGGTTCAACAATTTATTCAGGGCATTCTGGTGCAGCTTCTGGTAGCCCGGCGTATCGAGAAAAATATATTGCGTATCAGCCTCTGTCAGCACACCGGCAATGCGATGGCGCGTGGTCTGTGCCTTGCGCGAAGTGATGCTGACTTTCTGGCCGATGATCTGATTGAGCAGGGTAGACTTGCCGACGTTCGGTCGACCGACAATGGCGATGCTACCGGTGCGGAAGAGTTCAGCCATGAGGTTTGATTCCAGCTTGCATTAAAACAGTAGGGGTGTAGGAGCGGGCTTGCCCGCGATGAATTGGCGTTGGTTTTCGCGGGCAAGCCCGCTCCTACATCCGATAAAATTATTGCTGTAATTATCGCAAACCGGAATTATTGAAGCGTTGCCAACATGGAGCAAAGGTTTGACACTATGTACCCCCCCAATTTACAAAGCATCCGCGCAGCGCATGCGCGCATCAAGCCGCACATCCACCGTACGCCGGTGTTGACCAACTCCATACTCAATCGCAAAACCGGCGGAGAACTTTTTTTCAAGTGTGAAAATTTTCAGAAGGTGGCGGCCTTCAAGGCGCGCGGTGCGTGCAATGCCATTTTTTCGCTAACGGATGAGCAGACCAAGCGCGGCGTGGTCACGCACTCCTCTGGCAATCACGGCGCAGCCCTGGCGTGGGCCGCAGCAAAACGCAACATCGTCGCCCACATTGTGATGCCCGACAATGCCCCGGAAATTAAGAAGCTGGCAGTGCAAGCTTACGGCGGCAAAATCGTTTATTGCGCGCCGACGGTGAGCGCGCGCGAACAGGCCGCCGCCCGGCTCGTAGACGAGCTAGGGATGGAGATGGTGCACCCCTATAACGACTATCGTGTGATCGCAGGGCAGGGGACCGCCGCGCTGGAATTGCTTGAGGATATCCCCGGCCTGGATATGGTGATAACGCCTTTAGGCGGAGGCGGCTTGCTGTCGGGCACAGCGGTGGCGGTGAAAGGTATCAATGCAAAAATCCAGGTTATCGGCGCCGAACCGGCCGGGGCGGATGATGGCTATCGTTCTTTCAAGAGCGGGAATATGGTGATGTCGGCAACACCCCATACCCTGTGCGACGGACTACGCAGCTTGCTCGGCGACAAAAGTTTTGCCCTCATCCAGAAAAATGTCGATGACATCGTGTTGGCCAGCGAAGAAAACGTCATCAGCGCCATGCGGCTAACCTGGGAGCTGATGAAAATCATCATCGAGCCTTCCTGCTGCCCGCCGCTGGCAGCGATTCTCGAAGGCAACCTCGATGTCAAAGGTAAGCGCGTCGGCATTGTGCTGACCGGCGGCAATGTCGATCTGGATAGGCTGCCGTGGCAGGCTACTTTCTAAAACGCTTAGGCACGCGCTTCACGCCCGCAGGCGCAGCTTCGGCGCTAGCCTTCTGTGGATCGCCAAACGCCTGCTCCAGTTCGGGCTCAAATTCCGGGCCGTAGGGACCCATCAGGGTGGATAGCACCAGCTTCTCAAATTCATCGCCGAAGCGGCTGATGATATTGTCCGGATCGGGCACCAGTCCGGCATCGGTAATCAAACCAAATTGCACCTTGCCGTTATACGATAAGATCGAAACCCCCATAGCCATGCCGCCCGACTGCGGCACCCAGAAATCGAGTTCGACGATTTCCTTGCCGGCAAAATAGATAGGGTGTGACGGTCCGGGAACATTGGTCATCACCGCAGTGGCGTTGCGCCCGATGAGATTGCCGACCTGATCTTGAAGAATTTTTGGTCCCAGGCCAATGGCGCTGAGTAACACGAAAGCCACAACCGGCTGATAAGATCCCTTCAGCGCCAGCATGCGTTCCCTGACCAACCTGAGACGCTCCAGGGGATCGGCCTCGCCGACGGGAAGCTCGACAAATACCAGCCCAAACTGGTTGCCAAGATTGGTGGCCTTCTGTACCGGGCGCAAATTTACCGGCACAACTGCGCGCAACTCCACGCCATCGGTGGCATCACCCTTGGCGGCCAGATAGTCGCGCAGCGCGCCTGCGGCGGTGGTAAGCAGCACGTCATTGATCGAGGCGCCGAGTATTTTGCCGATGATCTTGACTTCCTCCAGCGGCAGCGGATCAGCCCACGCCACGCGCTTGGGCACGCCGAGCGTGCCTTTGAAGCGCGTGGGCGAATCGCTGGTCATGGTGGCGATTTTGCGCAGCTCTTCGGCCAGATCGATGCCTTTCATGGCAAGTTCACGCGCGGTGCCCGGATCGCGCGCGATCTCGATTCCCTGCTCGATCAGAGCGCGCGTCAGTTTCATCGCGCCTTTCCACGCGCCTGCCACTGGCTGCGTGACGGAAGCCCAGAAATCCATGTTTTGCTTGCGCGGGCGCTTGAGCGAAGCTTGTTGCAGCAACAGGCTTTCCTGCGCGCTTTTGCCGGTGAGCGACAGCATTACGCCGATCAGCGCAATGCCGTCTGCGTAACAGTGGTGGATGCGTTGTATCAGCGCGCTTCCGCCGCGATAGTTTTCCACCAGCGTGAATTCCCACAAAGGACGCGAGAAATCCAGGCCCTTGCTGGCAAGCGCGCTCACCAGGTCTTCCAGTTCTTTTTTCCCCGCCTTGCCTGGCAGCCGCACCTTGCGCAGATGATTCTTGATGTCAAAGTTGTCGTCAGTTTCCCACCACGCGCCGGTGGGGTCCTGAATGGCTTTTTGCTTGAAGCGCTGAAACGTCAGCCATTGGGCTTCGAGAATCTTGCGCACCTGCGCCAGGCTGATTTTTTCGTTAAACATCAAGACGCCCACTATCATCATCAGATTGGTGGGGTGCTCCATGCGGAGCCAGGCCGTGTCTACTCCAGAAATGCGCTCGCGGTTTGCCATGGAAAGCCTTGTTTTCTTGTTGTGCAGGGATTTACGGCACAGTGCCTAATCCGCTAGAGTACCTGTAACAACGACTTTCAATCAACCTTTTTGGAGGAGTGTATGGCAGATCTCAACAAGCAGTTCGAGGCGGCGTCCAAGCAAGTGACCCAAGCTAAAAAAGACCCCGGCAACGACCTGAAGCTCAAGCTTTATGCGCATTTCAAGCAGGCTACGGTGGGTGATGTCACGGGCGAGCGGCCAGGGTTCATGGACTTTGCCGGCGGCGCCAAATTTGACGCCTGGAGCAAGCTCAAGGGCATGAGTGCAGATGATGCGAAAAAAGCCTACATCAAGCTGGTGGAAAGAGTGACGCGCGAATAGCAAAAGCCCGCGAAACTTGCGTCTCGCGGGATAGTGCATCCTGCGGATAATTATTGGCGG
>JAYWAM010000046.1:0-2744 GCA_043782425.1 Betaproteobacteria bacterium
CTTGCGCACCATTACCGTTGGTGCGCAAGCGCACCCTACGGCACTGTCTGTAATGGAATCGGCAACAAGAACAAATTCGTCCCGCTAATGCTGCTATGCTTTTGCGTAGTGATGCGATGCCGATGACTTGGCCGTTAGTTTTTGGGGAGACTACTGCAATTGAGCATCTACCAACTTAAGCCGCGTTTCCAAAGCCTGCTTCGCCCTCTGGTCGCATGGCTGCACCAGTGCGGCGTGACGGCAAATCAGGTGACGCTGAGCGCCTGCTTCGTCTCGCTGGCGCTAGGTGTTTTCCTATACCTGCCTGAAACGCCGCGCGTGTGGTTTGCCGCCATTCCGGCATGGATGTTTATTCGCATGGCCCTGAACGCGGTTGATGGTATGCTGGCGCGCGAGTTCGGTCAAAAATCCCATCTCGGCGGCTATCTCAATGAGCTGACCGATGTGGTGTCGGACGCTGCGCTTTACCTGCCGTTTGCCTTCGTTGCGCCTTTTTCAGCAGGGTGGGTAGTCGGTGTTATTTTTCTCGCGCTACTGTCCGAATTTGTCGGTGTCGTTGGCGCTGCGCTGGGCGCCTCGCGCCGCTATGATGGCCCGATGGGAAAGAGTGATCGCGCCTTTGTGTTCGGCGCGCTGGGGCTGGGGGTAGCTGTGACTTCTGCGCTTCCGGAATGGCTGGTGTGGCTGATGCCGCTATTGGCAGTAGCACTTACCCTGACAATTTTTAAGCGCATGCGCGCTGGTCTGAACGAATTGACGCCTAAAACCTGAACTCGAAAAAAGGAAAATCATGAGCACTGCGCGACGCGTAATCGAAAGCACCTTCCAGACTCACGATAACAACGCGCTTTTTTACCGCCATTGGCCCGCAGCCACGGCGCAAGCAAAAGGGGCCATTGTGATGTTTCATCGCGGTCACGAGCATTCCGCGCGCATGGCGCATCTGGCTGATGAACTCGATCTTGCTGATTTTGCCTTCTTTGCCTGGGATGCGCGCGGGCATGGGCGCTCACCGGGCGAGCGCGGCTACAGCCCCAGCTTGGGCACTTCCGTGCGCGATGTGCAGACGTTTATCGAGAACATCACGCAAAAATACGGCTTCGCCATCGAGGATATCGCGGTGATTGCCCAGAGTGTCGGCGCTGTGGTGATTTCCACCTGGGTGCATGACTATGCGCCGCGCATCCGCTGCATGGTGCTGGCCTCGCCTGCCTTCAAGGTGAAGCTCTATGTGCCGTTCGCGCGCAGCGGTTTGCGGTTGATGCAGAAATTGCGCGGCAATTTCTTCGTTAACAGCTATGTCAAGGCGAAATTTCTCACCCATGATGCGCAACGTATCGCCAGTTTTAACAACGACACGCTGATCTCGCGGCCCATTTCGGTCAACATCCTGCTTGCCTTGTACGACACCGCCGAGCGCATCGTTGCCGATGCCCAGGCGATCCATGTACCGACTCAGCTTTTAATTTCCGGCGACGATTGGGTGGTGCATCACGGGCCGCAGCATGCGTTCTTTGACGCACTCAGCAGCAGCGTGAAAGAAAAACATGTGCTGCCGGGTTTTTATCACGATACCCTCGGCGAAAAAGACCGCCATCTGGCCGTCGCCAAGGCGCGCGAGTTTATTGTGCGTCTCTTTGCGCAAGCGCCGCAACAGCCGAACCTGCTGGATGCGCATCGGTCAGGCCCCACCAAGGATGAGGCCGATGCACTTGCTGTGCCTTTGCCCGCCTGGTCGGCGCGTGGTCTGTATTGGGCCATGACGCGCATGTGGATGAAAGTGGGCGGCGTGTTGTCGGCGGGCATACAACTGGGACACCGCACCGGCTTCGATTCGGGCAGCACGCTCGACTACGTTTACCGCAACCGACCGACGGGCGTCACGCCGCTGGGAAAATTGATCGACTGGTTCTATCTCAATTCCATCGGCTGGCGCGGCATACGCCAACGCAAGCGCAATATGGAAGAGCTGTTGCGCAGCACCATGACGCGGGTGAAAAACGCCAACATGCCGCTGCACATCGTGGATATCGCCGCCGGGCATGGCCGCTATGTGCTGGAGGCCATCGACAGCACTGCGCTTAAGCCCGCATCGATTGTGTTGCGCGACTACAGCGATATCAATGTGCGCGAGGGGGGGGCATTAATCCAGCAAAAAGGGCTTCAGGATATTGCGCAATTTGTGAAGGCCGATGCATTTGACCGCGACAGCATCGCCGCCGTAACGCCGCGCCCCACCATAGGCATAGTATCCGGACTGTACGAGCTGTTTCCCGATAACGCCATGGTGCGCCGCTCGCTCGAGGGCCTGAGCGCCGCAATTGCGCCGGGAGGCTATCTGCTCTACACCGGACAACCGTGGCATCCGCAGCTTGAATTAATCGCACGCGCGCTTACCAGCCATCGCCAGGGGACGGCATGGGTCATGCGACGCCGCACCCAGGCGGAGATGGATAAATTGGTCGCCGCCGCAGGCTTTCGTAAACTTGAGCAGCGCATCGACGAGTGGGGCGTTTTCACCGTGAGCCTGGCGCAGCGGATTTAGGGCGTGTTTGCCGTGAATTTCTTACTGCTTGGCAGTCTTTATTCACCCTAAGTCGGACGAGCCGGAACCAAAAAACGATTCTCGCGCCAAGACGCAAAGACGCAAAGAAAATCAACCCCGTTTTTGTTTTTCTTTGCGTCTTTGCGTCTTGGCGCGAAAATTCTTCTCACAAATTGCGAAAATTTTACTGATAAGAGAC
>JAYWAM010000047.1:0-2742 GCA_043782425.1 Betaproteobacteria bacterium
CGCTTGCGCACCGTTACGCATGGTGCGCAAGCGCACCCTACGCCGCTCTTGCCGTTTTCGCGGCGCGCATTTTCTCCAGCGCAAGCGCCAGCCGCCTGATGGCTTCATCGAGTTGCTCGGGTGACGGGGTGGCGAAGCTGAGGCGGATAGTGTGCTTTTCCGGTGCAGTCGCATAAAAATGTTCACCCGGAACAAAAATCACTTTCTCGGCAAGCGCATAATCAAGCAACACTGTCGAATTGATAGCGCTATCGTTCCATTTCGCCCACAGGAACATGCCGCCGTCGGGTTGCACATAGGAAAGCGCGCCGCCGAGATGGCGCTTCAAGGCGGCTGCGAGCGCCTCGTTGCGTGCTTGGTAACTGGCGCGTATAGCGGGCAAACGTAGCGCCAGGCGGCCCGATTCGAGATAGCGCGCCGCCACCGCCTGGGTGAAGGTGGAAGTGTGCAAGTCCAAACCTTGCTTGGCGATTTCCGCAAAATTGTGCAGCGCGGGTGGAAGAATCAACCAGCCGATGCGCAAGCCGGGAGCGAGAATTTTCGATAGCGTCGAAAGATAACCACACCACGCCTCTGCGCCGGGAATATCCTTGGCCAGCGCAATCAGCGGCGGCAGTGGCTGGCCGCGTGAGCGCAACTCGCCGTAGGGATCATCCTCGAGGACAAATACCTGATGCTTGAGCGCCAGTTGCAACAGCCTCTTGCGGCGCTCCAGCGCCAGGGTCGCGCCCGAAGGGTTGGCAAAAGTTGCGACAGTGTAGATGAGCTTGGGTTTGCGCTTACTTTGCGTCAGCAGTTGCTCCAGCTCATCGACCTGCATGCCGCTCTCATCCATGCCGACTCCGGCAAACTCCGCCTCGGCCAGCGCGAAAGTCTGGATCGCCGCCAGGTAGGAGGGGCGTTCCAGACACACGATGTCGCCTTTGTCGAGCATGACGCGTGCCAAGAGATCTATCCCCTGCTGCGAACCGGTGGTGACAATCATCCTGTCCGCTTCCACCGTTACACCGCGCGTCGCCATCAATTTAGCGAGCGCTTGGCGCAAATCGGGCTGCCCGGCGGTGACGCCGTATTGCAGCGCCGCTAAAGGCGCAGCGCGCATCACCTCGGCGCTGGCCTCGCTCAAGCCCTCAAGGTCGAACAAGGCGGGCGACGGGAGTCCACCGGCCATTGAAATCATGCCGGGCTCGGTTGCGTGCTTGAGCAGATCGCGAATTGCGGAGGACGAAACACTGCGCATGCGTGAGGCAACGTTGTATTGAATGCTATTCATGAGGATTTCCATTGGTTAAAGCACGCTGGGTATTGAATGATACAGCCGCACCGGGCGAATTCAAAAATATCGAGACCAGCGCGTGTGCATCCGTTGCGGTCATCTTTCCGTAACCCTACTGGGGTATAAATGGCTAAACCCAATGGAGGAGCGAATATGATAACGATACAGGCAAAAAACAATTGGTGCGATTTCATCTCAGGCGCTGAACAGATCGCCGCTCTCACGCGCAAGTACCCGTGGCTGTCGATCAGCGAGATTGGCGACATGCTGATGGAGGCGGCTGACGATGATGGGACGGGAGAAACCGTAACTCACAGGCGGATACCACGCCATTTCACGTAACCAGCAACATGTAGGGCGGACTTGTCCGCCAAACCATCACTTGATCGCACTCGCTCTGTCATGATGCGGCGGACAAGACCGCCCTACGCCCAAAGCTCATGGCTTCTGCGTGTAGCAATGCGTGTTGCAGCAACACGCTTCCACATCAGTTTGAACAGCGCCCGGTTTCAGCGGCTACTTTGTAGTCGCGTGTTTCGCTAAAATAGCATCCTACCTCGGCGCCAAATTGTGGCGGCTGAACATTTCCGGTGCTTCGCAAACCCCATGCTGCGCTTGACTGAAGTAAAACTCCCTCTCGATCATGCCGAAGGCGAGATTCACGCCGCCATTCTCAGGCGGCTGGGAATCGTTGCCAGCGAATTGATCGGCTATAGCATTTTTCGCCGCGCAGTCGATGCGCGCAAGCGTTCAGCCATTCACTTCATTTACACGCTTGATGTTGAAACGCGCAATGAAGCGGCGCTGCTCAAGCGCTTAAAAGATGACCGCCAAGTATCGCCCACGCCGAACAGCAGCTATAAGTTCGTTGTACAGGCGCCCGCGAACATTCCCTGCGCACGACCGGTCGTGATCGGCACTGGGCCGTGCGGCTTGTTCGCCGGCCTGCTTCTCGCACAGATGGGCTTACGCCCCATAATTCTCGAACGCGGCAAAGCGGTGCGCGAACGCACCAAGGACACCTTCGGGCTGTGGCGCAAATCGATTCTCGATCCCGAATCCAACGTACAGTTTGGCGAGGGCGGTGCGGGTACGTTTTCCGATGGCAAACTGCATAGCCAGATCAAGGATCCGCGCCATTACGGGCGCAAAGTTCTCACCGAGTTCGTCAAAGCCGGCGCGCCGCCGGAAATTCTTTATGTCAGCAAGCCGCATATCGGCACCTTCAGGCTGGTGGGTGTGGTGGAAAATCTGCGCGCAATGATAGAAGCGCTGGGCGGGGAAATCCGTTTCCAGTGCAAGGTCACGGATATCGAAATCGAAAAGCAGGGCGATGCTGCTCAGGCAGAAGGACAAGTGCGCGCTGTAGTCCTGGCGAGCGGCGAACGCATAGTCACCGCTCACGTTGTGTTGGCCGTCGGGCATAGTGCGCGCGATACTTTCCACATGCTTTCACAGCGCGGCGT
>JAYWAM010000048.1:0-7217 GCA_043782425.1 Betaproteobacteria bacterium
ACGACGGGTTCTCGCATTTCTCAGCATGACTATCATATTTGAGGCCAGAGACTCCTTAGCGGAACAGCAGCCTGATGGTGTCCCAGCCACGACCCAGGAAGCCTGCGAGCGGCACGTCTTCCAGCGCCACCACCGGTAATTCTGCGAGCGTGGCGTTGTCTTTGGTGAGTTTCATTATCCCCGCTTTCTGGCCCAGCGCCAACGGCGCGAGCAGCGGTCGGCCGGTGGTGAGCGTCGCTTTAAGGCCGGTGAATTTATCCTTGGGCAATGTTAACCACACGTCGCTGTCGAAACCGAGTTTTACGCTGCTCTGCGTGCCTTTGAAAATTTCCGGGGTGGAAAGCGCTTCGCCTTTTTTGTACAGGCGGCGCGTATCGAAGTATAGAAAGCCATAGTTAAGCAGCTTCTGGCTTTCCTGCGCGCGCGCGGAATCAGAACCCGCGCCCAGCACTACGGAAAGCAAACGTCTGGCGTTTTCGCCTTCGCCGCGCTTGGCCGAGGCGATCAGGCAGTAGCCCGCCGCTTCGGTGTGGCCGGTTTTCACGCCATCGACATAAGGGTCGAGCCACAGCAGGCGATTACGATTGGCCTGGGTGATTTTGTTGTAGCTGAATTCCTTTTGCGAATAGAGTTTGTATTCTTCGGGAAAATCGCGGATCAAGGCGGCGGCGAGCTTGGCGAGATCTTCTGCTGTGGAGTAATGCTGCGCATTAGGCAATCCCGTGGCGTTAAGGAAGTTGCTGTCTTTCATCCCCAGTTTTAATGCCTGCTGGTTCATGCGTTGCGCAAAGCTATCCTCCGATCCAGCCACGCCCTCGGCCAGGGCGATAGAGGCGTCGTTGCCGGATTGCACTATCATGCCGCGCAGCAGTTCATCAACTGTTACCGGCTTGCGCGGCTCGATGAACATGCGTGAGCCTTCGGCCTTCCATGCGCGCTCTGAAACGGGCAGTGTTTGCGTCACACTGAGTTTTTTATCCTTGATGGCGCCAAACACCAGATAGGCGGTCATTAACTTGGTGAGTGAGGCGGGCTCAAAGCGTTCGGCAGGCGATTGCGCAGCGAGCACTTTGTGCGACTGCGTATCGAGCAGCACGAAAGCGCGCGCCGCAATGGTTGGCGGCGCTACTTCATGTGAGGTCTGGGCCTGAACATGATTGAGAAAAATCGAACACAGCAGGGTAAGGAGGTAGCGCATCATTTTCTTTAGTCTCTTATCAGTTAAATCTACGCAATTTGTGAGAAGAATTTTCGCGCCAAGACGCAAAGGCGCAAAGAAAATCAACCCCGTTTTTTGTTTTTCTTTGCGTCTTTGCGTCTTTGCGTCTTGGCGCGAGAATCGTTTTTGGTTCCGGCTAGTCCGGCTTATGCAAAGTTCAGAGTCAGTTCGCTCTGCCTGTGGTAAAAAAGCGACCCTGGCGCCTTTTACCTAAAGGCGACGCGCTTGCGGCAAAGCGGCCATCTTGCGGTCAAGGGTGAGGGTGACAAGATCAGCCCGGCGGTAGTCGTCGGTGATAAGACGATCAAGCAGACCGCAGCCGCTGGCGGATTCAAGTGCAGCGAACACACCAGGGCCATTAAGCGGGGCGACCAGACCGCTTTTCAATACACTAATCAGTGCGGCGCGGGCATCGAGTTTGGAAACGCCATAGTGGTGCTGTAGGGCGATATAAGCCTCTCCGATAACCTGGTTAGATGCGAACACCTCGGCATCGTCATCCTCGACGAGCGCGGTGAGCTTGCGTACACAAAGTTTGAAACCGTCCTCCGGGTCGCCGGTCGCCAGCCGGACGAGGATAGAAGTATCAATCCCGAAGCGCGCGGCCATGGGGCTTGTCACGAAAGGCTTCGAGGTCAAACGTACCCTTGCCCCTGCGCAGCTTGCCACGAAGCGGCGCAAGGCAGGTCGAGTCTATGGCGCGTACACGAAGGATAAAGCCATCCGGGCTTTCCTCCAGCTCCAAACTGCCGCCGGGCTTCACGCCGAGCGCATCGAGGACGCGGGCGGGGAAAGTGACTTGCCGTTTAGTGGTGACTTTGACAAACATGATTGCACTCCTCGTTACCTTACTAGCACTTTATATTTGTAAGGCGGCTAAGTCAAGCTGCATCAAGGGCGCGCATGCTAAAATCACAAACAATCAACATTGCAAGAATAACCATAAAAGAAAAAACGCATGCAAGACGACCTCAAAAATAGCGCCTTTGAATACCACCGCTATCCTAATCCGGGGAAGATCGAGATCACACCGACCAAGCCCCTGGCTACACAGCGCGACCTTGCGCTGGCGTATACCCCGGGGGTGGCAGCAGTGTGCGAGGCGATTGCGCAAAACCCTGCCGAGGCACGTAACTTTACCGCGCGCGGCAACCTGGTGGCGGTCATCACTAACGGCACCGCAGTACTGGGGCTGGGCAACATCGGCCCGCTTGCGGCCAAGCCGGTGATGGAAGGCAAGGCGGTGCTGTTCAAGAAATTCGCCGGTATCGACGTGTTTGACATCGAGGTCAACGAACTTGACCCCGATAAGCTGGTGGACATCGTCGCCGCGCTTGAACCGACCTTCGGCGGCATCAATCTCGAAGACATCAAGGCGCCGGAATGTTTTTACGTCGAGAAAAAACTGCGCGAGCGCATGAAAATTCCGGTGTTTCATGACGACCAGCACGGCACCGCCATCATTGTCGGCGCAGCCGTGGTGAACGGTCTACGCGTGGTCGGCAAAGACATCGGCAAGGTGAAGCTGGTGGCCTCGGGCGCGGGGGCTGCCGCACTCGCCTGCATGGATATGCTCATCGCACTCGGCATGAAAATGGAAAACATGCTGGTCACCGACATTGCCGGCGTGGTGTATCAGGGGCGCAAAGAGGAGATGGACCCCAACAAAGCGCGTTACGCCAAGGTCACCAAGGCGCGCACGTTAAGTGAGGTGATCGACGGCGCTGATGTGTTTCTCGGACTGTCGGCGGGCGGTGTGCTGAAGCAGGACATGGTCAAACGCATGGCGGCCAATCCGCTCATTCTCGCGCTTGCCAACCCCACGCCGGAAATTCTCCCCGAACAAATCCGTGAAGTGCGTGACGATGCGGTCATCGCCACCGGCCGCTCGGATTATCCCAATCAGGTCAACAACGTTCTGTGCTTCCCGTTCATTTTTCGCGGCGCGCTCGATGTCGGCGCCACCACCATTAATGAGGCCATGAAACTCGCTGCCGTCCACGCCATCGCTGATCTTGCCAAGGCCGAGCAATCCGATGTGGTCGCTATGGCCTACGGCGCGCACGAAGTGAGCTTCGGGCGCGACTACATTATTCCGCGGCCGTTCGATCCGCGTTTAATCGTCAAAATCGCGCCCGCTGTCGCGAAAGCCGCCATGGAAAGCGGTGTCGCCACCAGCCCCATCACCGATTGGGCCGCCTATCATGATCGCCTCAATCAGTTCGTCTACCACTCCGGCCTGCTGATGAAACCGGTGTTCGCCAAGGCCAAGCAGTCACCTCGCAGAATTGTTTATGCGGAAGGCGAAGACGAGCGCGTCATGCGCGCGGTGCAGGTGGTGGTCGATGAGGGCCTGGCGCTGCCGATTCTGGTCGGCCGCCCGAGCGTGATCGAAAAACGCATCGAGCGTTTTGGCTTGCGCATACGAGCGGGGAAAGATTTTCAAATCGTCAACCCGGAATGGGACGAACGCTATCGCGATTACTGGCAGGAATATCATCGCCTCACTGAGCGCCGCGGCGTATCGCAGCAATACGCCAAGGTCGAAATGCGCCGCCGCCATACCTTGATCGGCACTATGCTGATCCACAAGGGCGATGCCGATGGTTTGATCTGCGGAACTTTCGGCACGCACGCACTGCATCTACACTATGTGGACCAGGTCATCGGCAAGCGAGTTGGCGTGAACAATTATTACGCGATGAACGTGCTGATGTTGCCCAAACGCACCGTGTTCATCTGCGACACTTACGTCAACCATGACCCCACACCAGAACAAATTGCGGAAATGACATTGCTGGCATCTGAGGAGTTGCGGCGCTTCGGGCTCACCCCCAAGGTAGCGCTGCTGTCGCATTCGAGCTTTGGCAGCAGTAATGCGCCCTCTGCACTCAAAATGCGCAAGGCGCTGGCTATCATTAACGAGCGCGCGCCGGATCTGGAAGTCGAAGGCGAAATGCATGGCGATGCGGCGCTTTCCGCAGAAGTGCGCCGCACCTCGTTCCCCAATTCGCGCCTCATGGGTGAGGCCAATCTGCTCATCATGCCGACCCTAGATGCGGCTAACATTTCTTTCAATCTGCTCAAAACTTCAGCCGGCGGCGGCATCACCATCGGCCCTATCCTGCTCGGCGCCGCCAGACCGGTGCACATCCTCACCCCCACCGCCAGCGTCAGGCGCATCATCAACATGACCGCCCTCGCGGTGGTTGATGCGCTGGCGCAATCGCAGCGCCAACGCGAGGCGTCATAAGCATGAACAGTGCCCCATGACCACCCTCCCCGCGCCATTTTCCGTCCCGCTCAGCTTCGGCGTCTTCGCCCCTTCGGGTGTTGTTGACCAAGCGCAACTTACTCGCGCCGTCAATTACCTGGAAGGCAAGGGACACCGTGTTGTCATCGCCCCAGAAACTCTCAAGCAATGGCGCTATTTCGCAGGCAGCGACGCGCAGCGCCTTGCGGGCTTTCAGCGCCTGATTGCCGACCCCACCATAGACGTGATGATAATGGCGCGCGGCGGTTACGGCTGGTCGCGGCTGTTGCATCACATCGACTGGCAGGCGGTCGCAATCAGCGGCAAGGCAATTTGCGGTTTCAGCGACATGACTGCCTTGAGCTTAGGGGCGCTGGCTAAAGCCGGGCTGGTGACCTTTTCGGGGCCGCTTCTTGCCATAGATTTCGCTAACATCGGCGTCGATCCCGCCACCAAGGACGATCATGAATTTATGGAGGCAAACTTCTGGCCGGTGATTCTGGGGCAAGCCCACAGCGCCGGACCGTTTGTATCGGCCCACAGCTATGCGCCACAAACCATTGAAGGTCCGATATGGGGTGGCAACCTGTCGCTGCTGACACACCTGCTCGGCACGCCCTACTTCCCCGACGTGCGCGGCGGCATTTTGTTCCTCGAGGAAATAGACGAGCAGCCTTACGCCATTGAGCGCATGTACTACCAGCTCTATCACGCCGGTGTGCTGCGAAAACAAAAAGCCATCGTGCTCGCCAATTTCGCCGCTTGCGAAGCGACTTCGGGACGTTATCCCTATTCCCTGGAAGAAGCGCTCGAAACCCTGCGTGGCCTGCATACCGGCCCGGTGTTGACCGGCCTGCCGTTCGGCCATGTAGCGCGCAAAATCACCCTGCCCTTCGGCGGCGCAGCGCGGCTCAAGATCGCAACCGATAGTTTCACACTTGAGTTTGCGGCGCGCTAAGGGCGCGGGGTGCGATCCAAAGTGGCGAACATACCCACCGTCAAGCTGGCACATTCGATTCGTCGGTTCGCTCATTTTCTGAGGCCAGATGTCACACGCTTATTGCTCAATGCGCTGGTCATACTCGGGGTCACCGTCTGTTCTGCGGCGCTGATTTGGATGGTGGGACATGGATTTGATTTGCTGCATGCCGGTCGTTTTGCGGCATTACCAGGCTATTTTCTAGCGGTCACCGCGCTGGTCGTGTTACTGCAACTCTTACGCTATGCCAATTATTATTTGTACGAATGGATGGAACAGCGCGTGATTTTCGCCGTTCGGCGCGCGCTCTATGCGCATCTAATGGTTTTATCTACACCGCTTAAAACACGCTATGCCACAGGTGATTTGCTCACACGATTAGCACAGGATGTGAGCCGTGTTTCGCAGTTGTTGGTGCTGGTACCCGGCCAATTGTTTGCCTATGGCGTGACTTTTCTGGCCTATGTCGCCGTGTTGCTGTGGATCGAGCCAAAATTAACGCTGGTCGCCATCGCGTTGTTACCCTTGTTCTGGTTGCATCAACGTTACTTTTCCGCGCGTACGCGGCGCTCCTCAGGGGCATTTCTTGCCCGCCAGGGCGAAATGAGCGCCTTTGAAGAAGCGTCGCTCGCCAATCTACAGGGCATCAATTCATATAACGCCGAGCCGAAAATGCTGGCACGCTTTGCACAACTGTTTTCCGAATTTCGCCAAGCCGCGATGCGCAATTTGCTCACGCAGAATGCATTTGTCGTGAGCTTTGAATTGTTAGCCGCGTTGAGCGCCATCGTGCTCGTGGTGCTCGGTGTGGAGGCAATCGGGCGCGGCGCCTTGACCCTGGGTGGCTTAATCAATTTTCTACTCTATACCGGCTATTTGGCGCGACCCCTGCAAGGCTTGGCCAATATTCCGGTCGAGTCGCAAATCCGTGCCGCTGCCGCAGCGCGTGTGGCGGAAATTTTGGACAGCGTGCCGATGGTTAAAGAGCGTGTACCCGCACATACCTTAAGTGAGGTATCTGGTGCGCTCCATTTCGAGGAGGTGAGTTTCGCGTATCCCGGTTCACCGCTGATACTCAGCGGCTTCAATCTCACCATCCATCCGGGCGAATTTATCGGCGTGGTCGGCGCCAGCGGCTGCGGCAAATCAACACTTGCCCGTTTGTTATTGCGTTTTTACGATCCCAGTCAGGGCGCCATCTTTTTGGATGGCCACGATCTGCGCGAGTTGAAGCTGGCGTCGCTACGCGCACACCTGGCTGTAGTGTGGCAGGAACCATTTTTACTCGACGACAGCGTGCGCGCGAATTTACTACTCGCCAACGCTGAGGCGAGCGAAGCGGAAATGCTGGCCGCAGCGCGTCATGCACAGGCGCATGAATTTATCGTGCAACTTCCTCAGGGCTACGAGACCACACTCGGTGCGCAGGGCGCCCGTCTGTCCAGTGGACAGCGGCAGCGACTTGCGATTGCGCAAGCCTTGCTGAAAAAATCCTCTTTATTGATCTTTGATGAGGCCACCTCGGCGCTGGACGCGCAAGCCGAAATAGCTTTGCAGCAAGCCTTGGCCTTTGTACGCCAAGGTCGCACCACAATCGTGATTGCGCACCGTTATTCCACGCTACAGGGGGTAGATCGGATCGTTTACCTGAATGGTGATGGTAGTGCCGATATCGGTACCCATGCCGATCTATCGCAGTCGCATGCAGGGTACCGCGCTGCGTTAGCGCACCAGCGCGGCGACACACCGTAGCGCCGGCATCCTTG
>JAYWAM010000049.1:0-7212 GCA_043782425.1 Betaproteobacteria bacterium
TTGCGCAGGGGTTTCGGTTGGCATGCCAACCGCCTGCGCAACGGCTGTCCAGTGCATTGGACAGCGCGCCCTGCAAGGGAGGGTCGGGGTGAGGGGGTGATGGAGTCAAGAAACCGTCTTAAATTAAGAAACAATACAAAGCAATCATTACTTCAACCAGAACCGCGCCAAATGCACGCCCAATCCTGCACAGAAGCCTGCCATCCAGGGCGAGACATTGCGCATCAGACGTGGCGGATGGCGCATGATTCGCAACGCCCATAGGCCCAGCGCCACCGCCAGCCCCACCCCCAGTGAAACGGAAAAATGTTTAGGCAGGTATGCGCCTAGCAATTTCTCAAATTGAATGGTCATGAATCCCACCAGCAGCGATCCCAGGACGAAAAAGAAAGCTTGCCTGAGCAGGTTCGCGGGCTTCCATTTTTTGCGCGCCAATTTAGTGTCGGCCCGATTTAAATGTCCAACAGCAAGCGCGCGGGGTCTTCCAGGGCTTCTTTCATCGCCACCAGAGAAAGCACCGCCTCGCGCCCATCGATAATGCGGTGGTCGTAAGACAGCGCCAGATAGTTGATCGGTCGGATGACGATCTGGCCGTTTTCCACTACAGCGCGTTCCTTGGTGGCGTGCACGCCGAGTATGGCGCTTTGCGGCGGATTGATGATGGGCGTGGACAGCATAGAGCCGAACACGCCGCCGTTGGAAATCGAAAACGTTCCGCCGGTCAGATCCTCTATGGTCAGCTTGCCGTCCTTGGCGCGTTGACCGAAATCGGCAATGGCTTTTTCAATCGCGGCGATAGACATCTGGTCAACATTGCGCAGGATAGGCACCACCAGCCCGCGTTCGCTACCGACTGCGATGCCGATGTCGAAATAGCCGTGATAGATGATGTCGTTACCGTCTATAGAGGCGTTCACAATCGGGTATCTCTTCAGGGCATGCGTCGCGGCTTTGACAAAAAATGACATGAAGCCGAGTTTCACACCATGTTCTTTTTCAAATTTCTCCTTGTAGCGATTGCGCAGATCAATAACCGGCTGCATGTTGACTTCGTTGAATGTCGTCAGAATGGCTGCCGTCGCTTGCGATTGCACCAGGCGCTCGGCGATGCGCGCACGCAGGCGCGACATGGGGACGCGCTGCTCTGCGCGCTCACCGCTGGGCATGGCTGAGGTGGCGACTGGTGCGGGGGCGCTGATCTTGTTCACCACGTCTTCCTTGGTGATGCGCCCGCCGCGTCCGCTGCCTGCTACATCGGCGACGGCAACCTTGTTCTCGCTGGCGATCTTTGCCGCTGCCGGGCTCATGGCCGCATTCTTTGTTGCTGCTGTAGCAGGCTGAGCCGCCACGATGGCGGCAGGCGCAGGCGGTGCGGAGGCGACTGTCGCCTTTGCGGCGGTATCAATGACCGCAATCAGTTCGCCGCTGGTCACCATGCTAGCGTCGCCCTTTACAATCTTCACCAGCACGCCGTCAGCAGGCGCGGGTAATTCCAAAACGACTTTGTCGGTTTCGATATCGATCAGGTTTTCATCGCGCTTGACCGCCTCGCCCTCTTTTTTGTGCCACGCCACCAGGGTAGCTTCCGAAACCGATTCCGAAAGCTGCGGCACTTTGACTTCGACTTGCATGATTTTTTCCTTTGTTATCGTTTAGCTTTTTTAATCCAACATTTTCGCCTCGGCCTGCTCCCAGGTGAGCGCTGATTCGATAATCACTCTTTGTTGCTCATTGTGGATGGAGAGGTGTCCGACCGCAGGCGAGGCGCTGGAAGGACGTAACGCATAGCCCAGCTTCTGATCGGAGCGCAAATGGCGCAATAAATAATGCTGGATGAGGCGCCATGCACCCTGATTGCCCGGCTCTTCCTGCGCCCAAACGACGCTTTTGGCGTTGGAATAGAGCGCAATCTGTGCGGCAAATTCATCATGCGGAAACGGATAGAGTTGTTCGATACGAATGACAGCAATATCGTCGATGGCGCGCTTGCTACGCTCCGCAGCAATGTCGAAGTACAGCTTGCCCGAACAAAAAATCAGGCGCTTGACTTTTTTAGCGTTGAGTTTCGTAACGTTACTGTCTGTGCGATTACCTTCATCGCCTATCACCACCTGGAATTTGCCTTTGACAAAATCGTCAATGGGCGACATCGCTTCTTTGCGGCGTAGCAACGACTTGGGCATCATCACGATGAGAGGCTTTCTCATGGGACGGATTACCTGGCGACGCAGGAGGTGGAACAGTTGCGCCGCCGTCGAGGGTACGACCACCTGGATATTGTGTTCCGCACACAATTGGAGAAAGCGTTCAAGTCGCGCTGACGAATGCTCCGGCCCCTGGCCTTCGTAGCCGTGCGGCAGGAACAAGGTGAGACCGCACATGCGCCCCCATTTGGCCTCGCCCGCTGCGATAAATTGATCGATCACCACTTGCGCGCCATTGGCGAAATCGCCGAACTGGGCTTCCCAGATCACCAGTTCGAAAGGCTGCGCCGTTGAATAGCCGTATTCAAATCCCAGCACCGCCTCTTCGGAAAGCAACGAATCGATGATAAGAAACTTGGCCTGCGCAGGCGCGATATGTTGCAGCGGGACATAAGTGCCGGCATCCCATTTTTCGCGGTTCTGATCGTGCAAAACGGCATGACGGTGCGCAAACGTTCCACGTCCGCAATCCTGGCCGGAAAAACGCACCGGATGGCCTTCCACCAGCAATGAGGCATAGGCAAGATTCTCGGCCATGCCCCAGTCAAGGGATAGTTTTCCTTCGCCCATTTCACGACGCGCGGCGAGCAGCTTTTCGACGCTGGGGTGGACCTTGAAATTGGCCGGAACCTCGGTCAGTCGTTGTGCATACTCCTTGAGCTTGGCCAAGGGTACGGAAGTCTCAGCGGCGCGGCGCCAATCTACGCCCATGTAAGGCGCCCAATCAATGGCGAGCGAGGGCTTGATGCCGTAAAGAATATTTTTATTGCTGCTCTTTCCGGCGTCAAGAGCAGCGCGATAGCTGGTGACCAGCTCTTCGCCGTGTCCGGCAGGAATCACGCCTTCTGCAACCAGCTTGTCGGCATAAAGTTTGCGCGTGCCGGGGTGCTGCGCGATTTTTTTATACATCAAGGGCTGGGTGACAAAGGGCTCGTCCTGTTCATTGTGGCCGAGACGGCGAAAACACACCATGTCGATCACCACATCGCGATGAAACAGGGCGCGGTATTCAAGCGCAATGCGACCCACCATCAATACCGCTTCGGCATCGTCACCGTTAACGTGGAATACCGGCGCCTCAACCATTTTGGCGATGTCGGTGCAGTAAAGCGAGGAGCGCGTATCGCGCGTATCGCTGGTGGTAAAACCGATCTGGTTATTGACGACGATATGCACCGTGCCGCCGGTCTTGAAGCCGCGCGTCTGGGAAAGCGCCATGGTCTCCATCACCACACCTTGTCCGGCAAATGCAGCATCGCCGTGAATCAGCACCGCCAGCGCCTGGGCGCCATTGTGGTCTTCGCGGCGCTGCTGACGCGCGCGCACCGACCCTTCGACCACCGGGTTGACGATTTCCAGGTGCGATGGATTGAATGCCAGCGTCAGGTGCACCGTGCCGCCTTTGGTCTGGACATCGCCTGAAAAACCCTGATGGTATTTAACATCTCCCGAGGACAGATTGGCGTGATGCGGCTTGCCTTCAAACTCGGAAAATAACTCAGAGGGAATCTTGCCCAGGCTGTTCACCAGAATGTTGAGTCGCCCGCGGTGCGCCATGCCTATCACCACCTCCTTGGCGCCCTTGGCGCCCGCGCCAAGAATTAAATCATCTACCAGAGGAATGAGGCTTTCGCCGCCTTCCAGCGAAAAACGCTTCTGGCCGACATAACGCGTGTGCAGATATTTTTCCAGGCCCTCGGCCGCAGTCAGGCGTTCGAGGATAAAGCGCTTCTCTTCAGCATTCATGTGCGGCGTGGAAAGCGCGCCTTCAAATTGCTTTTGCAGCCAGCGTTTCTCATCGGTCGAAGAAATATACATATATTCAGTGCCGATGGTGCCGCAATAGGTTCTTTTAACCGCGTCGATAATGTCCTTGAGTTTGGCGCGGTCCGTCTTACCGGCGATCACACCCTGCCATGAGCCGATAGAAAACTCGGTATTCATGTCCGCTTCGCTTAGTC
Source organism: Betaproteobacteria bacterium (assembly GCA_043782425.1). GTDB lineage: Bacteria > Pseudomonadota > Gammaproteobacteria > Burkholderiales > Usitatibacteraceae > JAYWAM01. The sequence continues at coordinate 4,166 of JAYWAM010000049.1, forward strand.
CATAGTAGTCAAGCTCAAGCTCAGGAACCGGCATCTTGTCCATACGCTTCAGCGGGTCGAGCTGCGAGTGGCGCGTGCCGAGCACGCGATGGGCGCGAATAAATTGCAACACTCTGAGCTGCTTTTTGTCATCCACGCTAGAACTGGCTGCTGCGCGCAACGCTGGACTGTGATGCGCGCGCGCGGCCAGCGCTTCGATCACCGGGGTGTGCGCCACGTCCTTGGCGGCATGGCCGACCACATTGGGCAGCGCGTCAAAATGCTTGCGCCACGCCTCCGCTACAGATGCCGGATCGGCAAGGTATTGCTCGTAGAGTGCTTCTATATACGGCGCATTTGCGCCGAAGAAAGAAGAAGACTGTTGAAATTCACGCATCATAATGGGGACTCCTGATACTTGAGACTGGTAACAAAAGCTAAGGCAAAAGGCAAAAGGCAAAAATTAAAAGGCAAAGTAATAAGTTGAAAGGCGAAAGTAGCTGACATTCTACTTGCCGCGCTGCGCAAAGGGGATAAAATCGCGGCGCGTTTGGCCTTCGTATAACTGGCGCGGGCGGGCGATTTTTTGATCGGGTTCGGAAATCATTTCATTCCACTGCGCGATCCAGCCCACGGTGCGCGCCAGCGCAAACACGCAGGTGAACATATCGGTGGGAATGCCCAGCGCACGTTGCACGATGCCGGAATAAAAATCCACATTGGGATAGAGTTTACGGCTGACAAAGTAATCATCTTCCAGGGCGATTTTCTCCAGCGCCATCGCAAGTTTGAACAGAGGCTCATCGTGTAATCCCAGCTCGTCGAGCACCTCGCGGCAGGTGGCCTGCATGAGCTTGGCGCGCGGGTCGTAATTCTTGTAAACGCGATGGCCGAATCCCATGAGGCGCACGCCGGAATTCTTGTCTTTCGCTTTGGCGATAAATTCGCCCAGCTTGGCGATACCGCCCGCAGCCTGGATTTCACCGAGCATGGCGAGCGCCGCTTCGTTGGCGCCGCCATGCGCCGGCCCCCATAACGTGGCGATGCCCGCGGCGATGCAGGCAAACGGGTTGGCGCCCGAAGATCCCGCCAGACGCACAGTGGAAGTGGAAGCATTTTGTTCGTGATCGGCGTGCAGGATAAAGATACGATCCATGGCGCGCGTCAACACCGGATTATCGCGGTATTCCTCACACGGCGTGCCAAACATCATGCGCATAAAATTTGCGGTGTAATAAAGATCATTCTTCGGATAGACGAACGGCTGGCCGACGGAATACTTGAAAGCCATCGCCACCAGAGTGGGCAGCTTGGCAATCAGGCGTATTGCCGACACGCGGCGGTGTTCCTGATTATTGATGTCGAGCGAGTCGTGGTAGAAGGCCGATAACGCGCCGACGCAACCCACCAGCACCGCCATAGGGTGCGCATCGCGACGGAACCCCTGGAAAAAACGGCTCATCTGCTCGTGCACCATGGTGTGACGCGTGAGCGTTTTAGCGAACTCGTCGTACTGTACTTGGTTGGGCAACTCGCCATTTAGAATCAGGTGGCAAGTCTCAATAAAATTGCAATTTTCCGCGAGCTGTTCAATTGGATAGCCACGGTAATACAGTTGGCCCGCATCGCCATCTATGTAGGTAATCTTGGAATTACAACTCGCCGTTGACATAAACCCAGGGTCATAGGTGAAATACCCCGTTTTGGCAAGGCTGCGTACGTCTATGACATCGGGCCCCAGCGTGCCACCGTAGATAGGAAGCTCTATAGGCTTACCGTTGACTGTAAGAATTGCCTTGTTTTTGACTTCCATGGTGATCTCCGCTCGATTCGTTTTCAGGCTGGTTGTACATTAAACCAAAAAAACAGATAGGTAGGTTGGGTTAGCGGCTTTATCGCGTAACCCAACAAACTCAAACTTTCTCTTAAGGCTGTTGGGTTACGGCGCAAATAGTGTGCGCCTAACCCATGCCACATGACGCAATCATATCTATCATAGGCTTGATGTGTTGATCGCGGCATTGCGCCCGGCCCATCAGCAGGTCCAGAAAATCATTGTCGCCAAGGCGTAAAACTTCATCAAAAATTTCAATCTCTTGCAAAGACAACGTCTCCAGTTTAGTTTCCAGGAAGCGCGTCAAAAACAAGTCCAGTTCCAGCAAGCCGCGCCTGGAGCGCCAGCGCAAGCGTTCAAGCACCCTGTCTTCTGTCGGGTTCATCTTAATCCAGCGCTTAAACCGCGCGCTTGACCAGCATGGACTTGATCTTACCGATGGCAAGCGAAGGATTGAGCCCTTTGGGACACACATCGACGCAGTTCATGATGGTATGGCAGCGAAACAAGCGGTAAGGATCTTCAAGATTATCCAGGCGCGCGCCAGTCGCCTGGTCGCGCGAATCGGCGATGAAACGGTAGGCGGTCAGCAAACCAGCGGGGCCGACAAACTTGTCCGGGTTCCACCAGAATGACGGGCATGCTGTGGTGCAGCAGGCGCACAGAATGCATTCATAAAGACCATCAAGTTCGGCGCGCTCCACAGGGCTTTGCAAGCGCTCCTTTTCGGGAGCGGGTTCAAAATTTTGCACGAAAGGCGAGACAGAATGGTATTGCTTGAAAAATTCTGTCATATCCACAATCAGGTCGCGGATGATGGGCAACCCAGGTAAGGGTTTAATCACCACCGGCTGCTTCAGTTCAGCCAGACTGGTGATGCACGCCAGACCATTTTTACCGTTGATATTCATCGCATCCGAACCGCAAATACCTTCGCGGCAGGAGCGCCGCAAAGCGAGCGAATCATCCATCGCCTTGATGCGTATCAGGACATCGAGCAGCATGCGATCAGTGTGCTGCAACTCCACGTCATAGTCCTTGAAATAGGGCTTGGGGTCTTTGTCCGGATCGTAGCGCAGAATGCTGAATTTCATTTTCGTGGCTCTGGTTAGATTGGGTTGGTTGTCGGTTAGGGGATCGCTTTTTTTTGAAAAATTTCCTAACGCCTGACAGATTCATGGCTCAACCACCCCCTCACCCCGGCCCTCTCCCCCGTTCCGGTGGAGAGGGAGAA
>JAYWAM010000050.1:0-2722 GCA_043782425.1 Betaproteobacteria bacterium
GTCACTTTCTCTCAGAACCAGGCCATGGATGCTGCCGATCTACGGGATATGCAAGCCCACACGGTCTTTGTCCGGACCGTTCCGCTGCAGATCTCACGCGGGAAAGTTCTGTGGGCGAAGTTGCGCAGTGTTTTCACCAGCGTGCCTGAGCACACCGTGTATTTCGAAAGCGCCGCAATGAGCGCGGCCCTCGCCCAAGCGGTACAGGAGTTCGTGCCCGATGTTGTCATTCTGCAATTCCCCCAGATGGCGCAGTACCTCGGCCAACTCACTGGTAGCCACACGATTCAGGATGTGCAAGATGCCTACTGCGTGTCGTGGTACCGGCGCGCGTGTTCCGCACAAGGACTTCTCAAGCGGCTGTATGCCTACAAACAATGGTTAAACTGGGTCGCTTATGAACGGCGCAACTACGCGCTAGCAACTCAGGTATGGACTCTCAGTGAGCAGGATCGTCTTGGTCTTACTGCCTTCAATCCCAGCTTAAGGCCTGTAACTGTGGGACTTCCGCTTTGTGAAAACACCGAACCCGCCGGTGAAGAAGCGGGAATCTGCAGCGTCGGTTTCGTCGGCTCTTACGGTCATCCACCCAATGTTGAAGCACTGGCCTGGCTTATCGACGAAATCGTGCCCGCCGTTTCCGCAAAGCAGCCCAACACCCGCTACCTCGTGGCGGGCCGCAACCCGCCCGAGGCATTGGTTCGGCGCGCCCCTGCAAGTGTCCAATTCCTTGGCTTCGTAGAATCCTTGCCCATTTTCTACAGGCAATGTTCGGTTGTGGTCGCTCCGCTGCGTTCCGGCGGCGGGGTCAAAATCAAGGTTGCGGAAGCGTTGAGTTTTGGCAAGCCCGTCGTTACCACGAGTATTGGCGTCGAGGGTATGAACACGATTTCCAACCAGCACCTCGTTGTCGCGGATAGCACCACACTGTTTGCAGACGCCGTCGTCAGACTTCTTGGCGATGCAGGTTTGCGAGAACAGTTGGCCCAGGCCGCAGCCACTTTGGCAGCCGATCAATTTTCAATAGAACATTGGCAGGGGCGCAGCAAAAAATTACTGGCCTTAGCATTACCCGGCTTGGCTGGAAATTAGCGCTTATGTCTGCGAACCGAAATGTAGCTTCGAGCGTGATGTGGTCGTATTTACAGGCTTGGTCTGCGCGTGGGATCACCACGTTCGGTTTCCTAATTGTCGGTGCCTTCCTCACCCCGCATGAGTTCGGTTTATTTGCATTGGTCTCCGCCTGGCTCATGCTGAGCGAGTTGTTGTGTGAGCAGGCCACCTCGCAGATGATCGTTCAGTTAACCGAAGTGAATGACGAGAATCTCACTGCAAGCCTCCTTCTAAGTCTTGGTTTGGCGCTTGTGTTTGCCTCGACTATGTTTTTTGGAGCCGGATGGATAGCTGATTTTTTCAACGCCGACGAGCTCGCCCCACTGCTTCAATTTGCTGCCATCTACCCTGTCATCATTGGTTTATATGCAGTGCCAGCGGGTTTGGTCAAACGGGAACTTGCGTTCAAGGTACTGACGCAGCGAACCGTGGTCGCCAGCAGTGTGGCGACATTATTTGGCATCGGCCTCGCTATCGACGGAATGGGCACGTGGGCGCTCTTGCTGCAGAGTTTCGCGTTTTATGTCATCAGTGCGGTGGTGTTGTGGCGCCATACCGATTGGCGTCCGCGCAGTTTTCCGCCGTTGAGTCTCCTGCCGAACATCGCGCGGTTGGTAGCAGCCAATGTCGCTACTAAATCTTTTGACTATCTGGAAACCAAGGGTGTCGAGCTGCTCGTTGGCCGAATGGCCGGAGTCGCAGAATTAGGGCTATTTGCCTTCGCGAGTAAAATCGCGCAGACCGCTTTCCAGACGGTTGCTTCGCCACTGATCGAAGTCCTATTCGCAAGTCTGGCGCGCAACCGCGATGGTAATGCGGGAGGGACGATCCAGAATGGGCTGCTCATGATGGCCTGTGCACCGGCGCCCGTGCTGTTCGGCCTGGCGGTGGGTGCGTTCACTTTATTGAATGGCGTCTATGGATTGAAGTGGGATGATGCGGTATTGCCGTTAACGGTATTGGCGGCAGCGTTTTTTTTACGCGCGTTCCTGTACGTATTCGGAGCTTCACTGATGGCTCTAGGTTGCTCGCGCGAGGCTGTAAGCGTTGCTGGTGGCCGCACCCTGATTTGCATTATTGGTGCAGTTGTTTTGCTCAAGAGCGGGTTGGGCGCGCTGGGCGCTGCCCTTGCCTACCTGTTGGCTACCATTGTGATCATCCCGATTTCTGCCTTTGGCATTAATAAAATTGTCAACATCCGCATGAAGGCCCTCATCGCCGTCCCCATGAAAGCTGTGCTTACCGGGCTGGCTTGCGCCGCACTCTTTATCGCTCTTACGCCAGGTCTGCGCCTCGTGATGAGCGATGTCCCTGCAACCGCAGTGGCTGCCATGGTGGCGACAACAATTTTCTTGCTTGCGTCATTCTTGGTGAATTCTCATTCACTGGCCGCCTCGTTACAGCGAAGCGCAGAAAATGGAAATGTTGCGCGCATGGTCGGACTGCTGCTCATGCTTACGCAAGCCATCATCACGGTGCGCGGCTGGTGTTGGCTTACGTGGTTCAAGGGAAGCTTGATGGCGGGACTCGCCTTCAGCGGAAGGCGCCAGGGCCAAGTGACTCGTTGGCCGCTGGTTGTTCCGGGGGACACTACAGAGCTTGATGGCTC
>JAYWAM010000051.1:0-7159 GCA_043782425.1 Betaproteobacteria bacterium
CGCGGCTCGCGGCAAGCAGTGGCGTTGCCCTCCCCGAGTTGGGCAAGGACACGCTCAATGCGCTCATGAAATACGATTTTCCCGGCAACGTGCGCGAGCTGGAAAATATTCTCGAGCGTTCGCTCGCGCTGTGCGATGGCAAGGCCATCCGTGAAGCCGATCTGCATCTCACCGAAGCGCGCGATGTCATCGCCTCTATCGGCGCTGGCGAGCGCACCTTGCCGCTGCACGAATACCTGGACCGCATCGAGCGTGAGCAGATCGTCAAGGCGCTGGAGCAGGTGCGCTACAACAAAACCGCAGCCGCCAAGGTGCTGGGCATCACGTTCCGCAGCCTCAGGTACAGACTGGACAGGCTGGGGATCGAATGACGCTGTGGGCTTGTCCTATCAGCCTCGCTTGCATAGCTTGGGCGCTACATGACCGACTATTTCACTTTAGACGCTTTACCTGAGCCGCAGCCGCGTTTCCTGCTCGACAGCGCCGGTATGTGCACGGGCGCGCGCTACATCCCCTCTCCCAATTGCGACGCGCGGCCCGAGAATGCGCATATCGCCTTACTGGTGATTCATGGCATATCGCTGCCGCCGCAGGAGTTCGGCGGGCCGGGTGTCATCGATCTGTTCACCAACCGCCTCGACCCCAACGCGCATCCTTACTTCACGACCCTCAAGGATTTACGCGTTTCCGCGCACTTTTTTATACGTCGCGATGGCGAACTGATTCAATGTGTGGCGTGTGCAATGCGCGCCTGGCACGCCGGTGTGTCAAGCTGGAACGGCCATGAGGGCTGCAACGATTTTTCCATCGGCATCGAGCTCGAAGGCAGCGATAACACCCCCTATAGCGCCGCGCAGTACGCCACCCTGAGCGATGTGACGCGCGCCCTGTTGCAGCATTACGGCACGCTCGATATAGTTGGCCACTCGGATATCGCCCCCGGGCGCAAAACCGATCCCGGCCCGGCTTTCGACTGGAAGCGCTATCTAACGGCGCTTAATAATTGAGAATTCCCTAAGCCGGACGAGCCAGAACCAAAAACGATTCTCGCGCCAAGACGCAAAGAAAATCAAGCCCGGTTTTGTTTTTCTTCGCGTCTTTGCGTCTTGGCGCGAAAATTCTTCTCACAAATTGCGAAAATTTAACTGATTAGAGACTAAAGCCCCATTTCACGTCTAGGGCAGCTTTCTAAAAGCCTTTGCTGGCGCGGTTTTGCGCTGTCAATAGGCTGAAGAGGCGCGTATTACAAAGGGCTTTCAACTCTTCACAAACAACTTTAACTTGGCGCCTCTTTTTGGCCCGTTATATATCTGCCAAGTGTCTGTTTTTTCGTCTTTTTTCAGACATTAAAAAATACAGTTGCAAACCTCATAAAACTCACTATATAGTGGCGCTCAATGACCGGAAACACTATAGGTTGTGGAGAAAGCTGCGAAATAGTTGTGTGCAGCCTGTGGGTTTTTCAGCGCATCAACGGTGCACAAGCTGTGCAAAACCCTCTGATAAGCCTCTCTACGCAGTGCTGTTTCTGGGTCTAACTGATTCAATTTACTAAAAAAATCCTAAAAGGAGCCCCCAGATGAGACTTGCCACCGCGCTTTTGGCTGATGAAACTACCGCAAACTCCCTGGCGCACCCTGCGGCTGCGACTGAAAATAAGGATACTGCGAACACGCAATTTTCGGATTACAAAATCATCCGGCGCAACGGCTCGGTCGCTCCCTTTGCTCCCGACAAAATCGCCATTGCCCTGACCAAGGCTTTTATCGCCGTCAATGGCGGTCAGGAAGCGGCCTCCGCGCGCATGCGCGATCAGGTGCATAAGCTTACCGATACCGTCGGTGCGGCGTTGCTGCGGCGCAAACCTTCAGGCGGCACTTTCCATATTGAAGACGTGCAGGATCAAGTCGAGCTGGCGTTGATGCGCGGCGGCGCGCACGAAGTGGCGCGCGCCTATGTGTTGTATCGCGAACAACGCAGCCTGGAGCGCGCCAAGCAGCGCGAAGGGCAACCTGAAATTGTCCTCAATGTGCTGGTAGATGGCCAGAAGCGGCCGCTCGATATTGCGGCGCTACAGGCGCTTATCAAGGATGCGTGCGCCGATCTCGGGGAGTACGTTAATCCGAAAGCCGTTTTCGACGCCACGTTGCGCGATCTTTACGACGGCGTGCCGCAGGAAGAAGTGTTCAAGGCCGCCACGCTCGCCGCGCGCATGCTCATCGAGCAAGACCCGGCTTACACCAAAGTCTCGGCGCGCCTGTTGATGCACCAGATCCGCGCCGAAGTGCTGGGCGAAGAAGTGTTGCAACCCGCCATGAGCGCGCGCTATGCCGAATATTTTCCACAATACATCAAGCGCGGCATCAAAGCCGAACTGCTCGACGAAAAACTCGGCCATTACGATCTTGCCAAGCTGGGCGGCGCACTCAATGCCGAGCGCGACACGCAGTTCACCTATCTCGGCCTGCAAACGCTTTACGACCGCTACTTCATTCATCTCGACGAGGCGCGCATCGAGTTGCCGCAAGCGTTTTTCATGCGCGTCGCCATGGGTCTGGCGCTCAATGAAGTGGACCGCGAAGCGCGCGCCATCGAGTTCTACAATGTCCTTTCCACTTTCGATTTCATGTCGTCCACGCCGACGCTGTTTAACTCCGGCACGCGCCGCTCGCAGCTTTCGTCGTGCTATCTCACCACCGTGGCCGACGATCTCGACGGCATTTACGAAGCGCTGAAAGAAAACGCGCTGCTTTCCAAGTTTGCCGGCGGGCTCGGCAACGACTGGACGCCGGTGCGCGCGCTGGGCTCTTACATCAAGGGCACCAACGGCAAATCGCAGGGCGTGGTGCCGTTCCTCAAAGTGGTGAACGACACGGCGGTAGCGGTAAATCAGGGCGGCAAACGCAAGGGCGCGGTGTGCTCGTATCTCGAAACCTGGCACCTCGACATCGAAGAATTTCTTGAACTGCGCAAGAACACCGGCGACGATCGGCGTCGCACGCACGACATGAACACCGCCAACTGGATTCCCGATCTGTTCATGAAGCGTGTCATGGAAGGCGCTGACTGGACGCTGTTTTCGCCCAGCGACGCGCCCGATCTGCACGACAAATTCGGCAAGGCGTTTGAGGTCGCCTACACCGGCTACGAAGCCAAAGCGGCGCGCGGCGAAATGAAACTCTATCGCCGTATTCCCGCCCTCACGCTGTGGCGCAAAATGCTTTCCATGCTGTTCGAGACCGGCCATCCGTGGATCACTTTCAAAGACCCGTGCAACATCCGCAATCCGCAACAGCATGTCGGCGTGGTGCACTCCAGCAACCTGTGCACCGAGATCACGCTCAACACCAATGCCACTGAAATTGCGGTGTGCAACCTGGGTTCGGTGAATCTTGTCAATCACATGAAAGACAACGACTCAGTTGGCAACTCTGGTGGAAAAACGCTCGATCACGACAAGCTCAAGCGCACCATCGCCACCGCCATGCGCATGCTCGATAACGTTATCGACATCAACTATTACGCGGTAAAAAAAGCGCGCGATTCCAACCTGCGCCATCGTCCGGTGGGCCTGGGCATCATGGGCTTCCAGGATTGCCTGCACGAATTGCGCATTCCTTACGCATCGAACGAAGCGGTGGAATTCGCCGACCGCAGCATGGAGGCGGTGTGCTACTACGCCTACTGGGCCTCGACCGAGCTGGCGCAGGAGCGCGGCAAATACTCCACCTATCGCGGCTCGCTGTGGGATCGCGGTATCCTGCCGCAGGATTCACTCAAGCTGCTGCGCGACGAACGCGGCGGATATGTCGAAGTCGATATGTCCGAAAGCATGGACTGGGAAGCGTTGCGCAGCCGCATCAACGATTACGGCATGCGCAATTCCAATTGTGTCGCCATCGCACCGACAGCGACCATTTCCAACATCATCGGCGTCTCGGCGTGCATCGAGCCCACTTATCAAAACCTGTTTGTTAAATCCAATCTCTCGGGCGAATTCACGGTGGTGAATGATTACCTGGTGCGCGATCTCAAGCGCCTCAATATGTGGGACGAGGTGATGATCGCCGATCTTAAATATTTCGACGGCAGCCTGGGCAAGGTCGACCGCGTGCCGCAGGAATTGCGCGCCCTTTACGCCACCGCGTTTGAAGTCGATACCACCTGGGTGATCGAAGCCGCCTCGCGCCGCCAAAAATGGATAGACCAGGCGCAAAGTCTCAACATCTATATGGCCGGCGCGTCGGGCAAAAAGCTCGACGAAACCTACAAGCTTGCCTGGCTTAGAGGTCTCAAAACCACCTATTACCTGCGCACCCTGGCGGCCACCAGCGCCGAGAAATCCACCGGGCGCGGCGGCGAACTAAATTCAGTCCCCATCAGCGGCGGCATGAGCGCCGCCTATTCCAGCACAGGCGCAGGCGAGGGCGCCGCCGGAATGGCGCAGTTTTGCAGCATTGACAATCCTGAATGCGAGGCCTGCCAGTAGGAGGGTTTTATGAAACGCACCGTACGCCGTAAACACCGCCCAGCAAAGCTGAGACGCGAGCGCCCCAGCCGATAGGAAGGTCGTGAGGAAGCCGTCGTCCCAGCGCAGGCTGGGACCCAGTCCACTCCACAATCTGATCAAGGAGATCAACATGGTGTTCCATATCTATCACGATGTGCGCAACCAATGGCGCTGGTATCTTGCCGCGCCAAATGGCGCCAAGATCGCCACCTCAGGCGAAGGCTATACGCGCCGGGGAGATTGCGTGCTCGCCATCGGGCGGCTCAAGCAATTGACCAACGCGCCGGTGGTCTACGACAACATCGGCGCGCTGGCGAGTAGGGCGAGTTCAGGCTTGCTCGCCTCCGCCCTTGCGCGCTAGTCGTCTTTGTTAACACTGACGACAGCAGAAACGAAACCCCTTCTCCCTTGAAGGGAGAAGGTTGGGATGAGGGTACCCCCTCAGCCAATGTGTAAAACAGGAGTTTATAAACATGCTCAGCTTTGAAGATGAAATCCAACCGACCAATAAATTTGCCCACCCCGACCCTCTGCTCGGCCTGCAGATGATGCAGCCCGATGGCGTATTGCGTCGCCCCGCCAACGCCAACGCTGTAGCATTCGCCGCCACCGGCGCAGAGACTGCAAGCGCCACCCTTGGCCGGGTGAGGGCCGAAGACAAACGCATCATCAACGCCAAGACCGATGTCAACCAGCTCGTCCCGTTCAAATACAAATGGGCCTGGGAAAAATACATCGCCGGCTGCGCCAATCACTGGATGCCGCAGGAGGTGAACATGAACCGCGACATCGCCACCTGGAAAGACCCCAACGGTCTCACCGACGACGAGCGCCTGCTCATCAAGCGCAACCTCGGCTTTTTCGTCACCGCCGATTCGCTCGCCGCCAACAACATCGTGCTCGGCACCTATCGCCACATCACCGCGCCCGAGTGCCGCCAGTACCTGCTGCGCCAGGCTTTCGAAGAGGCCATCCACACCCACGCCTACCAGTACATCGCCGAGAGCCTGGGCCTGGACGAAGGTGAGATTTTCAACGCCTACAACGAAGTCAAATGCATACGCGATAAAGATCAGTTCCTCATCCCCTTCATCGACACCCTCACCAACCCGCTGTTCAAAACCGGCACGCCCGAGGCCGACCAGGCGCTGCTGCGCAGCCTGATCGTATTCGCCTGCATCATGGAAGGCCTGTTTTTCTACGTCGGCTTCGTGCAAATCCTGGCGCTGGGCCGCCAGAACAAAATGACCGGCGCGGCCGAGCAATACCAGTACATCCTGCGCGACGAATCGATGCACTGCAATTTTGGCATCGATCTCATCAACACCATCAAGCTCGAAAATCCCAACCTGTGGACGCCCGAGTTCAAAAAGGAAATAGAGGGCCTCATGAAAAAGGCCGTCGATCTCGAATATGCCTACGCCGAAGACACCATGCCGCGCGGCGTGCTCGGCCTCAACGCACCGATGTTCAAGGAATACCTGCGCTTCATCGCCAACCGCCGCTGCCAGCAGATCGGCCTGGATGTCATGTACCCCGGCGCCAGCAACCCCTTCCCGTGGATGAGCGAGTTGATTGATTTGAAGAAGGAAAAGAATTTCTTTGAAACGCGCGTGACCGAGTATCAGACGGGTGGGGCGTTGAATTGGGAGTGATCGGACAAGAATGTGATGATTAATAAGACTATATAAAAGTGATCCATGGCCCAACATTTTGAAATCTTTGAGGGGGATGCTCGGGAGGTTTTGAAGAGCTTGCGACAAGATAGCGTCGATCTTATCGTCACATCGCCACCTTATGCGGATCAGCGGACTAGTACATACGGAGGAGTCGCGCCTGATAAATATGTCGATTGGTTCCTGCCGATTTCCGCGGAATTATTGCGCGTGATTAAACCTACAGGATCGTTCATCCTCAACATTAAAGAGCGTGTCGTCAATGGAGAGCGGCATACCTACGTCTTAGAGTTGATTTTGGCGCTTCGTAAACAAGGCTGGCTATGGACGGAAGAATTTTGCTGGCACAAGAAAAATTCCTATCCCGGGAAGTGGCCCAATAGGTTTCGCGACGGCTGGGAGCGACTGTTGCAATTCAACAAGAGCAGGCACTTTCAGATGTTCCAGGAGGAAGTGATGGTGCCCACCGGTGATTGGGCGAAGACGAGGTTGAAAAGTCTGAGCAATACGGATCGCCTTCGGGACGAATCTAAAGTTGGTAGCGGTTTTGGCAAGAAAATCGAAAACTGGGTCGATCGCGACATGGCTTATCCGGATAATGTCATGCATATGGCGACCGAGTGCGGCAATCGCGGGCACAGCGCCGCTTTTCCGGAGACATTGCCTGAGTGGTTCATCAAACTTTTCACTCAAGTCGGCGATACCGTGTTAGATCCTTTCGCAGGGTCCGGAACGACGCTGCGCGTGGCGCGGCGATTGAAACGCAAAGCGATCGGTATTGAAATTGTTCCTGAGTATGTCACGGCAATGCGGGAACAACTCGATGAGCGTCAACTGGTGCTGATGGAGCCTGTAGCCAAGTACAAAGTGGCTATAGAGGCAAAGACTCGAGGTAAGGCTGCTAGCCGGGGGAAGACAAAACTGTCTCGTTCGAAGTCGAGCCTGCATGCAACCGATTGAATTGATCAAGGTG
>JAYWAM010000052.1:0-18776 GCA_043782425.1 Betaproteobacteria bacterium
GGCAGTCATATTTTCCCTAAACGCACTTTATGGTGAGGCGGAAATCTGCGCCACTTTCGATGACGAAGTAATCGAGGCGCGCGCCATTGACCTCGGACAACTCGCGTGCAATATATAGCCCCAGGCCGGTGCCCTGCGCGTCGGTGGTGAAAAAAGGCTCGAACACGTGCGGCAATGCGCTGGTCGAAACCCCCGGACCATCATCAATCACATCGAGTTGCAACGTATTGTCGCGCGTTCCACGCTTGAGCGCTATGAGCACGCTGCCTTTCTGTTTACGCCCATGACGCCACGCATTGCGCGCAAGATTCCACAACACCTGATCGAGATGGGCGCGGTCAAACCATAGTTTCGGCAAGCGCGGCGCATCAATGCGAAAAATGTCTTCCGGGACTTTTTCGTTACCGCAAAATTCGTGTACAAACTGTCTCAAATACAGCGCTGCGTCTATGGCTTCGGGTTGGGCGCGGTCACGGCGATTTAGATACAGCACTTCCTGCACCATGCGCTCCAACCTGCGCGTATTGTCGCGGATGATGGTGAGCAAACGCTGATCGCCTTCCTGGCGGCTGTGCTCCTCAAGCATCAGATCGGCGGCATGACTGATGGATGAAAGCGGATTGCGGATTTCGTGCGCGATGCTGGCGGTGAGGCGGCCTAACGCCACCAGCTTCATTTGCTGCGCCTGGGCGTTAATGCGGCTCACGTCCTCCAGAAAAATCACTGTGGGTGATGGTCGGCTGCTGTCTACACTGCGCCCGATGGCAACAAAGCGCACCAGATAATCCTTCTCACGCAGGACATCGTGCACCACCGGGAATATGCGCCTGCGGTCGCGCCGCCACTCCTCGAGAAACACCGCAAGCCGCGGCGCATATTCCGCCAGCCGCAGCTTGCCCTCCAAGGGACCGAGCAGCGCTGCGCTGGGGGGATTGTGCTGGCGGATTGCACCTTTTTCATCGACCACCAGAAAGCCGTCCTGCATGTCACGAATCACCAGTTCGTTGATTTGTGCAAGATTGGCTAGATCAACACCGCGCTCCTCTGCGATGCGTTCCGCGCCACGCTCATAACGCGCCAGCGCGGACGCCAGCCAGGCCACGGCAAAGTAACCGCCGGACAGCAAGCCCGCCTGAAAAAAATCTCCCTGCGAAGCTTCGCTTTTCAGCATTTGCACCGATTGTTCGAGCAGCAGGGCAATGGCCGCCAGTGAGGCATGAAAATACACCAGCCGTCCGCGGCTGGTGAGGCCTGCCGCCGCCAGGGTAACCAGCAGCAAAATCCCCAGGCCGCTACGCACTCCGCCGCTGGCATACAACAAGGCGGTAATGGTCGCCACATCGACAATGACCTGGGTGGTAAGTTGTATCTCAAGCGCCGGCGCGCGCGCGCGCGTAAACGACAACAGAATAAGACTCAGCGCGCCATAGGCAATCAGGGTTACGCTCGCCAGCCAGGGAGCCGCCAGGCCGATGAACTGCAAGCCGGTGAAGCCCCAATAGGTTCCGGCCAGAAGCATGGCCAGCAAGATGCGATAGATGCTATAGGCGTGTAGCGTGCGCCATGCTGCATCCTGCTTCTCCGCATTGTTGACGGAGGACGCCGACAGCGCTTCGCTAATTGCGCTCATTCCAGCGGCAAGGCATTATTTGCGATGCACACAGGCATCTTCAGCGCGGCAGCGGTAAGCCCCGCCGTGCAGCGCGGCCTCGGCCTTGGGAATATAGACGCCGCAAACGCTGCACGCAACCATGTCATCGCTTTTAGTCGTCATATCTTTTGGCTTGCGCCCCGATTTGAGCAGACCACGCAGCAATAGCCAGATAAAAAAACCGATAATAACGAAAATCAAGATACGTCCCAAAATGCCTCCTTTGGCTCAAAATGATGAATGATTATATGTGCAGGTTGGGTTTGGCGCGTGTTTTTTGCGCCCATAGGGTGCGATTCAAACTGATGTGGAGTAAGCCCACCGCACGATCCCTTCACAGAGGAACAAATGGCGGCACGTAGGGCGGACTTGTCCGCCAAACCATCAACACCTCTCTGGCACGATACGGCGGACAAGTCCGCCCTACGCTCGGGCTCATGGCTTCATGCGTGTTGCAATGCGTGTTGTAGCGCGTGTTGCATTAACACGCTTCCCCAGCAGGCAGGCGTTCAAGGCAGCGGCGTATCCACTGCGCGGTCAACTTCTCTTGCAACGAGTTCTGGCGCAGGCGTGCATCCAGCGCCGAGAAATCGACTTTGTCAAGCGCCTGATCCTGGTTGAAACAGGAAAATACATAAGTCGTTTCTCCGCTTACAGGATCGACCTGCGGTTGCAGGCACTGCGCGCAGATCTCTTTCATCATGCACTGCATGGGCGAGTTGATCGAACCGATGGCGAAATGATGCGGCTTGAGATAAGGCTTGAGCAAGTCGTGGCGCTCCAGGGCCACCGCAGCCATCATGCGGTCCGAGCCGATGGCGATAATGCGGTCACAATCCTGGTATGCAATCGGCTGCTCGCCCAGCGCGCCGCATGCGTAGGCGTGCATGGCCTTGACGATATTGCCGACAAACATCTTGTCCTGCGGACGCGTAGCCTTGAATCCCGGCGCTTCGTCGCAACACCACACCACCAGATCGGCTGCGGCTTCGATTTCCTTGATCTTGTAGCGGTCTGCCATTTTTTTGTAACCGGCAAAGTAAAGCACTTTCGATCCGGCCTTGCGCAGTGCAGCGCCAATGGAGAACAGCACAGCGTTGCCCAGGCCGCCGCCGACAAGAAGCACGGTTTCGTTAGCGGGAATTTCGGTTGCGCATCCGGTCGGCCCCATGAGCACCACCGGCTCGCCCGGCTTGAGATAGGCGCACAGATCGCTCGATCCCCCCATTTCGAGCACGATGGTCGAGAGCAGCCCCTGTACCTTGTCCACCCAGGCGCCGGTCAGCGCCAGGCCTTCCATGGCAAGCGTGGTTCTGGTTACCGCGCCTAGTGCGCTGGTTTCTTCACTGCGCAGCGCCAGCGTCTCGAAATTTTGCAGGCGGTAGAACTGGCCGGGCGCGAATTGGCGCGCCGCCCGTGGCGCTTTGATAACTACTTCGACGATGGTGGGAGTAAGGCGTTTTATCTCGTGTACGCTGGCGCGCAGTTCGTGATTCAGATGGCTGAAAAAATGCGCATCGCTGTGTAGCGCTGTCGGCGCCACCTTGCCAAGCACCTCGCTCACCAGCGGATAGCCTTGCTTGGCGCCGCCCATAGCCTTCACCACATTACCGGCAAACGACGGATGCAGGTCACCGAAAAAACTGATGAAACGATTATCCGAGCGCTTCGAGAGTAATACCTGAACCAATTCTGGTTTGGCGAGCGCGCGCGCGGGTTTGACCACCTTGCCTTCACGATCCACCGCCTGAAAGTATTTTCCGTCGAGCACAAAGTTGTCGGCATCCTCGCGCGCCAGAACCGTGTTGGGATGGGTGCCGGCCGCAATCAGGATGGCGCGCGCGTTAAGTTCGACATCGGGGCCGCTGGTCCATGAGCCATCTTGTTCGTGCTCCATAACCGTCATGCGTATGGATCGCGCATGGCCGTATTGATCGATTTCGATACGCTTGGGCGCCAGCCCTTCGGCAAAGACGATGCCTTCCTGCAAACCGAGCTCGACCTCTTCGTGGTTGAGCGTGTAGGACGGGCTGTCGATGAGGCGCTTGCGGTAAGCAATGGTGACGCCGCCCCATAGCTTGAGCAAGGCGATGAAGTTGGGCGTACGCCCCTGGCGTTGCGCCGCGGCACGCTCTTCGCGCAACTCCTGGGCGTGATAGATGAACTCGTCGGCGATCTCGATTTCTTCCTGCGTAAAACGTGCGCGCACCGCCTCCTCGTTTTTTTCTCTGACTAGAACTTCATAACGGCTGAGAAATTTTTCCACCTGCACCGGATAGTAGGCGAGCGCCTCGGTTGCCGTGTCGATGGCGGTGAGCCCGCCGCCGATCACCACCGCAGGCAGACGCAGTTGCATGTTGGCGATGGAATCGCGCTTGGCCGCGCCGCTAAGCTGCAAGGCCATGAGAAAATCCGAGGCAGTGCGCACGCCGCGCGCGAGGGCGTTGGGAATATCCAGAACCGTGGGGCGACCTGCGCCCATGCACAGCGCGACGTGGTCGAAGCCCAGGCCTCCGGTTTCGTGCGGCGCAAAAGCGTCGTCCGCCGTGATAGTGCCGCCGAAACGCACGCCGCCGAATAACGCGAACTGCGCGCGGCGTTCGAGCAGCAGGCGCACCACCTTGAGAAAATTCTTGTCCCAGCGCACGGTGATGCCGTATTCAGCCACGCCGCCAAACCCTGCCATGACGCGGTCATCAAGCGACTCGTAGAGGGTGTGGATGTTGCGAATCGGCTCGAATGCCACCCGATTGCCGGTGGCGTCTACACCGCTGATGTGGGGTGGAAGCGGCTCAATTTTCAACCCGTCTATGCCGACCACGCTATGGCCGTCGTTCATCAGGTGATGGGCGAGGGTAAAGCCTGCCGGGCCCATGCCCGCAACCAGCACGCGCTTGCCGCTCGCCTCCCTGGGCAGCGGGCGCGCGAGATTGAGCGGATTCCAACGTGTTAATAGCGAATAGATTTCAAAACCATAAGGCAGCTCAAGCACATCCTTGACGGTGCGCGTTTCCGCCTGGGGAATATCGACCGGGTCCTGTTTCTGATAAATGCACGACTTCATACAGTCGTTGCAAATGCGATGGCCGGTCGCCACCACCATGGCGTTGTCTACGGTAATCATGGCCAGCGCGCCCAGCGGCTGGCCGCGCGTTTTCACCATGTGGAATTCTGAAATTTTTTCTTCCAGCGGACAACCGGCGAGCGTGACGTCGAAGGGGCTCTTCTTGAAGCGCGCGCCGCCTTTCAATGGCGGGCCTTCCTTGGGCGTTTTTTCCAGCAAACCCGTGGAGCACGAATCCTTATCCTGTTCATGGCACCAAATGCAGTAGTGCGCTTCGCCCAATGCACCGGCCAGATCGATCCCCGCATCGGTCAGCGCAAAACCATCACGGCTGCGCAGGTGATGCTCGCTCAGCGTATGTGATGCAAAACCTTTTGACTGATCGGTGCTCACCGCAACAAGATGGATGACATCGAGCTTGCGCGGCGCTTTGAACAGCACCGAGCCGCGATGCAAGGCCTTGCCTGCTGTAGTCAGTGTGGCCCATGCCGCATAGCGCCAGGCCAGTTCGAGGTACTCTGCATGCGTGCGCTCGTCGGCCTGCCAGGCGATGACCTGGTGCGCAAAGGCCAGCTCGAAACTGCGCTCGCCCGCAACACTGCCGAGCAGGGCCGCAAGTTTATCGCCCAGATCGCCGCCGTCAAGTGTGGCGGCTTGTTCGGCCTTGATTTTTTGCAATGCCACGCGCTGCACGAAGTTGCGGCGCGCCGTGTAAATAGGCGCCAGCTCAAGATGCTGCTGCGCCAGTACAGCCAACTCGCGCTGGATGCCGAACAGCTTGGCTATAAAATCTTCCACATGCGGAGCGAGCGCCACCAGTAATTGCGCTTCCTGCTTCGCCGCCAGTGCTGCGGGGTCTGCGCGCGCGGCAATCAGCCGCTCTGTCAACGTGCCGTCAGCAGCGCGCAGATAATCGAGAAACGCCGCATCGAGACGCAACAGGCCATCGCGTTGGTAGAGATCGGCAAACTGTAGATCAAATGCAAGCGACAGTGGCACGGACAATTTCCGGTAAAAGTACACTTCTAAAACAAAAAAAGCCTGCGGGAAGCAAGCCTTTCTATTTTCCACAAATTGGTCGGGGTGAGAGGATTCGAACCTCCGGCCTCTACGTCCCGAACGTAGCGCTCTACCAGGCTAAGCTACACCCCGAATGAATATTTCTAATACCTGCGTTCAACTGCAAAAACGCATAATTGTAACAAAGTATCGCGATAGATTGAATCAGGAAGATGAGAAATCGCGCTGCTTGCCGCTGCCGCCTCGGCCTGGGCGGCACGACGCGCATAGTCGAGGGCGCCGGTTTCGTTGACGGCGCGCACCACATTTTCCAGCTCCGCCCTGCCGCCATCCTGGATCGCCCGGCGTACGGCATTGCGCTGCGTCTCGTTGCCGTTGCGCATGGCGTAGATGAGCGGCAACGTGGGCTTGCCCTCGGCCAGATCGTCGCCGATATTCTTGCCGGTTTCATCGCTGTCGCCGGAGTAATCGAGCACATCGTCTATCAGTTGAAACGCCGTACCCAGATGCGTGCCGTAGTCTGCCAGCGCCTGCTCGTCGCGCTGTGTTGCGTTGCCGAGTATGGCGCCGATTTGGGCTGCGGCCTGGAACAGCTTGGCGGTTTTGTAACGCACCACACGCAGGTAACTCTCCTCATTGGTGTCGGGATTATGGATATTGAGCAACTGCAACACTTCTCCCTCGGCGATGACATTGGTGGCGTTGGCGAGCACCTGCATGACGCGCGCGCTGCCCACTTCGACCATCATCTGAAAAGCGCGTGAATAAAGGAAATCGCCCACCAGTACGCTGGCGGCGTTGCCAAACTCGGCATTGGCGGTCTTGCGTCCGCGCCGCAGATTTGATTCATCGACCACATCGTCGTGCAAAAGGGTGGCGGTATGGATGAACTCGATCACCGCTGAAAGCTCGTGGGTATGCGCTCGCGCGGCATTGAACAGGTTGCCAGCCAGCACCACCAACGCCGGCCGCAGGCGCTTGCCGCCGCTTTCGATGATGTAATGCGCAATCTGGTTGATAAGCGCCACCTCGGACTGAAGCCGACGGCGGATCACCGCGTCAACCGCCAGCATGTCGTCCGCGATGACCTCGCGCAGCGATTCGAGGCTAAGTGCTTGAACGGGTTGGTGCAAAGAATTCATGTTTCAGGGCGCAGGCTGACGCAGAACGTGAGTATGGCAAACGAATGGCAAACGCTATGCGAAATCCTTGATTTGCTTCGGATTTGCCTTTGACGTCAGGCCGAAAAATGCGTATCATACCGGGTTCTTTCGCTTGGGTCTGTAGTAACACACAGTAAAACACAGCCAAACATCAAGCGGACAGAAGTTTCTTTATAAGTTTCCTTGTAAAAATTTAGGAGTTTCAACATGTATGCGGTCATAAAAACCGGTGGCAAGCAGTATCGCGTTGCCGCTGGCGAAAAACTCAAAATAGAACAGATACCGGCAGATGTTGGCTCGCAAGTCGTCCTTGATCAAATACTCATGATTGCGGATGGTGAAGCGGTCACGCTCGGCCAACCCTTGGTAAGTGGTGCGAAAGTTTCCGCCACCGTGCTCGCGCACGGCCGGCATGACAAGGTGCGCATTTTCAAAATGCGGCGCCGCAAGCACTATCAGAAACACCAGGGGCATCGTCAAAATTTCACCGAAATCCAGATCGACACCATCAACGCAGCCTGATCGGTCAGAAACGTAAGGAGCAAGCAATATGGCACATAAAAAAGCAGGCGGTTCGTCGCGCAACGGACGTGATTCAAATCCGAAAATGCTGGGCGTCAAAGCCTACGGCGGCGAACAGATCAACGCTGGCAGCATTATCGTGCGCCAGCGCGGCACACGCTTCCACGCCGGCGACAACGTCGGCATGGGCAAGGACCACACCCTGTTCGCGCTGACGGGCGGCAAGGTGGTGTTTGCCGTGAAGGGCGCCGAAAAGCGCTCTGTGGTAAGCATTCAAGCAGCTTAATTCCTCAGGCCTCAAGCAAAAGGCCCCGGACAGAAATGTTCGGGGCTTTTTCTTTTGCAGGGTCTCGGCATGCACACCGCCCTGCCTGACAGGTCAATATGAAACGTAATAACAGCCCATGAAATTCATCGACGAAGCGCGCATTGAAGTCCATGCCGGAAAAGGCGGCAATGGCTCGGCCTCAATGCGCCGCGAAAAGCATATTCCGCGCGGCGGGCCCAATGGCGGTGACGGCGGTCACGGCGGCAGCATTTACGCCATCGCCGACATCAATATCAACACCCTGGTCGACTATCGCTTTAACCGTATTTTTCGCGCCAAGGAAGGCGAAAACGGCAGAGGGGCGGACTGTTACGGCAAGGGCGCTGACGATATTGTGCTGCGCGTTCCGGTCGGCACGATGGTGCAAGAACTGAACACTGGCGAGGTGATCGCCGATCTCACCCAGGACAAACAAAGGGTGCTGCTCGCCAAGGGCGGCAAGGGCGGGCTGGGCAATCTGCATTTCAAGTCGAGCACCAACCGCGCGCCGCGCCAGTTCACCCCCGGCGAGGATGGTGAAAGCAAAGAACTGCACTTCGAGCTCAAGGTGCTCGCCGACGTCGGCCTGCTCGGCATGCCTAACGCAGGGAAATCCACTTTCATTCGCGCGGTTTCCGCTGCGCGTCCCAAGGTTGCCGACTATCCCTTCACCACGCTGCATCCCAATCTGGGCATGGTGCGCGTTGACGACAATCGCAGCTTTGTCATTGCCGATGTCCCCGGCTTGATCGAGGGAGCGGCGGAAGGCGCAGGCCTCGGCATCCAGTTTCTCAAGCACCTGCAACGCACGCGCGTACTGCTACATCTGGTTGACCTCGCTCCTTTTGATGAGAGTGTCGATAGCGTCAAAGAGGCCAAGGCCATTGTCAACGAGTTAAAAAAATACGACGCTGCGCTGTATAAAAAAACGCGCTGGCTGATTCTCAACAAAGCCGATTTGCTTGATCCAGTTGAGGCAGAAAAGCGCGCCAAGGCCATCGTCAAAGGCCTCAAGTGGAAAGGCCCGCATTTCACCATCTCGGCCATCAAGGGCGAAGGTTGCAAGGAATTGTGTTTCGCCATCATGGATTATCTCGACAGCGTAAAGCACAACGCGAAGCGCAGCGCGGCGCCCGCATCCGATGGAGAACGCGGTGCAACAGGCTAAGCGTATCGTCATCAAGATCGGCAGCTCGCTGATCACCCAGCAGGGTGAAGGCGTCGATCACACTGCGATCGCCGACTGGGTGCGCCAGATCGCCGCACTACGGCAAGAGTCAAGAGAAGTGCTGCTGGTTTCCAGCGGCGCTATCGCCGAAGGCATGCAGCGTCTCGGCTGGAAGAGGCGTCCACATGAAGTGAATCAGTTGCAGGCCGCTGCCGCCGTGGGCCAGATGGGTCTGGTACAGGTCTACGAATCGGCTTTTCGCGCGCACGGCCTGCACACTGCGCAGATTCTGCTCACCAACGACGATCTTGCCGATCGTAAACGTTACCTCAATGCGCGCAGCACGTTGACCACGCTGCTGGGCCTGGGCGTCATTCCCATCATCAACGAAAACGACACCGTGGTCACCGACGAAATCAAGTTCGGCGACAACGATACCCTGGGTGCGCTGGTGGCCAATCTGGTGGATGCCGACTGGCTGGTGATTCTCACCGATCAGCAGGGACTTTTTACGGCAGATCCGCGCAAGGATTCGTCTGCAACTTTGGTACAAGAAGCGCGCGCCGGCGACGCCAAGCTTGAACAGATGGCGGGCGGCGCGGGAAGCGCCATCGGGCGCGGCGGCATGCTCACCAAAGTGCTCGCCGCCAAACGCGCCGCGCTGTGCGGCGCCCATACCTTGATCGCCTACGGGCGCGAGGCCGATGTCCTGTTGCGCGCTAGCCAGGGCGAGCACATCGGCACGCGCCTTATCGCCGATACCCTCACTCTGGCGGCGCGCAAAACCTGGCTCGCAGGCTATGTCAAAACCAGCGGCGCGCTGGTGCTGGATGAAGGTGCTGTGCGCGTATTGCGACAGGACGGAAAAAGTCTGCTTTCCATCGGCGTCACTGCGGTGACCGGCACGTTCGAGCGTGGCGAAGTCGTGAGCTGTCTGGCGCCCGACGGCAGAGAAATTGCGCGCGGCCTGGCCAATTACAACGCCCAGGAGAGCGCAAAAATCATGCGCAGGCCGACTGCCGAAATCGAAGCGCTGCTAGGCTATATTGCCGAGCCAGAGCTGATTCACCGCAATAATCTGGTTTTACTATAGCGAAACCAGTGGGGCGACCTGCGCGCGTGTAGGGCGGACCTGTCCGCCAAACCATCACTACTGTGGCCACTCGGTGACCATTTCGGTGACCACCCCCGCTCCGGTATGATGCGGCGGACAAGTCCGCCCGGCTTCCTGTTGCATTCCTTGCAGTGGCGCACTAAGATGAAGTCGAATTTCATTTTGGGAGCACTATCATGCAAGCAGTCATAGCACCACCGTCCATTCCGGTCGGCAAGATCAAGAGCTTCGGGGCCTTCGGGCCGAAGTACGAGGTTGGCCAAGCTCTGCGCCAGTTGGAAGACGGTGACTGGTTGGTCGAGGTCAAGATGGTCGAGACAGGTGAGACGGCTGAGTACCGCCTGACCCATGTATTCGATGACCCGGATGCCCGCTGATGTACGCAGTGGCTTTTGACCTGACGGTGGCGGACACCGAGAAGCATCACCCCAAGGGCATCTCTCAAGCGTACACCGAGATTGGCGCTGTGCTCGGCGAGCACGGCTTTCGCCGCGTGCAGGGCAGCTTGTATGTGACGGACAACGAGGACATGGCGAATCTGTTTCTCGCAATTCTTTCGCTGCGTGCCCGTGCGTGGTTCCCGAAGTCAGTACGAGACATCCGCGTGTTCCGCATAGAGCAATGGTCTGACTTCACCACTGTTGTGAAGAACCCGTGATACAGACCCGCGACTGGATGGGCCCTGGCCATTAACCTAAGCTCCTTGATGAGCCCATTTGAACGCGCGGCGAGAGTACAACAGGGACACGACAGTGATCGCAGCAAACTCCAACAGGAACCATAGCTCAATCGAAGATGCCGGATGTCCAGTCAATATCTCGCGCATTGTTCCTGCCATTAGATTGGGAGGCAGAAAATTCAAAGCGGCATTCAGGGGGCCAAGAGGTATAAACAAGTTCCCGAGAAAAATCATGGGGAAGTAAAGAAGATTGCAAATTATCGCGGCGGATTCTACGCTCCGCGGGCGGGCGGCCACTGCTACACCAAAAGCAAGAAACCCGATTGATCCCACCATAAGAACAAACGCCGCGTGCGCCCAGGCGCTCAGCGACACTCCCCGGCCAAAGTCATAAAACAGCCATCCGACCACACACAGCAGCAAAGCGCTGCTGAAGACCACCATGAAACGCGATGCCAGCAGGGCGCTCAACATAGTTAACTTCGCAACGGGCAGGATATCGAATGCCGTCAGGCTACCGCGCTGACGCATCGCCACCAATGGTACTGCGAAACCCATCAAGGAAGTCGAGATCACCACCATACAGATGAGGCCGGTTATCAGATAGAGGTAGTAATTCGGCTCTTCGCTTGGGCGCTCCGCAGAAATAGACGGCTCCCTCTCGAATTGTATGTCACGACCCGAAAGAACAGAACTGATCCAAAATCGATCAAGCGTGGCGGCTATTACGCTGATCACGATGCGGCGGGCTACGGAGTTACTTCCTGAATCGGCATAACGGATCGTGCTAGGTTGGGCCTTTTTTACGGCGTTTTCAAACCCTGTAGGGATAGACAAAGTCACGCGATCTTCGCGGCCTGAACCAGACGAACTGCCAAACTTCACGGTTACGCCAATACCCGTTCTCAATACCGATTGTATCGCTTGCGTTAGCTCGCGCGAAGTTTGGGTTTCGTCGGCGTCGTTGATAGTGAGTGTTACCTCACCCAATCGATAGCTGGTGCCAAAGATTGCCGCGAAACTCACCAGCATCAAGACCGGGAAGGCATAGGTCCAAAACGCGGCGATTTTGTTACGCACAAATTCCGCACAAGTAATCCGTAGATAGCAGGCAAACATCTTCCAGTTATTTGACCTTGACATATTATTCCATTTCTCAACCATTAGATTATTAATACGAGCTGCTCGAAATCTAAATATTCGTCGTCCCAGCGAAGGCTGGGACCCAGTCCACTACACGATCTGATTATTATTTCAAATGTGATGTTGATGGGACTAGGTCCCAGCCTCCGCTGGGACGACGGGTTCCCTCACTACTCATAACAACTTTCTAATTTGAGGCCAATATTTAGTTACCAATGCTATGAAAATGCAATTACTCCGCCGCATGCTGTGGTAAAACCCGCATCGCCGCCAGCGGTGAAAGCCGCATCAGCAACAGTCCCAGAACAACGCCCGAAACTGCGGCGATGGTGAGGGTCGCACGCAATCCCAGCCACTCGCCCAAGGCGCCTCCCAACAGCGCGCCCAGGGGGGCGGTGGCGACGGTGAAAAATATCATGGTCGAAATGACGCGACCCAAAAGGCGGTCAGGCGTCACCGCCTGGCGTAGCGCCAGATAGTTGATAAAGAACAGCGTGCTGCCAAAATCCAGGGCAAGAATACCCGTCGCAAGTGAAAACCCGGTGGCAAAGTTTCCGCGCTGCGTGAGCGCGATCACTCCCCAGGCAAGGCCGGTCAGGAACAGGCCGCCGAGCATCGCGCCCCCCACGCCAAGGCGCGCGTTGACGCGCTGCACGAAAAACGACGCTGCCAGGCAGCCAATGCCGCCCGCCATCCATACCAGCCCCACGGCGGCGGGCGAGAGCGCGAGATCGCGCGTGGCAAACAGAATGATGACGGCGAGGTACATGTGGCGCAGAAGATTCCACAAGCCCAGCACCCAGACAATCGAGCGCAGTACTTTATTGCGCCAGATCAGGCGCAGACCTTCGCCGATGTCAGTCCAAATTGAAGCGGCATTGAGGCGCGCCTTGGGCGCATCCGCCGCGCCGGGTTCTATGCTCCTCAGCATCCAGGCAGAAACGAAAAATGAGAAGGCGTCTAGCAGGATCGCGAACGGGGCGGTGAGCCATTGAATCGCCACACCCGCAACGCCCGGGCCGACAAGTTGCGCCGACGATTCCGACAAGGCGATTTTGGCGCTCGCCTCGACCAGATTTTCGCGTCCGACGCGCTCGGTCATGAATACCTGGTAGGCGGCCCAGCTTAGCATTCCGCCAGTGCCGATCAGAAAGCCGGTGACGTACAGAACTGGCATCGACAAAATGCCTAGCCACGCCGCAAGCGGCACTGCCAGCAGAGCGAGCCCGCAGCCCACATCGGCGCTGATGATAAGCGGCAGCTTGCGCGAGCGGTCCACCAGCACGCCGGTGAATAGCCCAAACAAAGCGAAAGGCAAGGCTTCCAGCGCCATCAGCACACCCATTTCAAACGCGCTGGCGTGCAGCATGATCGCGGCGGTGAGCGGCAGCGCCAGAAAAGTGATCTGCCCACCGAAGTGGGTGATGGTCAGCGAGGCCCACAGCAAGCGAAAGTCGCGCTTACGCCATAAGCCAGAAAATAGCGTTGTATTTGTTATCCAGTTTTTCATTGTTGTTCTCGCTTCTTGACTGCACAGTGGTTCATCGGCCCGTGCAAAATGCATCAGACCAAGTAGCGGGAAGAAGTGGAAAATGCGACTGGTGAGACCACCCTTCCCGCCAACAACTGGCGGAAAGAGCTTCCACCAGATGGCTACACAGCGGTAGCCGGAATTGCTGACATCGCGCGCCCTGCTTTGTGAGGTGCTACATAAAGCGGGACTGCGCTGGCGCTGCGGGAAGATGCGGTGACCATGCCCCCGACCTTGCCCGCTTGCATAACGCCTGCGCCCTGGCGTTCGCCTGGGTGCGGGACAGATGAAGTGAAATAGGTCAGAAACATAGTGAATAGCTCGCGAAAAGATTAGGTGAAATGATAACCCAGTGTGCGACAGATTGACAATGGAATGTTGGCGTCGCTTTGCCTCGCCTCTCCTCTCCCGCCCAGGCGGGAGAGGGAGTTTTCCCCCTCTCCACCGGTACGGGGGAGAGGGCCGGGGGTGAGGGGGTAGTGGAGTCAAGAAACTGTCGTGAATTAGGAAGCGCTCAATAACTGAAGCGACAACCGCTAAGGAAAAATCATCATGACGACTGTGCAAATAAATTTATCCGATCAATTGGCGCAAGAGGCGCAACGCGCCGGCCTGTTGTCTGAGGTGGCCATCGAGAAGCTGCTGCGTGCCGCTCTGCGCAGTTACCGTATTGAGCGTATGACGCAGGCGCGTGAGCAATTGGTCGCGCAACCGCTGCCTCCTATGTCGCCAGAGGAGATTCAGGCCGAGATCGATGCTTACCGTGCCGAGTCGCGCCGTGCGCTTGATGCTTGATACGAATACGGCCCTCTCAGGTTTGATCAGCGCCGCAGAAGCGGTGCAACGCATTCAGCAGCGCCGCAGCACGACCTCTCGTATGTTCGCGAGAGTTGGGCCATTTTTTTGCTAAACGCGCGGGACGCGCCGATTACAAATGGGGCGGGTTTTTTTCCGCCGCATTTGTAATCGTTGTAGCTCCCTCTCTCACCCCGGATTGCTACAATGCGATACGGCACGGCTGGCGTGCTTGCACTGTTGTAGCTCCCTCTCTCACCCCGGATTGCTACAATAGACGCTGCGTCCGTAGCTGCTCCTCTGCCGTTGTAGCTCCCTCTCTCACCCCGGATTGCTACAATCCATACCGAAGCAGGCACTCCATTAAATAAGTTGTAGCTCCCTCTCTCACCCCGGATTGCTACAATCGCAGGTCGAGGGTGGTTGTCAACATCATCGTTGTAGCTCCCTCTCTTACCCCGGATTGCTACAATGACGCTGACTGGCAAGTACGGCGCAGGGATGTTGTAGCTCCCTCTCTCACCCCGGATTGCTACAATGTTTATCTCGTTGAGGCTTTCTATTATGGCGTTGTAGCTCCCTCTCTCACCCCGGATTGCTACAATTGACCTCGTGAAAAGCCCCGCCAATCCTCAATTGGCGGGGTTTTCCGCTTGGAAATTCGACTTCAAAAAAGCAGCATCTGGTGGGCTTTGACAGCCTTTTCCTGGAAAAGCGGCATCCCAACCAGAAGCTTCATGCCTGCGAATTGTTTTTCGGTCATGGTCAGGCAACGCACCGATCCTTCGGGTGGCAGGTTATCCACCAGGCGCTTCATGTGCTTTTGTTCGGCGTCATTGCCGTTGAGGATGCGCCCATACACTGAAAATTGAATCATGTCGTAACCGTCGTTGATGAGAAAGCGCCGGAACAAGGTATAGGCGCGGCGTTCGGCTTTGGTGACGACCGGCAGGTCGAAGAGCACGAGCATTCGCATATATCGTCGCGTTCCCGCGCTCATGTGTCACATTTCGCGGATATGCTGCCGCAGCCCGATGAGGGTCGGTAATTCGAGCAGGCTCTCGGCGCCGCCATCGTAAATGCGTGCGAGACTCTCTACTGCCTGTTCAATGGCATCCAGGGCTGACATTGTGCCGCGCGGCATTGCCATATCGATATTGAGCAAGCCGACCAGCTCTGCTTTTTCTGAAGGCTGCAATTCGGCGTCATCCCGCGCGCGACGCTTGGCCACATGAAGATCGACCAGCGGGCGAAACGGTTCGATGAGGTCGTCAGCGAGATTGAAGGCGTTTTGTTCGCTGGCGTGATGCAACCCGATGGAAGGCAGTAAGCCATGCGCCACCAGCGCGCGTGCGATGGTACCGCGTAGCACCGCATAGCCATAATTCAGCGCGGCGTTGATCCAGCGCTCCTGGCTGCGCTGAAAATTCTTGTCAAAAAGTTTGGTGAAGTAAAAGGCTGCTGCCTGGCCTTCAAGGTTCTCACTGTCGCCGGAGCGCACGCGGCGCACGTATGACTCCAGCCGGTCTGTGTCTTCTGCGGTCGCAAGTTTCAGGCACGTCGCCTGGTTCGCGATTTTCCGGCGCACAATCGCTGCCCACGTCTGCTTGGCGACAGGACGCGGCAAGTCTAGTTGCAGGCGCAGCCAGCGCGTGGCGCGCGAGTGCGGGAGGAAGGGAAGAAATACCCCGCTGGGATGATGCGTGTCGCCCGTGGCGAACAGACTGATGCCGTATTCGCCGCAGGCGGAGAGAACCGGATGGGTGAGCGTTATTTCGCGGTGGTTGAGCATAATCACCGCGATGTCCTCGAACGGCACGAATGCCGTTTGTTCCTGCTCAATGGCAAGCCGGTATTGCTCGCGCCGGAGTCTGGCAGGGCGCGAAATGACGACGCTACGCCAGGTCACGGCGTTTCTCCGGTGGGGCGGGGTAGATACGCGCAAGCACGTCAACGTGGAATTTTTCGATGGATAATGCAGTTTTTACTCCAACGCTTTCAATCATTCCATCCTTTCCGACTTGTTGATTACGATCATGCGCCCAAAGGTTGATTGCTCCAGTTGAGCGATTGCAGCTTGCGTAGTAGCCAAGAATTGGTGGTTTATTTTTTTGGTTTACTTGCACCAGATCATTCGGATACAGCGAGAAACAAAACGGGAAGCTATCGTCGATCAGTGTCCATTCGTCTTCATCCTTGAACGCAACAACCGCTCGGTTCGGCAGCCCCTTAACGCGATGATGTACGTACACAGGCACTAGATGGAACTTGCCCGTTTTGGTAAACACGTCCACGCGCAACATGCTATCGTTTTTGGCGATGCCGCTGCGCACCGGGATGCCGGAGAGTTTGTCGATCACCATCGTCACGGTGCGCACGATGGGGCCAGTGGGATTGCCGTTTTTGTCGGGCTTGCGCGGCAGGGCGCGCAGGTGTTCGATCTCGACCTTTTCGTCTGCTGTCAGTTCGCGTTTGTCCTTGCCGCGTCCAGTGCTTGCTTCGATTACCTTTGCGCTCTTTTCTCTTTCATCACGATGAGCCAACCAAACACGGATGGCGGCGTAGAGTTTCTCGTTACGGTGCGGGTCGATCAGCTTGTCCAGGTCTTTTAGCGTAAGAGTTGTGACGGCCACTTTCTGCGTCACCCCGCCTTGCGCTTTCATGCGTTCCGGTTGAGAGTAGATGGTTTCCTTGTGTGCGGCGCCGCTATTACGCCGTTGCGGCGCGCGCGAAACGAACAGCGGGCGTAATGTTGCCAATACCTCGGGCGGATAGGTGCCAAGCCGCTCTATCTCTGTACGCAGTAGCGCAGGATCGTCGATCCTCAACCGCGCTTGCAGTTCATCGCGGAAATGTGGCCACGGATCAGGGAAGTGATCCTGCAATCGCTGGAACATGGCCGGATTGATAATCTCGCCGGTCTCCACATCCACGAAGCCTTCGCGTACTTGGTCGAGTTCCTTGCGGCGAGAGTAATCTGATAAGCGCTTGACCATACCGTGACTGCATGCGGCCACTACAGCGGCATCGAGCGCGTGGTGACGGTCGCTTTCTTCGCGCAATTTGATCAACCCCCATCGAGCACGCAAAAAGGCTGTCATTTGCCCACTGAGCACCACGCAACGTTTTGCATCACTGTCATCAGCCAGTTGCAGAAAACGCTCGACATAGTTCTTGTAGAAGCGGCAGATGTAGCGGGTGTCGTTGAGGTTACGCTCACGGAATTCTTCTGCTGTAAAAGGCGGCTACGTTTAGCGAGGCGGTAGGCTTTGTTCGACTCGACAAAGGCGACGAAATGGCGCCAGCGTTCACTATTCTCCGCACCATTCAGATATTCGTAGGGTGTCTTGTTGCCCTTGTTGCGGTTTTCGTGTGCAAGCACCAGCACCTTGTTGTTCTTGCTGAAGTCGAAACTTCTTGAACGAGGCAGGGCGTGGTCAATCTCGACGTAGCCCAGTTCAAACAAACGGTGAATATCCATCGGCTCTATGGAGTAGGCGCACTTGCCTTGTTGTTCACGATAAAGCTGGTACTTCTCAAACTCTTTTCCTTTGACCGCGCCTACGATGTTGAAGTCTTGTGCGAACTGGTCTTTGTCTTTTTTGTTGCGTTCGCCAAATTCTTTTTGCAACTTCTCTATGTCGCGCCGTTCATCGAGTGGGCGCGATAAATCACGCGCCATTTCAATATGCACCTCGTGCGGGGCGCCGTATTCTTTGACGAGCGCATTGACCACCTTGCGCGCCTGATTGAGCGCACGCAGCACCACCGGGTTGCGCGGGATGTCCATATCCTCGCTGAACACCATGCGCCCATCCTTGTCGCGCCCAGAGTAGAAAGGTGGCAGGTACTTGTGTTCACCTTCGCCCACTTTATGCAATTGGCTGTGATGGCCGTAATCCGGGATATTGGCAACGGCTTCGTCGTAACGCTGGCCTTGTTCCATGAGCGGCACAATCCGGCGTAGCGCCTTTAGTGAGAGGGCATGGAACTTGGCGAAGCGGATGTCCAGGAGGGCATCAACCATTTTCTTCGCATTCGGCAGGGACAGCTTGCACAGTTCGACGGTTACTTCTTCGTCATCCTTGTATACGCTCAACACCCAGGCGATCTGGTCGAGCATTTCAGGATGGCCCTCCAGTGCGGCGATTGATATTTGTTGCCACTCGACTTCCAGCCCCTTATCGTTCAGAGTTTTCCGCAACTCATGCCAAGCAGGAAGTTTTACCAGCGTAACCGTTTCCGGGTCTTTGGCTTTGTCTTCGACCTTTTGTTTGTTGCTGGGGTAGGGCAGTCCGGTATAGCGGAAAGAGTCGGGTAAACGCCCAGCTTTTACCAATGCACTGCGTAGTTGTTTGTAGGTCAACTCGCTAGCTTGTTGATAGGGCAACAGTAGCGCAATGTTCCGTTCGTATTCATTCAGCGGGCGTGTTGTGCCGTCCACCACGATACGCAGATTGTTAAGGCGCGTCAGCCACACATGGCGCTCGGCGGTGAAGCTGGCTTTGGGTGCGCGGTACTCGGTTTTCTCGAAAGTGCAATGCCCCAGCATTTTCAGAAGATCGTTCCCAGCCAGCGCAGGCTTCTGCATCCAGAACAAACCACTCTTGCGGTCGCCG
>JAYWAM010000053.1:0-7148 GCA_043782425.1 Betaproteobacteria bacterium
GTGGAGCGTAGCGATACCCATCAACGCGCGCCAATGATGGGTATCGCTACGCTCCACCCATCCTACGAAATTATTATTGTTTTTATCGAGAAACTGAATTGGGAGCGTTGCAATATGACAACTTCTACAGATACACGCAGCGCCAGTTGGTGGGAAGTGGTGCGCGTTTTTCTGAAACTGGGCGCGATGAGCTATGGCGGCCCGGCCATCATGGGCATCATGCAAGCTGAAATCCAGGAGCGTAGAAACTGGGTGACGCGCGAGCGTTTTATCGAAGGCCTGGCACTGGTCAATATGCTGCCGGGGCCCGGTGCTACTCAATTGGGGATTTTTCTTGGCTACGCGCGCGCCGGATGGGTGGGCGGGCTGCTCGCCGGATTGTCATTTGTGCTGCCCGCGTTCTTCATCATGTTCGCGCTCGCCTACGCCTATCTGCAATTCGGTGCGCTGCCCGAGGCGCGCCACGTTTTCTATGGCATCGGCCCGGTGGTGCTGGCGATTTTCGCCATCGCGGTTTTGCGTCTGGGTAAGGCTGCTGTCACCGACAGCAAACAAGGTCTCATTGCCCTGGCTGCCGGCCTCGCTCTGGCCTTTAGCTCCGCTGGGGTGATGACAATATTGCTGCTCGCTGGCGCGTGCGGCGTGGGACTGTATGGTTCGAGGAAATGGGGCACGCTCGCGTTGGGTGTGATGCTTGCGCTATTGGCGGTGTTTTATTTTTTTCGTACTGGAATCGAATTGCCTGCTGTCGCTGGCGCGAGCACAGCAGTCAATATGAGCGGCGCCGCTGCGCCATCTAGCCTGAGTGATATCGGCAGTTTTTTCTTCACTGTCGGGGCTTTCACCTTTGGCGGCGGTTTATCGGTGCTGGCTTTTATACAAGACCAGGTGGTTAACCAACTGCACTGGCTTACGCCCAATGAATTTCTTGACGGCCTGGCGATGGGCCAGCTTACCCCCGGCCCTATCCTCATGATCGCCGCTTTCGTCGGCTATAAGCTTGCCGGTGTGACGGGTGCAGTGGTGGGAGGGATGGCGATATTTCTGCCTTCATTCATCTTGATGTTATCGATTCTGCCGGTGTACGAGCGCATTAAACGGCACACCTGGATCAAGGCCGCGCTGAAAGGCATCGCCCCCGCCGTCATCGGCATGACCGCACTGGCGCTGATCCAACTGTTGCCATTTGCTGTGATCGATGCCACCACTTTGTTGATCGCAGTGGTGAGCTTAGGCATTCTATTCGCAGTGAAAAAAATCAGCCCGCTGGCATTGATGCTGAGCGGCGGCGGGTTGGGATTGTTTTTACGCGGGGGGCGGTGAGGTAACTGTAAGGCAAAAGGCAAAAGGCAAAAATCAAAAAATGGGTAGGGGTGTAGGGTGGATCAAGGCCGAAGGCCGGATCCACCGCAACGCTTAAATTTCGCGCGGATTGTGATTGGTGGATGCGCTACGCTTAATCCACCCTACGTCTTCTTGGTTCACCAGCAAACCATGCTGGCGATAGATCGCGCCAGATCTTTCGCTCAATAAAAAATCTACTGCGCGCTGTCCCCATTGCCCGCCATTGCCTACCACGCCGATATGAATGCTGCTGACGAGGTTGTCGGCATCGCCCGCTGCACTGATGGGAACTGTTTCAAAATACTCGGGGAAAATGCGCTCATAGCGTAGCGCCAGGTGCCGAAATACGATGGCGCAATCGGCACGACCGTCGGCCAGCGCCTGCGGCGCTTCGCGGTGGTGAATACTCTCGCCGTAGATCACGCGCGCGGATCGCGCCTCTGCATTCAGATCAAGTTGCCACCCCTGCTTTGCCGCCAGACGTTGCAGCGTCGCCGCATAAGTCTCGTAGCTCACGCTTTCAGTGATGGGGTTGGAGATAAACAGGCAAACATCGTCGCGCCGCAAATCCGCCACGCCGCGTATGCCTTTGGGATTGCCCTTTTTTACCAGTAGTACATTGCCTGCGCTTTGCGCCAACGGATGATGCTCGCGCATAACGCCATCGGCCACCAGACGATCCAAAATTTTTGGCGGGCTGATAAAAACATGCGGCGCGCACGTCAGCCGCAGGTTGCCCACATTCACCCCGCCGGTTTTCAGCGCCTCAACGATGACGCGCGGCGGCGTGGTGGCGTAGAAAATATCTTGTGCCGCAGGGTTGGCAGCAAGAAACGCGCGCAGGCATTGTTCCAGCGCCATGTGATGGTTGCCGTCGGAAAACACCAGCAACTGCGCGCGCGCCAGATCGCCATGAAAATCCAGACAGATATTGGAGCGTGCGTGACTGAAAGTAGCGCCGGCAAGCGGCAAAGCACCTTCGTAAGGCCAGGGCAGGGTGCTCATCTTGTTTTACAAATCCTCCGGCCAGCGGCGCGAGGTGTGGAGTACGCGCAGAATTTCAATATCCTTCTCGCGTACGCGATAAGGCACGATATAGGGTAGCCCGCCAATGACCAGTTCGCGCGTGCCAAGCACCCGTCCTGCTGTGCCGATGGCAGGATGCTTGCTCAATATAGATTCGACCTGCTCGATCAACTCGAGAACAACGCGCGCAGCCGCAGCAGGATTGTCCTGGCCGATGTAGGTCGCGATTTCGTCGAGATCGCTCTCAGCGAGTTTTGTCCAGAGCAGTTGCAAGCTTTTTCATCCACTTTGCTTTCAGGCGCGCGTGGTCGATAAACTGACCCTTGTCGGCCTGTTGTACACCCGCCTTGATGGCGCTGATCTGCCATTCGTTAAGATCGAGGTACTGAATTACCGCATCCGCAGCAAGCGCGGCTCGGCTGCGTTCTGTCGCTTCGGCAAGCTTATCCAGACGCTTACGCGTCGCTAAATCTAGCCTGAGGGTCACGGGCTCGGTCATAAATGCTCCTTTAGCGCTCCTTGTGCACAATGTATACATTCTCTACGCCCAATGACAGCCTGTCAATTTCCGTTAGCCGGGTCGATCAGCTCGGGGCTTGTTAAAAGCTTTGCAGTTGTTGCTCGGTAGGTTCGGCGCAGCAGTACCAGGGCTCGGACAAGCGTGCGATGGGTGTGCCAAAATCGGCTTGCGTGAGCGGTGGCGTGGGGCGGCCAAGCGCTTCGTGGGTGAGTTGCCAGATTTGTTGGAAAATTTCTTTGCGTGGCCTGTCGTGCTTTTCGCCCTCGGCTGCGCATGCCTGCACTGCCTGTTGCAGCGCATCGACGCGCGGGTCGGCGTGGCGCCAGGGATAGCCGAGCAGCTTCGCATCGAACGCCTCTAGCATGGCGCTGAAACCGGGCAACTGTAGCAAATATGAGCCTTGCGGAACCAGCAGGCGAATGCACAACTGGATAGACGGCACGGCCTCGACCAAGCGTAAGCGCAGCATAGTAGCGAGCAGATCAAGGTAGCCTTCGAGTGTGCTCCAGGGTGTGAATGATACAAAGGTCGGCGCGAGAAACAGGTCGGCATCGCGGCACAGTTGCAAAGCGTGTTCAAAGTCAGCGCGCGTATGGTTCTTGGCAAGGTAGTCGAGCACCTGATCGTCCAGCGATTCAACTGCGGTGGTGATGAACAGGCAACCCGCCGCTTTTAACGCAGGTAATAGTTCGGCATGGTTTATGAGGTGTTGAATCTTGATAGTTGCATCGAAGCTCAGGTGCGGGAATCTGGCGTGCATAGCCGCAAGCAGTTTCATGGCGTGCGTCGGTCCGTTGAAAAAATCCGGGTCACCGAAAGAAATATGCGCCGCCCCCGCTTGCACCTGCTGCGCGATATCGGCCAGCGCGACCTCAATGGGCACAACGCGGAATTTTCCCTGATACACCGGCACCACCGGGCAATGGCGGCACAGATGTTTGCAACCGCGGCTCGCCTCCACGAAACCCACAGTTCTTGTTGTGCCATCAAGCAATATCAAGTGCGCATAACGCTGCAAGCCGGGCAGTCCGCTGCGATCCGGGGTCATGAATTCGATTTTTGATAAATTGATCACCGGCCCGCTTTGTTCCGTACACGCATCCTTGTCGCGCAGACGCTGCGCCAGACTCAACAATCCCGGTTCAAACTCGCCACCCAAAATAGTGTTAACACCCAGGCCACGCAGCAAGTTTTGATTCATCGGTGCATACAAGCCATACACACACAAATGCGCCTGCGGTACGATGGCGCGAATACGCGGAATAGCTTCGACTGCAATGCGCGTGGCGGTGTGCATGCCTACGTACAGCGCTACCAGATTAGCATCGGAAAGCAATGCAGGATCGAGCTTTTGCAATGACAGATCCAGGCACGCAACCTCAAATCCATCGTGCTTCAACCACGCCGCCGGCTCGGCGAGACCGAAAGGCTGGCGACCCAATTCATAAGGGTTAATCAGCACAATCTTGAAATGTGCTGGTCCGTCCGTCTCTTGCACGCCATCCTCGGCGTCGGCGTCATTCAGCAGGCCGGTATTGTTGTGCTTATCCATTTGGAGGGTCTCAACCATTTGTTCATTAACAATGACTGCTCGAAGTCGCAAATATTCGTCGCCCCAGCGAAGGCTGGGGCCCAGTCCATCGTGTATCAGACTATTGGGAGGACTGGATCCCAGCCGCAGCCTGCCCTCGAATGCTTTAATCGGGGGCTGGGATGACGAGCTTTTATTACTTGGCTGCTGAATAGTTACGATTTGGTAGCGAATAAAGGGGGCGACGAGGACAGCAACCCGTTCATGGTCTACCTAATGAATTTACCATTCTTAGAAATCATGGTCAGATCTACGGCCTCTGAACCAGTACGATCATTCGGGCCGAAAACAATCAAAAAACCGCCCAAATCAAATTTCTTAGACTGCAAAGCCTCTGTTAACGATTCGCGTGTTGGCTTTGCGCCGGTACGCTTAATGGCTTCCACCAGCACGCGTGCGTACACATACCCTTCCATCGCCGTGTAACTCTTCGGAAACTTGTACTCATCGGCAAGTTTCTGGAATTCAACTGAGACAGCCAGCGCGGATGTATCTGGAGCAGGAAACACTTGCGTGATGATCACGCCTCGACCCGCCTCACCCAGATCTTTAATAAATATGCTGGAACTGTTGTTGGACAAGGTCAGGAAAGTGCCTTGATAGCCCGCAGAATACAGCCCCTTTCTCAGCGCCGCGCAAGGCTTCAGCGAGCCAAGTGCGATGACTGCTCCAGGGTTGCCGGCCATTATCTTTGTTACCGCAGGGCCAACGTTGATGCTGACGCGGTCCAGCGCGATGCTGTCGGTCACTTTTACTTTATTGCGCCGCGCGCCCGAATCGACTCCAAGTATGGCGTCCTTTCCGAAAGCATCGTCGACGTAAGCGGCGGCGATGGAAGAGACGCCTTGTGCGACCAACTGGTCAATCGCCTTTTCGACTTCCATGCGGTATGGCGGGCGCAGATTAAACATGTACCGGTTTGTGGGCGTATGCATGGCGACCGATCCGCCCGCAAAGCCGACCATGGGCACGCGTTTTTCGAGCAACAGCGGCATGATGGCCTCGGCGTTGGCTGTGCCGCGTCCGAGAATCAGCGCCAGCACTTTTTTCGATTCGATCAGCGCCCTGGCTTGAGCAACAGTTTTCTTGGGGTCGTAGCCATCATCCTCGGAGTGCAGAACAAGTTTACGTCCATTAACACCGCCTGCTTTGTTGACCTTATCGAAATAGGCGCGCACCGCTTCCGTCCCCTCCTTGACAGCACCCGCGAGGGGTCCGCTGAAATCCGCCACCTGCCCAATCGAAATTTCAGTCTGGGTCACACCTTGCCCCCGCGCCGCGCCGGGCAGGTAACATGTGGCGGCAAGGGCGAATGTCATGCAACAAGCCAGCACAATTTTTTGGTTCGATAAATGCGCTGCTGAAAAGAAATGCGACATTGTTTTGACTCCTCTTGTTGTGTTGCGTAACTACCTCTGTCGATAGGGAAGGGCTACGACTTCTTGTTCAGTTACTGCTGGACATTTCTAGCTGTTGGCTACTTACGGCTCAGGTATTGCCTGGCAGCGAGTATAGCGTAGCTAGTATCCCGACAGTCTCCTAACCTGCTTCGAGACGCCATAATACGCAAGCAGCGCAGATATAAAGATGAACTGCATCACAGTTCCAGAAAAAATGGGGTGAGACTGAATTTAAAGCGAGAAGCGTTTTGTAGCCGCAAGCGTTTTTTGTGACTATCACAAGAGTTGAAAGAACAAGGGTGGGTTATCAGTCGCACGGCGATAGGGGTAATTTCTTGAAGGTTTTGACGATGGCTTCGGCCGCTTGTTGAAGGGCCGGAACGCAACCGAGCAACTGCTCGATCGACATACGTGCGATGGGCGCCTGCACGGTGACTGCGGCGCAGGCCCTGTTTCTATCGAGCATGATGGGAACCGCGACCGCAATGATTCCCGGGAAATTTTCCTGGTTGTTGATGCCGATTTTACGTTGCCGCGTCGCCTCAATCTCGCTATGCAGCACCGCGCGATCAGTGATCGCATTCCCGGCGCTGGGGCGCAACGGCAGTGTTTTGAGCAGCCTGTCGCGTTTGCTTTTAGGCAACAGACTCAGCAGCAGCTTGCCCGTCGCGGTGCAATGCACGGGCACAGTCGAGCCGGGCTGCAGGTGTACGCGCAAGGGCCACTGGGTTTCCACGCGGTCAATATAAACAATCGCAGCGCCGTGCAGCATGGTCAGATTGCACGTCTCACCGATCTGTTCAACCAGGTCTCGCAGAATCGCGTGCCGTTCCGCAGCGGGACCAGAATGCATCATGAGATTCAACGCAAGCTGGTTGACGCGGCTCGAACATTCGTAATGGTGGCTGCCGACGCTACGAGCGACCAGCCAGCTTTCCTGAAGCTGCTGAAGGATGCGGTGCACTGTCGGTTTCGGCAGCTCGATAGCATCCACGATATCCGCCAACAGAAGCGGCCGTTTCGCCTCGGCCAATATTTCCAGTATGCGAAACGCCCTGATAGCGGCTGAGTTGGCTTGGTTGCTCTTCATGCATCAATTCCTATAATTTTCGAGACAATTTACTCGCACATTTCGAATTATTGTTTATTTAAGCATGAATTTTTCCGTTAATCGAGACAAAAATATCGGCGACTTTTGTTTTAATGTGCTCGTTACCTTGTCGTTCGATGTAAAAAAACGACATCCCAATAAATCCTGGTGGAGAGG
>JAYWAM010000054.1:0-18748 GCA_043782425.1 Betaproteobacteria bacterium
GGCGTCTCGGCATTGAATATGGAGGGTGGATTTGGCGAATGATTGGTGCGCAAGCGCACCCTACGGCTGCCTGGCTGCTTCCTACTTCTTAGAATTAGGCGCAGCCATCACCGGCGGCTCAAACGGATCCACCGCAATTGCCTGATATTTCACTTCGAGAATTTCCAGCTCCTCGACGCCGCCGGGGGCGCGCAAGGTCACGCTATCGCCCTGCCTCGCCTTGATAAGAGCACGAGCCATGGGTGAAATCCAACTGATATAACCGCGTCCGGTGTCGATCTCATCGACGCCGACTATGGCCACGGTCTTCTGCTCGCCTTTTCGATTAGCAAAAGCCACAGTGGCGCCGAAAAAAATCTGCGTGTCATCATCGCGCGCGAGGGTGGGATCAATCACCTCGGCGATCTCCAGACGTTTTGTGAGAAAGCGGATACGCTTGTCGATTTCGCGCAAGCGCTTTTTGCCGTAGATGTAATCACCGTTCTCGGAACGGTCACCGTTACCCGCCGCCCACGACACCACTGCCGTCACCTGTGGGCGCTCCCTGTCCATAAGCCACAAAAATTCCTCCTTGAGGCGCGCATGACCGCCTGGCGTGATGTAGTTTTTACTTCCCGCAGGCAATGGGCTGGCGCCCTCAGCTTCAAGGTCTTCGTCCTGCTCAGCTTCTTTGGTGAAGGCTTTGCTCATTTTTGGTAACCACTTAGCGCCATCAAAAATAATGGAACGCGGATGACGCGGGATGAATATGATGAACGCAGATAATGATAAATATTCAGAAATAAAACGTTACTATTCACCATTGAATGGCAATTGTTAGTCCACGAAAAACACGAAAGACACGAAAAAGGTACACAAATTTCGTGTCTTTCGTGTTTTTCGTGGACGGTGCGTAACATCAATTTAATCCTAATTACCAGCGTCATCAGTGTTCTATTTTTTTGACTGCTGAGTAAATACCATTTTTAAAAAATTGATGCACCGGTCAGAGAGCCAGATGAATGCTGCGCGGCCCACTCTCAATCTCTCAGGTGCGATGCGCATAAACGGCGCGCAAACCCTCGATGTCGCGAATGCACACACGGCGTTGATCGACTTCAATCAGGCCTTCGGCGTGAAAACGCGAGAACAGGCGGCTGACGGTTTCAAGCTTGAGGCCGACATAGCTGCCGATCTCCTCGCGCGTCATACGCAGATTGAATTCCAGCGCCGAGTAGCCGCGCAATTGCAGGCGCTGCGAAATGTTGAGCAAAAATGCCGCCAGGCGCTCCTCTGCGCGCATCGTGCCGAGCAGCATCATGACGCCGTTTTCGCGCACGATTTCACGGCTCATCACCTTGTGAAAATGGCGCTGCAAGGATTTAACCTCCTGGCTGAGCGCCTCGAGCCGCGCATAGGGAATCATGCAGATTTCGCTGTCTTCAAGGGCCACGGCGTCGCAATTGTGCCGCTCCAGGCTGATGCCATCCATGCCGAGCAACTCGCCCGCCATGTAAAAGCCGGTCACCTGGTCGCGGCCATCATCGAAAGTCAGCCTTGTCTTGAAAAATCCGCTACGCACCGCATACAGCGCGTTGAAGGTCTCGCCGGCGCGGTACAAGCTATCGCCGCGCTTCACGCGGCGGCGACCGTCAACCAGTTCGTCGAGGCGATCAATGTCTTCCGGAGCAAGGCCGATCGGCATGCACAACTCGCGCAGGCTACAGTTTGAGCAAGCAGTCTTGAGCTGCGAAAGATCAATTTTGGGTGCAGCGCTTTCGCGTTTCATGCGCTTGCCTTCCGCTTGCAATGCGTTGCAGTACAGTAGAGCAGCCTGATTTGATACAGATCAAAACGCGCCATTTCACAACCCTCAAAATGAAGACCATCTACCCAACTTAAGGCACAGGCCCGGCTGATGCAACACACAACTTCGGGCAAGCATACATGACAAACGTCGAACCAGAACTCGTTATCGACAGTGCGCTGATCCGCAAACATGATCGGCCCGGCCCGCGTTACACGTCCTATCCCACCGCCGACCGCTTTGTCGAGGCCTTTGACTGCAAAGCCCAGGCCGACTGGCTGGGCAAACGCAACATCGGTGGCGTCAATCTGGCGCTTTCATTATACGTGCACCTTCCGTTCTGCAATACGATTTGCTATTACTGCGCCTGCAACAAGGTGATAACCAAAGATCGCGGGCGCAGCGCAAAATACATCAGCTACCTCGGCAAGGAGCTGGCGCTGGTGAGCCGCCTGCTCGAAGGGCCGCGGCGCATCGAGCAATTGCATTGGGGCGGCGGCACGCCTACGTTTCTTTCCAATGATGAAATGAGCGAGCTCATCGCCTTGCTGCGCGCGCATTTCGATTTCGATCCCAACGGCGAGTACGCCATCGAAATCGATCCGCGTAGCGTCAATGATTCAACTTTTGAGACACTCGGCAAACTTGGCTTCAACCGCGCCAGTCTCGGCGTGCAAGATTTTGATCCCGA
The DNA here is from genome assembly GCA_043782425.1 of Betaproteobacteria bacterium. GTDB lineage: Bacteria > Pseudomonadota > Gammaproteobacteria > Burkholderiales > Usitatibacteraceae > JAYWAM01. Next base: position 2,478 of record JAYWAM010000054.1, read on the forward strand.
GGTGCAAAAAGCGGTGAACCGTATTCAACCGCCGGAAATGACCGAGCAGGCGATCCTGGCGGCGCGCGCCAATGGCATGAAATCGGTGAACATCGATCTCATTTACGGCCTGCCTAAGCAGACCGTAGCGAGCTTTGAGAAAACGCTGGCGCGCACCGTTGCGCTCGCGCCCGACCGTATTGCGCTTTACAACTATGCACACCTGCCGACGGTTTTCAAGCCGCAGCGCCGCATCATGGAAGCCGACCTGCCCTTACCCGAGACCAGGCTGAAAATTCTCACCCTCGCTATCCGTTACCTGACCGAAGCGGGTTTTGTATACATCGGCATGGATCACTTCGCCAGACCTGAAGACGAACTCAACATCGCGCGTCGCCAGGGCCGCTTGCATCGCAACTTTCAGGGCTACTCGACGCGCTCCGAATGCGATCTTCTCGCCTTCGGCGTGTCCGCCATCAGCAAAGTCGGGCCAACCTACGCGCAAAATGTGCGCACCCTCGATGAATATTACGACCGCCTCGACCGCGACCAATTGCCGGTGTTTCGCGGCATCGAACTTTCGCAGGATGACATCGTGCGCCGCGCAGTCATTCAGGCATTGATGTGTCAATTCCAGGTGAGCATAGAATCCATCAATGTCGCCTACCTGATCGATTTCAAGCGCTACTTTGCCGAAGAGCTGGTCTTGCTGAAAACCTTTGAGAGGGACGCTCTGGTGACCATGGACGAGCAATGGATCACAGTGACGCCCAAAGGCCGCTTGCTGGTACGCGCCATCGGCATGGTGTTTGACCGTTATCTGCGCCAGGGCGAGGAGCACGCGCGCTTTTCCAAGGTGATCTAGTGGTCTTAGACCCTACCCTGCTCGCCAGCGCGGGCGCCGGTCTAATGGCAGGTGCCTTGAGCGGCGTGCACTGCGCTGCCATGTGCGGCGGTATCGTGGGCGCGCATGCGGCAATCCCTATCAAGGTCATCCCAATTGCCGCACCGTCCACGCAGCAGCGCCCTCTGACGCGCAACCTCGCCTTCAACGCCGGGCGCATCGCCTCCTATACCCTGGCCGGTGCGTTAGTCGGCAGTATCAGCGCCGCCACGTTCGTCATCCACGACAGCATGGTGCTGCGCCAAGGGCTTTTTATGCTGGCCAATGTCATGCTGATTGCGCTTGGCCTGTATCTGGCTGGCCTGTGGCGCGGCATCACGCTTCTGGAGCGTGGCGGCGCACTGCTCTGGCATCGTATTCAGCCGTTCGCCGCTGCACTGCTTGCCACACCCCGACCCACGCTGCGCCACAGTCTGACGTTAGGCGCATTGTGGGGCTGGATTCCGTGCGGCCTGGTGTACGCCATGCTGGTCAGCGCGTTGGCCAGCGGCACTGCGGCGCATGGCGCGCTAATCATGTTTGCCTTCGGCCTCGGCACCTTACCCAATCTCATGGCGCTGGGCTGGGCCGGCGCCTGGCTGGGAAAGCGTGACGCCAGGCTGCGCCGCGCCGCCGGTTGGATCATTTGCGGCTTTGGCGTCATCGGCTTGTGGCGTTTGCCACAGCTTGCCCAACTCGATGGCTGGGGCGCGCTGTGCCAGCCTACGCTAAACAGTATTCGTTCCTGGCTGGGCGCATGAATAGTCGCGCCCTTTGCGCCGATACCTTGGCGGCAGATGCCGCCACAAACTGCTTCCATTGCGCCTTGCCGCTGCGCACCACTGGGCAGTATCAGGTTTTTGTCGACGGCGCCCCGCGCACCATGTGCTGCGCCGGTTGCGCCGCAGTTGCCCAAACCATAGTCGCCGCCGGCCTGGTCGATTATTATCGTCAGCGCAGCGCACCGGGCAACCGGCCGGAGGATGTCGTGCCGCAGTGGCTGCGCGACATCGACAGCTACGACCTTCCGGCGGTGCAGCGCTCCTTTGTGCAAAAGAATAATACCGGCGACTGTAGCGCCGAACTGCTGCTCGAAGGCGCCAATTGCCCGGCCTGCGTGTGGCTGGTCGAGCAACGTCTCAAGCGCGTTCCCGGCGTGCACAAGGTAAGCGTGAACTACTCCACGCAGCGCGCCCACGTTGGCTGGGATGACAATGCGGTGAAACTGTCGGCCCTATTGCGCACCATTGCCGCTGTCGGACTGCGCGCCTATCCGTTTGATGCGGCGCAGCGCGCGCTGTTGCGCCGCAAGGAACAACGCCGCCGCCTGTTTGAGCTCGCGGTGGCGGCGCTCGGCATGATGCAGGTGATGATGTATGCGGCGCCGGTGTATTTCGCCGCGCCGGGCGAGATCGCGCCGCAGTTCGACAGCCTGATGCGCTGGGCCAGCCTGGTGCTGACTGCGCCGGTGGTGATATTTTCGGCACACACGTTTTTCCGCAGCGCGTGGCGCGACATCACGCACCTGCGCGTCGGCATGGATGTGCCCATCGCTCTTGCCATCGGCAGCGCTTTTGCCGCCAGCGTGTGGGCGACGCTTGCCGGGCGCGGCGAGGTGTATTTTGATTCGCTCACCATGTTCGTTTTCCTGCTGCTCGGCGCGCGCTATCTGGAAAGCACAGCGCGCGACCGCGCGGTCGCGGCCCTTGAACGCCTCGATCATGCGCTGCCCGCCAGCGCGCTGTGCCTGCGCGACTACCCCGCCTCAAGGCAAACACACACCGTTGCCGCAGCCGCGCTGCTGCCGGGCGATGTGGTGCTGGTGGAAAATGCCTCTACCATCCCGGCCGACGCTGCAATTATCGAGGGCGATAGCGAGGTCAACGAAGCTTTGCTGACGGGCGAGGCGCGCGCTGTGCCCAAGCGCGCGGGCGATACGGTGAGCGGCGGCACGCTCAACCTCGGCTCGCCGCTGCTGGTGCGCATCCTGCGCGTCGGCGCCGATACGGTGCTGGCGCACATCGTACGCCTCGCCGCACGCGCGCTGGGCGAGAAGCCGCATTTCGCGCAACTGGCGGAGCGCATCGCCAGCGGCTTTTCGCTTACTGTGCTGCTGCTCGCCGCCATCACGGCATACGCCTGGCTGCCGAGCGGCGGCGATGCGTGGTTGCGCCACGCCATCACGGTGCTGGTGGTGACCTGCCCGTGCGCGCTGGCGCTGGCGACACCGGCCGCGCTCACGGCGGCGACGGGACGCTTATCGGCCATCGGCCTGCTCGCGACGCGCGGCCATGTACTGGAAACTTTCGCACACGTCACCGACATGGTGTTCGACAAAACCGGCACGCTGACACAAAACGCTATGCAGGTGATGCGTGTAGTCGCGCTCGGCAGCGAGGACAAGGAGCGCATCCTGCAATGCGCCGCCGCGCTGGAGGCGGGCTCGACGCATCCGCTGGCGCGCGCCCTGACGTTGGCAGCACTCGCGGCCTTGGCGCAAAGCGCCAAACACACTCACGCCGACGTCAGCGCCACAGTGCTCAGCCACAGCACCGGCCAGGGTGTCGAAGGCGTGGTCGACGCAGAGCGCTACCGCATCGGCACGGCAGAATATGTCGGCGCGTTGGTGGGTGCGCCCTTGCCCGCTGCGGCGCTTGCCGACAGTGCGTTCAGCCCCATACTGCTGGGCCGCGCGGGCGAGTGGCTGGCGTGCATCGAGGTCGGCGATACGCTGCGTGACGGCGCACGCGCAACGCTAGACGCACTGCGCGCGGCAGGGTTGCGCATCCATCTGCTGTCGGGCGACTCTGCCGCAGCAGTACACAGCATGGCGCTCGAACTCGGCATAGCGGCGCAAAATGTCTGCGCGCGGGCGACGCCTGCACGCAAGCTTGAGTACGTCGAAGCTTTACAGCGCGCCGGCTGCATCGTCGCCATGCTGGGCGACGGCAGCAACGACGCGCCGGTGCTGGCCAAAGCCAATCTGTCGATCGCCATGAGCGACGGCAGCGATCTGGCGCGCGCTAATGCCGATATGGTGCTGCTGTCGCCGCGCCTGGCGGCGCTGGTCGAGGGCCTGCGCGTGGCGCGCAAGACACGCGCCGTGATCGCACAAAACATCGCCTGGGCTATTGCCTACAACGCAATTGCCGTGCCGTTTGCCATGTTGGGCTGGATCACGCCCTGGGCGGCGGCGCTGGGCATGTCGGCAAGCTCGCTGCTGGTGGTCATCAATGCCACACGCCTGCAGCGCCCCGCACGCTGAGAGCATGGAAGCGTTATTTCTTCTCATCCCGCTCAGCGTCGCAGCCGTCCTGGCTCTGATTGCGCTGCTGTGGTGGGCCACTTCAGCAGGGCAGTTCGACGACCTGGAAGGTCCGGCGCACCAGGTGCTGATGGACGACGATAGCGCGCGCGACCCCGGCAAAACTGCACAGCACAGCAAGGCCCTTTGATCCATGTCAAAGAGCCATTGCATCATTTTGTCGAAAATCACGTCTTTGACTTCAACTCTAGCGTTATGAACTCAGCCAGCACCTATAACTACAAAGTAGTGCGCCAGTTCGCCATCATGACGGTGGTGTGGGGCATCGTCGGCATGACGGTCGGTGTGCTGATCGCCGCGCAACTCATCTGGCCCGACCTCACGCAGGGCATAGCCTGGCTTTCCTACGGGCGCTTGCGACCGTTGCATACCAACGCCGTGATCTTCGCCTTCGGCGGCTGCGCACTTTTCGCCTCGGCGTATTACGTGGTGCAGCGCACCTGTCAGGTCAGGCTTTTCAGCGACAAGCTGGCGGCATTCACCTTCTGGGGCTGGCAGGCGGTCATCGTGCTTGCCGCAATCACGTTGCCGCTGGGCATCACCAGTTCCAAGGAATACGCCGAACTGGAGTGGCCCATAGACGTGCTCATCACAGTGGTGTGGGTGTCGTATGCGCTGGTATTTTTCGGCACCATCGTGCGCCGTCGCACGCCGCATATCTACGTCGCCAACTGGTTCTTCGGCGCCTTCATCCTCACCGTCGCGGTGCTGCATCTGGTCAACAGCGCCGCCATGCCGGTGTCATTGTGGAAATCCTATTCGGCCTACGCCGGCGTGCAGGACGCCATGATCCAGTGGTGGTATGGTCACAACGCGGTGGGTTTCTTTCTCACTGCGGGTTTCCTGGGAATGATGTACTACTTCGTTCCCAAGCAGGCCGGGCGACCGGTGTATTCCTATCGCCTGTCGGTGGTGCATTTCTGGGCGCTGATTTTTACTTACATGTGGGCTGGCCCACACCACCTGCATTACACCGCTCTGCCCGACTGGACACAAAGCATAGGCATGGTGTTCTCGCTCATTTTGTTGGCCCCAAGCTGGGGCGGCATGATTAACGGCATCATGACGCTGTCCGGCGCGTGGCACAAATTGCGTGACGATCCGATCCTGAAATTTCTCATCGTGTCGTTGTCGTTCTACGGCATGGCGACCTTCGAGGGGCCGATGATGTCGATCAAGACCGTCAACTCCCTGTCGCATTACACCGATTGGACCATAGGCCATGTACATGCTGGCGCCCTGGGCTGGGTGGCGATGATTTCCATCGGCACCATGTACTACCTGATCCCGCGCCTGTTCGGCAAAGCGCAGATGCACAGCATCAGGCTCATCAGCCTGCACTTCTGGATTGCAACCCTGGGCGTGGTGCTGTATATCGCCGCCATGTGGATCGCCGGCGTCATGCAGGGGCTGATGTGGCGCGCGGTAAACGCCGACGGTATGCTCACCTACAGCTTCGTTGAGAGCGTGAAAGCGACTTACCCGTATTACATGATCCGCTTGTTCGGCGGGGTGCTGTTCCTGAGCGGTATGTTCATCATGGCCTACAACGTTTGGAAAACCGTTTCCGGCGGCAAGGCCGTGGATGCGCCCATCTTTGAAGACCTGCCGCCCCTTGCGGCTGCGCCACAAGGACAGCAACCATGAAACTCAGCCATGAAATGATCGAGAAAAATATCGGCTGGATGGTGTTGCTGGTGATACTCGTCATCAGCGTCGGCGGCATCGTCGAAATTGTTCCGCTGTTTTTCCAGAACTCGCTGACCAAGCCGGTGGCCGGGCTCAAGCCCTATAGCGCACTACAACTTAGCGGTCGCGACATCTACGTGCGCGAGGGCTGTTACAACTGCCACTCGCAGATGATCCGCCCGTTACGCGCCGAGACCGAACGCTACGGCCATTATTCGGTGGCAGGTGAATTCGTTTACGACCGGCCATTCCAGTGGGGCAGCAAACGCACCGGGCCGGACCTGCACCGCGTCGGCGGGCGCTACAGCGACGAATGGCACCGGCTTCACCTGCGCAACCCGCGCGACCTGGTGCCCGAATCCAATATGCCGGCCTACTCGTGGCTGATGAAAACGCCGCTTGTCGCGTCCGATATTGCGCCCAAGATGCGCGCACTCATGCGCCTTGGCGTGCCTTACACACAGGCGGAAATCGACCAGGCCGGGGACGAGATCAAGGACAAAAATGAAGAAGACGCGCTGATCGCCTACCTACAGGTGCTAGGCACTGCGCTGAAGAATGTGAAATAGGAACTGCCAATATGGATATCAATGTCATTCGTAGCGTCATTACCGTACTGTGCTTCGTGGTGTTCCTGGCAATCGTGGCTTGGGCCTGGAGCAGCAAACGCAAGGCGGCGTTTGATGAAGCGGCCAATCTGCCGTTTGCCGACGAGGATGCCGAACAAGACAATCCGAGCACAGGAAAAGCGCAGGCGCAACGATGAGCGATTTTAGCAGCGGCTTCTGGAGCCTGTTCATTACGCTCGTGACTATCCTCAGCATTCTCGCCTGCGGCGTGCTGTTGTGGATGCAGAACATCAAGCGCCCGCCCAAACAGAATCAGGCCGAGTTGCATGGCCATGTCTGGGACGGCGATTTACAGGAGTATAACAACCCCTTGCCGCGCTGGTGGATGTGGCTGTTCTATATCACCATCGCCTTTGCGCTCACTTACCTGGTTTTCTATCCTGGCTTAGGCGCGTTTCGCGGCGCCGCCGCATGGACCTCCGACGGTCAGCACAGCGCCGAAGTAGCCGCCGCAGAAGCGCAGTATGGCCCGCTGTTCGATCAATATCTAAAAACCGATCTCGTGCTCTTGGCGAAAGACGCAAAAGCCAATGCCATGGGCCAGCGCCTGTTCCTCAACTATTGCGCGCAGTGTCACGGCTCGGACGCCGGCGGCGCCAGCGGTTTTCCCCATCTGCGCGACCAGGATTGGCTGTATGGCGGCGATCCTCAGACCATCAAGACAACGATCATGGAAGGCCGTAACGGTGTCATGCCGGCGCTCGGCGCGGCCATAGGCGGTGAACAAGGCATAGTGGAAATGGCGCATTACGTGCGCTCACTGTCCGGGCTCAAGCACGACGCAGCACTGGCCAAGATTGCACAGCCCAAGTTTGCGCTGTGCGCCGCGTGCCACGGCGCCGAAGGTAAGGGCAATGTGGCGCTGGGGGCGCCCAATCTCACCGACCAGGTGTGGCTCTACGGCAGCTCGCTAGAAAAAATCGCCGAGACCATACGTCTGGGCCGCGACAATCACATGCCCGCACAAAAAGAATTTCTCGGCGAAGCCAAAGTGCATCTGCTCGCCGCCTACGTTTACAGTCTGTCGCAAAACCCGGATGCAGCGGCGCATAAATAAGCGTGCAACAACGCCCGATGTCCCCTAACAAAAAAGTCATCCCGCTAAAAGCGATCCAGGCGGCAGATGCCGGGACTGCGCAGGATTCGCTGTACGAAATTCACAAAAAAATCTATCCGCGCTCGGTGAGCGGCTGGTTTGCCGGTTGGCGGGTGTTTTTCATTTTCGCCACGCAACTGGCTTTTTACGGCGCTGCCTGGCTGACCTGGAACGGGCGCCAGGCGGTGCTGTTCGATCTGGCGGCGCGCAAATTCTATATTTTTGGATTGGTGTTCTGGCCGCAGGATTTTATTTACCTCGCCGCCCTTCTCATCATTTGTGCGTTCTCGCTGTTCCTGTTCACCGCTGTCGCCGGCCGCCTGTGGTGCGGCTACACCTGCCCGCAAACGGTTTACACGGAAATTTTCCTGTGGATCGAACGCAAAATCGAGGGCGGGCACGTGGCGCGCATGAAGCTCGATGACGCCGGATTAACGCTGCATAAGTTTGCTCTCAAGGCAGCTAAGCACGCTATTTGGATCGCACTTTCGCTGTGGACCGGATTCACTTTTGTCGGCTATTTCACGCCCATTCATTTACTCGGCGACGGCGTGCTCAGCTTCGCGTTAGGCGCGTGGGAGGCTTTCTGGATTCTGTTCTACGGTTTCGCCACCTACGGCAACGCCGGCTGGATGCGCGAGCAGGTATGCAAATACATGTGCCCCTACGCACGCTTCCAGGGTGTGATGTACGACCGTGACACCCTGCTCATCACCTACGACGCGGCGCGCGGCGATCCGCGCGGCGCGCGTTCCAGGCAGGCCGATTACAAGGCGCAAGGCCTGGGTGATTGCGTTGACTGCGCTATCTGCGTGCAGGTATGCCCGACCGGCATCGACATCCGCGACGGTGAGCAGTATGAATGCATCGGCTGTGCGGCGTGCATCGACGCCTGCGACCAGGTGATGGACAAGATGGGTTATGCACGCGGCCTGATTCGCTATGCGACACTCAACGCCGTGGAACAGCGTCCGGGCTGGCGCGACAACACGAAACAACTGGCCACACACCTGTTCAAGCGCGTGTTCCGCCCGCGCATACTGGTGTACACCGCCATCCTGTGGACCGTCATCGGCGCGGTCGCCCTTACGCTGTTGTTGCGCGTGCCGCTCAAGGTCGATATCATCCGCGACCGCGGCGCCCTGGCGCGTGAAGTGGAAGGCGGGCTGATAGAAAATGTTTACCGCCTGCAAGTGATGAACACCGACGAGGCGCCGCACCAATACACCATCTCGGCCAGCGGCTTGCGCGGCCTTCGCGTCGAGGGGTTAAGCCAGCCGCTGTCCATTGCAGCGGCAGCGTCGCAATTGGTCGCGCTGCGCCTGCGCATCGAGCCCGAAGGCATAGAAAAGGGTTCGCACCGTATCGAGTTCAATATCGTCGCCAGCGATGCTGCGGGCAACCCCAAGCCGGGAATTTTCTCGATTCACGAAAAATCGATTTTCTTCAAACCATAGGATTGCCATGACCCTGCCCGCCGCCCGTCCCCTAGTCCCGTGGTATCGCGAGCCCTGGCCGTGGCTGCTGATGCTCGGGCCGGGCGTTGCGGTCATCGCTGGTGTCATTACTTTGCTATTGGCGCTTGAAAGCAACGACGGCCTGGTCGCCGATGATTATTACAAACAAGGCTTGGCGATCAACCAGATCATGCAGCGCGACAGCCGCGCGCGCGAACTCGGCTACCGTGCGGAAATGACCTTCGAGCGCGATTCGGGCAAGGTGATGCTGCTGCTGAACGGGCGCACGCCGCCGCAACAGCCGTTGCTGCTGCACCTAGCCCACCCGACACGCAGCGGTATGGACCAGACCATCGCGCTGACCGCTCTTGGTCCGGTGGTGTCTGCATCAGGGAACGCGATCCGCTACGCGGGCCGCATGGCGAGCGTGACAGAAGCGCACTGGCAGATCATGCTGCACGATCAGGGCAACACCTGGCGCATTGCGGGTGAATGGATACCATCGGCCAGGCAAACTATTACACTGCGACCTGGCGATTATTGAGCAAGTTGACGGAGGAGCATATGGCAAAAAAAATAATGTGGATTCTGTGGCCAGCGTTTGTGGTGGCGGGAATCGGTATCGGCATCATTTTCACTCTGGTCGATCCACACGAGCTAGTGGTGCTGGGTTACCCGGTTCACGCCAGCCGCATGAGCGTCTATTCGCTGGGATTTTTCGTGTTATGGGCCATCTGTAGCGCGTCGAGCGCTGTCACTTGCCTCCTGCAAAGCGGCGTGCGAAGCAATGAGCGCGGCAACACTCGTTCTGAGCCCTAGATAACGATCCTAAGCGCAGTAGCGAACAATGTGCGTTTTCGCATATACAGCCCCTATTTACAAGCGGATACTGGCTTGTACACAACGTTCGGCGCGGGCATGCTGCACGCCATCCAGAACTTGATCTGCCGGATTTGTATGGCGACCAGTCAGCGCGAGTGCCGTGTGCATATGATTTTTGCATGGAGCCAGTTTGACTTCTCGCCCCGCAAATGTTTAAGCGCCTCACTCCTGCCGGTATCGTTTTGCTCTATGCGGCTTTTGCCGCATTGTGGATTGTTGCTACCGGCTACCTGCTGACGCTTAGCGTCGCAGACCCTATCCTCCAGGGTCGCATCGAGCTGGCCAAAGACCTCTTGTTCATCGCTGTCACCAGCGGCCTGCTTTATCTGCTGCTCAAGGGATGGCGCGATGCTTCGGGCGATGCAGCAGAAGTCACAGCGGCAAATAAACTCCATCCTCCTAAAACGTCGCAACTGCTGCTATTGTTCGCCGCCTTTGCGCTGGTGGTTCCCCTGCTCGGGCTGGTGGTCAACAAGCTATATGGCCCACAGATCGAGCGCGATGCCTACGCCAATTTGCAAGCCATCGTTCAGCTCAAAGCCAGTCAACTTGAACAGTGGCTGGACGAGCGTAACGGGGATGCTATGGCATTGTTGGCTAGCGGGGATTTCGCGAAACAGATTGGCCAATTCATACACAACCAACACAACGCCGACCTGTCCAAATCCGTTCTACAGCGGTTCGCCAATCTGCGCGCCAAATATAGCTACGGCAGCATCCTGTTGTTCGACAACAATGGCAAGTTGTTGCTTATCCTCGGCGAGGAGGCGGATAACACCCCTGCCCTGCAACAGCGGTTGCGGCGCGCGCTAAGCAGCCAACAGGTGCAACGCGGTGATCTTTCCCTAGACGAAACGGGGCATGTCCATCTGGATTGGGTGGTGCCTATTTTCAGCCCGGCTGCGCAAGATGCAAGTCCGGCGGGTTTGGGAGCGGTGGTGTTGCGCGTCACGGCCGAGGATTATATTTTCCCGCTGATCCAGACTTGGCCTAGCGCCAGCGCCAGCGCAGAAACCCTATTGGTGCAAAGCGAAGGCCAATCGGCACTCTACCTCAATGAACTGCGCCACCGCAAAGGCGCCGCGCTAACCCTGAAGCTGCCTTTGTCCGATGCGCAATTGCCCGCCGCCATCGCTATCCGCGAGGCCAAACCCGGTACAACGCAAGGCAAAGACTACCGCGACGCGGAAGTGCTGGCCGCCTATCGCCCAATAGCGGGAACGAACTGGCATATCGTCGCTAAAATAGACCGCGCCGAAGTATTGGCGCCGTTGCGCATTATGAACTTTCTGTTCAGCGTGGTCGTTTTTCTGTCACTCGCCGTAGTCGGCGCAGTGGTGCTGCTGCTGTGGCGTCAGCAGCAACGCACCCACCTGCTGGAGTTGCGCGCCGAATCAAGCGCGGTGATCGAAGAGAGCGAGCAACGTTTTCGCGCGATAGCGCAGTCGGCCAGCGCCGCCATTATCAGCGCCGACAGTGCAGGCAATATCGTGAACTGGAATGCCAGCGCCGAGCGGCTGTTCGGCTATAGCGAGGCCCAAATCATCGGTCAACCTCTGACGTTATTGATACCGGAACGCTTCCATAACGAAGGCTTGGCGCGAATTGTTGCGGGCGCCAAAACAAACATGACAGGCAAGATCATGCAGCGTACCGGGTTGCGCAAGGACGGCAGCGAATTTCCGCTGGAATGCTCAATGTCCAGTTGGGAAACCTCGGGCGGATTGTTCGTTACCGCCATCATTCGCGATATTATCGAGCGCAAGCGCACAGAGGAGGCATTGCGTGATTCTCACGAGAAATTGGATCGTCTGATCAATTCAATGGTTGAAGGCGTCTATGAGGTGAACACACTAGGTAACTGCACCTTTGTCAACCAAGCCTTCCTGCAAATGCTGGGGTACCAGAACCAAAATGAAGTGCTGGGCAAGCATATTCACGAACTCATCCATCATTCCCATGCCGACGGCAGCCCCTATCCGGCAACTGAATGCAAGATGTATTGCGCATATCAAACCGATCAATCAATCAATCAATGTTGTAGATGAGGTGTTCTGGCGCAAAGATGGGGTCGCGTTTCCGGTGGAATACTGGTCTCACGCCATAAAAAATGATGGTGTGGTGATAGGCGCAATAGCCACATTTGTAAACATCACCGAGCGCAAGCGCATGCAAGCGCAGTTGCAACAACTCAACGACGAGCTGGAAAAAAAAGTGGCGACGCGCACCGCAGAGCTTGAGCGTTCGCGCAATGAGTCCGAGCAGGCCAATCGCGCCAAGTCTGAATTTCTCGCCACCATGAGCCACGAAATACGCACGCCGATGAATGGCGTGATCGGCATGGTAGATGTGTTGCAGCAAAGCAGCCTGAATGACACACAGATGGAGATGGCCAACATCATCCACGATTCGGCGTTTGCCTTGCTCGCCATCATCGACGATATCCTCGACTTCTCCAAGATCGAGGCCGATAAGCTGCAAATTGAAAGTGTGCCCATGTCAGTTGCTGATGTAGTGGAGGGAGCATGTGGCGTCATGGATCACGTGGCCGAAAAGAAAGGGGTGGAACTCATGCTGTTCACCGATCCGGCCATTCCCACAGCAGTTTTGGGTGATCCGGGGCGCTTGCGCCAGATACTGACCAACCTGACCAGCAACGCAATCAAATTTTCCGGCGGACAACAGCGGCAGGGTAAGGTATCGGTGCGCAGCAAGCTGATTGAAGATGGGCTGGAGCAGCGCACGCCAGAACAGGTGACGCTGGAGTTTCAGGTGACTGACAACGGCATCGGCATAGATGAAGCAAGTCTAGCGCGATTATTCACGCCCTTTACCCAAGCCGACTCCTCCACTACCCGCACTTATGGCGGCACCGGGCTGGGGCTGGTCATTACACGCCGCCTGGTCAATTTCATGGGCGGCGCAATCACAGTACAGAGTGAGCCGGGCAAAGGCTCAGTGTTTTGCGTACGCATGCCTTTCAAGATGCTAGCGGAGCATACAGATATAAATCCCAACCCGGACAAAGGGCTGCCCTGTCTGATAGTGGGCGGTGAAGGCAGGCTTGCCGATGATCTCGCCGCCTATCTTAAACATGAGGGTGCGCTGGTCGAGCAGATGGCGGACTTGCCATCTGTCAAGCAATGGATGGTCAGCCGTCCTCCTGTCGTGTGCATCGTACTGATTGACAGCGCAGGCGACAACCCGTCGCTGGCCACGTCAGTACTGGATGACCTGCGCGCCACAGCGCGCGCCCACCCGGAACAGAAAATACGTTTCGTCGTTATCCAGCGCGGTAAGCGTCGCGAACCGCGCTTGCAAGATACCGATCTGGTGCTGGTGGATGGCAACGTGCTTACCCGCCGGGCTTTGCTGAAGGCTGTGGCCATTGCCGCAGGTTGGGTTAAGCAGCCTGTCTGGCAAAGCAAGTCCAAGTATGCCGCCTACGATGCCAAAACAATACGCGCGCCGCTGTCACGCGAAGAGGCGCGTCGCCAAGGCCGACTGATCCTGGTGGCGGAAGATAACGACATTAACCAGAAAGTCATCCTGCAACAACTCAAATTGCTCGGACAAACTGCGGAAATCGCCAGAAATGGCCGCGAGGCGCTGCAATGCTTGCAGAGCGGCAGTTTCGGCCTGCTGCTCACCGATCTACACATGCCGGAGATGGACGGCTACGAGCTGACCGCAGCCATCCGCGCTGGTGAAGTCGGCAAGTCTCACCTACCCATCGTCGCCTTCACTGCCAATGTCCTCAAGGGTGAGGTAGAACGCTGCCACGAGGCCGGCATGGATGATTATCTGAGCAAGCCGGTGCAACTGGTCAATCTTAAAGTGATGCTGGAAAAATGGTTGCCCATACTCACCATTGCTGCCGAGTCGGCAACCATCGCCTCTGCATCTACTCCCGCCGCAGCATCCTCACTAGTTGATGTAAGCATACTCAAGACGCTGGTGGGCAACGATGAGGCGATTATTCGTGACTTCTTGCACGACTTTCGTATCAGCGCGCAAAAATTAACCGTCGAGCTGCGCACTGCCTGCGCGGCAGGGCAGAGAGACGCAACCAGCGTGGCGGCGCATAAACTCAAGTCCTCGGCGCGCTCGGTAGGCGCGCTGGCGCTGGGCGAGCTGTGCGCCAAACTGGAGCAGTCCAGCAGAGTGGGTGACAGTAAAGCGCTGGCGCTGTTGTTGCCCCTGTTTGAGCGCGAGTTGGCAGATGTTGCAAGCTTTCTTGAGAAGTATTAGCGACATATTCGATCTATGGTGTAGTCATGTTCAACATGACACCAACGAATTCCTGAGTAAGGGTGTTGCATGATCCAGATGACCAGCAAAATCTTGGTGCTTGATGACGAGCCGTTCATGCAAAAACTGCTGTTGCGCATGCTGGTAAATCTCGGCTATCTCCAGGTTTCCGCTTGCAGCGACGGATACACCGCACTGAAGTTGATCGCTGACCTGAACGCCTGTCCAAACCTGATCCTGCTGGACATCAATATGCCGCAAATGGATGGGCTTGAGTTCTTGCGCCGCCTGGCTGATTTACGCTATAGCGGCGGCGTTCTGCTGGTCAGCGGCGAGGACGAGCGCCTGCGACAGGCCGCCGAAAAACTGGCGAAGGCGCATAAAATTTGCGTGCTGGGACATTTGCACAAACCGGTCTCGCCCGAAGGGCTGGCAGAGTTGATCGGAAAGTGGCAGCCGCCAGTACAAACCCCGCCGCGCGCTGCCAGAAAAATTTACAGCCCAGACGAGGTGCGTGCCGCCATCGCCAATGGCGAACTGGTTAATTATTATCAACCCAAGGTGGTGATCGCCACGGGGCGCGTGGCGGGCGTGGAAACGCTGGTGCGTTGGCGCCATCCCCAAGACGGCCTGGTGTTCCCCGACCAGTTCATTGCTGTGGCCGAAGCACACGGCTTAATCAATGATCTGACACGCGCGGTGCTGAGCGGCGCGCTGGCCCAGGCTAAGGTCTGGCTGGATGCAGGGCTGATGCTACAGGTGGCAGTCAACTTATCGATGGACAGTCTGGTCTCACTGGATTTTCTGGATTTGATTGTCGAGCTAGCAAGCAAAGCGGGAGTGGTGCCGCAGACGATGGAATTGGAAGTGACAGAAACCGGCTTGATGCAAGATTTGCGTATTCCGCTTGAAATTCTGACCAGACTAAGATTGAAACACTTCCGGCTTTCTATTGACGACTTTGGCACAGGCAATTCCACCTTGGCGCAGTTGCGCGACATTCCCTTTGATGAACTCAAGATTGACCAGAGTTTCGTACATGGCGCGGGGAATAACAAAAAATTGCGCGCGATATTCGAATCCAGCCTCGGCCTGGCGATGCAGCTTGGAATGGAAACGGTAGCAGAAGGCGTGGAAGACCAGGCCGATTGGGATTTTGTGCGCAAATCGGTGTGTAATATCGCGCAGGGTTATTTTATCGCCAGACCGATGCCCGCCGCCGACCTGCCCAGATGGATTCAGGCATGGCAAACAAAACTTCCGACGCTTTTATAATTCGTTGTTCGCGGCAGAATCTGGCGGCTACGGCAACCGTGAGGGGAAGCTGTGTGATAATAAAGCCGCATCCGCCACCCCCGGCACGACTATTCGATTTGCCACACCATGACCGATCTTTCCATCGCGTTACAAAAAATCGAGCAAGAGCACGGCGCAAGGCTCAACGAAGCCTTTGGCGCCTGGTATCCCGAACTCAAGGAAATTGCGCATGCCAGGCTCAGTCGCAGCGGTCTCCAAGGCGCCATGCAGACCACGGCGCTGGTGCATGACAGCTACTTGAAGTTGTCCGCCGCTACACAGTTGCAGTTCACCAGCCGCCTGCAATTTCTCGCCTACGCCTCGCGCACATTGCGCAGCCTGGTTGTCGATACTATTCGCGAAGAGCGCGCACTACAGCGCGGCGGCGATCTTGAGCTTGTCACACTCGATACCGCCATACTTGAAGGTGTCAGTTCCGCTGTCGACGTTGAAGATGTCAATGCCGCCCTGGATGATCTTGCCAAGCTCGATCCGGCGCTGGCGCGGCTGGTCGAGATGCGTTTTTTTGGCGGCATGGCGGCAGACGAAATCGCCGAGGCGCTGAACATTTCCGAGAGCACCGTGCAGCGCGAATGGTACAAGGCGCGCGCGCTGCTTTTGACCCTGATTAAAGATTGAGGCCACGTGTTATTTGCGCTTTTTCACTGGATGCAATCCAAACTGATATGTAGATACTCTGTTCGTTTGCAAGCTTTTTTTCTGCGATTTTTGCGCTTTCCTGCTCATGCTGGAATAGCGTAAAAGCGGGTGTTATCAAAGGGCT
>JAYWAM010000055.1:0-2700 GCA_043782425.1 Betaproteobacteria bacterium
GCAGCGGGGACTGGCGGGCTGTGCCCGCGCCCTAGATAGGCGCGTACCGCCGCGATTGCGATGGGCACTGCGCCGAACACAATGAACACAACATCGCCAGGCATGCGCAGCCATTCGAACAAACGTGCCTGATCACTGCCGGTATAGGCGAGACTGCGGGCATGCCAGTAACCATTTTCCAGAACGTCGATCAATTGCAGCACGCCAGCGGGAAACAGGCTCATCACGACCATCATCAGCAGACCGCCATTCAGACCCCAGAAACCGACCTGCACATACTTTTCCAGGGTGTTCCAGCGTGCAGCGCTGACAGTCTCTTGAATCGCATACACCACCAGGCCGATGCCCAGCATGCCGAACACGCCCATCATCGCCGCGTGGCCATGGTTGATGGTGAGTAAAGTGCCGGTCTCGAAGTAACTAACGATCGGCAGGTTGATCAGGAACCCGAAAATCCCCGCGCCGACGAAATTCCAGAAACCGACTGCCATGAGGAAATAAAAAGTCCATTTGTGCGGCACCTCGATCTTTCCGAGACCGGAACGGGACCGGGTCAGCCGAACGAAATCCCAGGCGTCGAGCGTAATCAGCGTGAGCGGTACCACCTCCAGCGCCGAGAACAACGCGCTTAAAGCCATGTTGAAACTGGTTTGTCCGGTCCAATACCAGTGGTGCCCGGTGCCGATAAACCCGCCGGCAAAATAGAGAATGGCATCAAGATAAATAATCCGTGTCGCGTTGATGCGCGTGACAAAGCCGAACTGAAAGAAGATGATCGCGACCATGACGGTCACAAAAAACTCGAAGAAACCTTCTACCCAGAGATGGATGATCCAGAAACGCCAGGCATCGACAACCGAGTAATGGGTTGCGCCATCGAAGAACATTGCCGGTAGATAGAATAGCGGAATAGCAATCGCCGCGAACAGAAACAGGCCCGCGATCTCGCGCCGCTCTGGGTCGTGAAATGCCGGGGTGACCGCGCGTACCAGTAAGCCAAACCAGAATAACAACGCACCGGCGAGCAGGATTTGCCATGCGCGGCCAAGTTCCAAGTATTCCCATCCCTGGTTACCGAACCAGAACCACAAGTTCGGCAGAAGTTGCCTGATACCAGCCCATTCACCGAGCAAGCTGCCGACAACCACAACGATCAGCGCCCAAAACAGCGCGTGAATACCTTTTACCTGCCCTTTCGGTTCGGTTCCGCCAAGCGCACTGGCGAGAAACAGGGCACCAGCGACATACGCGGTGGCGATCCAGAAAATCGCGAGTTGCAGATGCCAGGTACGCAGCAGATTACTCGGCAACCACACCGCAAGATCGAAACCATAAAAACTGCCGGGGTCGGCGCGGTAGTGGGCGACCAGCCCCCCGACCAGTGTTTGTGCGAGGAACAGCAGCGTAACCACGGCGAAGTATTTGAGTGTCGCGCGTTGGCTTAGACTCGCGCCACGCGCACGTGCCTCGGCGCGCAAAGGTCCGGGTTTTGCCTTCCAGCCGAGATAATCGAATTTGCCGAAGGCAAGCAGCACCAGTGCTGTTCCACCTAATAGAAAGATCAGGCTCAGCGCACTCCACAGCAGTGCGCTGCCGGATGGCAGGTTGCCAGCGAGAGGATCGTAGGGGAAATTATTCGTGTACGTGTGGGTTTCGTTTGGACGATTTGTGACCGACGCCCAAGCGGTCCAGGCGACAAATGCACTGAGCTGCCGGAGTTCATCGGGATCGCTGATGGTGCGTGGACTTAAACCGCCGTTCCTTGCGGGCTCTGCAAAATACGCAACCCATACACTGGGTTGCTGCCGAAACCAGTCCCCATAGGCAGCGCTGACTTGCAACACCTGGGTGCGCGGATCATAGCGATTGCGCTTCAACTCAATCCGTACTTCCGCTTCGATTGCAGCGCGCTGCTCGAGCGTCAGTCCTTGCGGTAGCTGGCCATAGCGCTGCTGTGCGTGGTTCGCCACTAAATGTAGCGCCAAGGTGTGCAGCGATTCGGCAGAATAGTCCGGCCCGAGCAAAGCCCCATGTCCCCAGATCGTACCGTTGTCCATCAAGCCGTATTTGAGAAATACCTGCTGACCCGCGCTGACCTCCGCGCCAGTGAACAAGGTTGATCCATCGGGAACCAGTACTTTATCGGGGATCGGCGGCGCATCCTGATAAACCTTGTAAGTCAATAGAATGAGGACAGCAAAACCAAGTGCCATGACGACAAGACTCGCGCGCCGCCACCAGGGCGAGAGCGTTTCGTCAACGTCGTTCGCGCGAGGCAGCGCAGCGTGGTCTGAGATTTTATTCGCCATGATTAATTCTCTCTTGTCGAAAAGTCCTATCCGATCGCGACGCGGCCCACGAGGAAACTGTTAAACAACATATCGATCCCAGCCCGCATAAGAATTCTTGATCTTCCCGCGCGGAATCGCCAAGGCAATCAGCAGCACGCCACAGAGTATGCTATTCCAGGTCGCCAGCGGCGAGACGATACCGTCCAGCAGCCATGGCGCGGCGATGAGCCAAGCGCCAAATGGAATATTGATAAATCGCACCGCGCGCCCGACCTCGGCCAAGGCTATGATTGCGAATGTCACTACCAGCGCGCCGATCAGGTGGTCGCTGTTGCTCATTGCGCCAGAACTATCGAGGCTGAGCCGGGTGAAGGTAAGCCACACGCCGATCGCGATACTCAGCAACAAT
>JAYWAM010000056.1:0-18628 GCA_043782425.1 Betaproteobacteria bacterium
CGGGCTTGCCCGCGATGGCTGTTATCGCGGGCAAGCCCGCTCCTACACATCAGTTTGAATCGCACCCCCTACGAAGCGCCGATGGCGTAGCAGAGGGAACCTGGGCGATAATGAGCGTTTTTCGCCTAACAGATCGCCTCATCATGTCCAGCAGCAACGAACCCGCCAGCAACTTCATCCGCAATATCATTGATGCCGATCTTGCCTCGGGCAAATGGGCGCCGCGCGCGGATAAATACAAAATCCGCACGCGCTTTCCTCCCGAGCCGAACGGCTATCTGCATATCGGCCACGCCAAATCCATCTGCCTCAACTTCGGGCTGGCGCAGGATTACGGCGGCGCGTGCCATATGCGCTTTGACGACACCAATCCGGAAAAAGAAGAGCAGGAATACGTCGATTCCATTCTCGGCAACGTCAAGTGGCTGGGCTGGAGCTGGCAGCAGGCGGACGAAAACAATCTGTTCTACGCCTCCGACTATTTCGACAAGCTGTACGAATTCGCCGCACTATTTATTCAGCACGGGTTGGCTTATGTGGACAGCCACTCCGCCGAAGAAATGCGCAGCGCGCGCGGCACGCTCACCGAGTCGGGCAAGGAGTCGCCTTATCGCAAGCGCACGCCGGAAGAAAATCTCAAACTGTTTAGCGAAATGCGCGACGGCAAGCATCCCGACGGCAGCCACGTCCTGAGAGCGAAAATAGACATGGCCTCGCCCAATATCAATTTGCGCGATCCGGCCTTGTATCGCATCCGTCACGCCACGCACCATCGCACCGGCGACAAATGGTGCATCTATCCCATGTACGCCTACGCGCACCCGGTCGAGGATGCGCTGGAGAACATCACCCACTCGATCTGTACGTTGGAGTTTGAGGATCAACGACCGTTTTATGATTGGGTGTTAAGAAACCTCGCGCAATTTGGCGTGCTGAAAAAACCCCTGCCGCAGCAAATCGAATTCTCGCGCCTCAATCTCACTTACGTGGTGATGAGCAAGCGCCTGCTGCGCGCGCTGGTCGAAGAAAAACACGTTGACGGCTGGGACGACCCGCGCATGCCCACGCTCGAAGGCTGCCGCAGACGGGGCTTCACGCCGCAAGGCTTCAGGCTTTTTGCCGAGCGCATCGGCGTTTCCAAATCCGATTCGTGGATAGACATCAGCGTGCTGGAGGACTGCATGCGCGAGACGCTTAACGAAACGGCGCAGCGCCGTATCGCCGTGCTCAATCCGCTCAAACTCATCATCGACAACTATCCGTCAGGCCAGAGCGAACAATGCCTCGCACCCAATCACCCGCAAAAGCCGGAGCTGGGTAAACGCAGCATGCCGTTCTCGCGCGAGCTGTGGATAGAGCAGGAAGATTTCATGGAAACGCCTGGCAAGGGTTACTTCCGTCTGTTTCCTGGCAACGAAGTGCGTCTGAAGTACGGTTTCATCGTGAAATGCACTGGCTGCGATAAAGACGCCAGCGGCAAGGTGACGGCGGTGCACTGCGACTACTACTCCGAAACTAAATCAGGCATGTCCGGCTCGGACAGCAAAAAAGTCAAAGGCAACATCCACTGGGTGTGCGCCAGCAGCGCGTATCAATGCGATGTGCGCCTCTACGACCGCTTGTTCAAGACGCCACATCCCGGCCGTGATGGCGACTATCTCAGAGACTTGAACAGCAACGCCAAAGAAATCATCAGCGCCTGTCTCGAACCGTCGCTCAAGGACGCCAAACCCGAAGACCAGTTCCAGTTCGAGCGCCACGGCTATTTTGTGGCGGATAGGAAGGACTCGAAGCCCGGCGCACCGCTGTTCAATCGCAGCGTAACGCTAAGGGATTCGTGGAGCAAACCATAGCCGTGAGGAATGTCCTTTGCGCAAGCGCTTTGCTATCAGCCACCTCGATTGGGCGATTAATACGATCTGCACGACATCTACATTTTCGTCGTCCCAACGAAGGCTGGGACCCAGTCCGCTACAAGCTCTGGCTATTGTTTCAAAGTGATGTTGATGGGACAGGGAAGCAGCTAGACGGTAGACGCCAAGATAGCCGGTAATCGTGATGCATGCTCACACAAGGCGGCAGCCCCCGCCTTTGCAAGTTCCTCGTTTGAACCATAGCCCCACAGCGCGCCAATGGGTACTACGCCGTTTGCCAGGGCGCCGCTCATGTCTTGTGCGCGGTCACCGACCATAAATGTCGATGCGGGATCCAGTTCTTCAACACGAAGTAAATGCGCGATCAAGTGAACCTTGTTGGCAAGTGTGCCGTCAAGTTCGCTGCCGTAAATACCGCGGAAAAAGTGGCTAAGCTTGAAGTGCTCAAGGATTTGATTGGCGAATATTAGCGGCTTTGAAGTTGCCACGAAGAGCACAACACCGTCCGACTTTAAAGTGGCAAGAGCCGCCTCGATGCCAGGATAGATGGCATTTTCAAGAAATCCCGTCGCGCCGTATCGTTGCCGGTAGAGCGTTACAGCGTTTGGAAGTAGGTCATGTTTCTTACCAAGAAAAGTGGAGAGAGCTTCCCCCAGTGGCGGCCCGACATAGCGTCTGATTTCACTAGCGGGTGGCACTGGACATTCAAGCTGCGTCAGCGCATAAGTGATCGATTCCACGAAACCATCGCCAGGGTCTGTGAGCGTGCCATCAAGATCGAAGAGTACGTTGATCGCACGTCTATTGAGCGTTTCCTTATTCACGACAGTTTCTTGATTCCACTACCCCCTCACCCCAACCCTCTCCCCCGTTCCGGTGGAGAGGGAGAAAACTCCTTCTCCCGCTTGGGCGGGAGAGGGTGGGGTGAGGGTGGGGCTGTCACAAAATAGGGGATTTTCAATAAATCGTGTCAAGACAGGTCGCCCGCCTTGAGTTGCGGGAAGAGGATCACATCGCGAATGCTCGGGCTGTCGGTGAGCAGCATCACTAACCGGTCGATGCCTATGCCTTCGCCGCCGGTGGGAGGCAAGCCATACTCTAGCGCGCGGATATAATCGGCGTCGTAGTGCATGGCTTCGTGATCGCCGGCTTCCTTCTGCTTAACCTGCTCGAGGAAGCGCGCCGCCTGGTCTTCGGGATCATTCAACTCGGAAAAACCATTCGCCAGCTCGCGCCCGGCGATGAATAACTCGAAGCGATCGGTGATGGCGGGGTTGCTGTCGTTGCGCCGCGCCAGAGGTGAGACCTCAATGGGGTAGTCGATGATGAAGGTCGGCTGTATGAGTTTGCTTTCTGCGGTTTCCTCGAACAGCATCAATTGCAATTCCCCGACCGTGGCTGATGCTTTGGCTGTGACGCTAAATTTCTTCAGCGCGTTGAGCAGCGCGCTGTGATCGCTCAAAGAGTGCTCGTCATACTCAGGGTGATATTGGTGGATCGCCTGTGGCATGGTGAGGCGCGCGAAGGCTTTGCCGAAGTCAATTATATGGCCCTGATAGTTGACCGTGGTCGAGCCAAGCACTTTTTGCGTGACTTCACGCAGCATGGCTTCGGTGAAGTTCATCAAGTCGATGTAATCCTGATACGCCCCGTAAAACTCCATCATGGTGAATTCGGGATTGTGTCGCGTGGAGATGCCTTCGTTGCGGAAGTTGCGGTTGATCTCGAATACGCGTTCCAGGCCGCCCACCACCAGACGTTTCAGATAAAGCTCGGGGGCGATGCGCAGGTAGAGTTGCATATCGAGCGCGTTGTGATGCGTGGTGAAAGGGCGCGCCGCCGCGCCGCCGGGAATGGGATGCATCATCGGCGTCTCGACCTCAAGATAGCGATGCGCCACCATGAATTCGCGTATTGTCTGTACCACTTTGGAACGCACGATGAAGGTGTTGCGCGCGTCTGGATTGGTGATGAGGTCCACGTAACGCATGCGGTATTTCTGTTCCTGATCGGTCATGCCGTGAAATTTCTCGGGAAGCGGGCGCAGCGATTTGGCGAGTAGGCGCAGCGCTGTGACGCGCACCGAAAGCTCGCCGGTCTTGGTTTTGAACAGCACGCCTGTCGCGCCAAGGATGTCGCCCAGATCATAATGCTTGAATGCTGCGTGGGTCGACTCGCCGCAAGCATCGTTGGTGATATAAAGCTGAATGTCGCCGCTCATGTCGCGCAGCGAGGCGAAGCTCGCCTTGCCCATGACGCGCTTCAAGATCATGCGCCCGGCGACAGTCACCCGGATCGCCGCTGTCTCCAATTCCTCATTGGTCTTGGCGTCGTGTGCCGTGTGCAGATCGGCGGCAAAATGCTCGCGGCGGAAATCATTGGGAAAGGCATTGCCCGACTCGCGCAGCCTGGCAAGCTTGGCACGGCGCTCAGCAATGATCTGATTTTCGTCTGGCGGAATTTCGTTTGACATAGTTGAATCTCATTTAACCACAAAGAACACAAAGCACACTAAGGCGTCGGGGAATCATTCACTTTACCCCCTCGCCCCGCTTGCGGGGAGAGGGCTGGGGTGAGGGGTGCACATGTGTCGAGAAGTTTTTTCAATATAGCTTCGGCTCGTTTTTGAGCTGTACCATTTCTAAGCCACATTTTTGTTTGATTGAAAATAATCATAATCGCCGTGCAAGTCTTTCCACCCCTCACCCCGCCCTCTCCCCGCAAGCGGGGCGAGGGAGAAAATAAACTACGAAGCTACGTTGTACGATCCAAAATCACTTACCAAATATTCAGAAGCCCTAGAAGTTCTTTGTGCTCTTTGTGCTCTTTGTGCTCTTTGTACGCTTCGTGGTTCAAGGTTATTAAACTCCCTGCTTCAAACTGGCGCTGATGAAAAGATCGAGGTCGCCGTCGAGTACTGACTGGGTGTTGCCGGTTTCCACATTGGTGCGTAAGTCTTTTATGCGCGACTGGTCCAGCACGTAAGAGCGTATCTGGTGGCCCCAGCCGATGTCGGTTTTGGTGTCTTCGAGCGCTTGTTTGGCTTCGTTGCGTTTGCGTATTTCAAGTTCGTAAAGGCGTGACTTGAGCATGATAAAGGCTTCGGCGCGGTTGCGGTGTTGTGAGCGGTCGTCCTGGCACTGCACCACGATTCCCGACGGC
This sequence comes from Betaproteobacteria bacterium, assembly GCA_043782425.1. Classification (GTDB taxonomy): domain Bacteria; phylum Pseudomonadota; class Gammaproteobacteria; order Burkholderiales; family Usitatibacteraceae; genus JAYWAM01. Next base: position 5,037 of record JAYWAM010000056.1, read on the forward strand.
ATATGTGTGATGCGCACCGCCGAATCGGTCTTGTTGATATGCTGGCCGCCCGCACCCGAGGCGCGATAAGTGTCGATGCGCAGATCGGCGGGGTTGATGTCGATCTGGATAGAATCATCGACTTCTGGATAGACGAATACGCTGGCGAACGAGGTGTGACGCCGCGCATTGGAATCGAAAGGTGATTTGCGCACCAGGCGGTGTATGCCGGTTTCAGTGCGTAAATAACCATAAGCATAAGCACCTATCACCTTGAGGGTGGCGTTCTTGATGCCCGCCACCTCGCCGTAGGACTGCTCGAGTGATTCAAGCTTGAAGCCCATGCGTTCGCAATATCGCGTGTACATACGCAGCATCATTGCCGCCCAGTCTTGCGCCTCGGTGCCGCCGGAGCCCGAGTTGATGTCGAGAAAGCAATTGCTGGGGTCCATGGGATCGGAGAACATGCGCCGGAACTCCATGTCCGCCACGCTTTTTTCAATGACCTGGGTGTCGCTGGCGACGGCCTTCAGCGTCGCGTCGTCGTTATCCGATTTACCCAGGGCAAACAGCTCGCGCGAGTCGCCCAGGCCGCTATCTACCGCGTGTAACGATCCCACCACCTCTTCGAGAATTCTGCGTTCACGCCCGAGTTCCTGCGCGCGCTTGCTGTCTTCCCAGACTTTCGGGTCTTCCAGAAGTTTGACGACTTCGGTCAGGCGCTCTTGCTTGGCGTCGAAGTCAAAGATACCTCCGTAGCTCGGCAGCACGCGCTGCGAGATCGGAAAGTTTGTTTTCGAGAATATTGAGTTGATCTGCTTCCATGGAACGACCGCCGCTGAGGATTACACGCTGAGGACTTCGCGCTGCGGCTCATTATACTGGATGAGCCCAGTGCTCGATGACCATTTGCAGCGTTATGTCGCCGCGAAACTCGTTCAATTGCAGGCGATATACGGCATCGATTGTGGCGGGAAGCGGGTCGTTGTGGCCAAACAGCAGCGCATCGAAGGTTTTACTTTCCGTGTTTGCGCTGTTCAGCGCCACGCGCAGCTTGAGGTGACGCTCCCCCACGATGCGTTGCGACAGCACTTGCAGGCTTGCACGAAACGTCGGTGCGGGAAATCCCTGGCCCCATACCTGGCTTTCCAGCTCGCGCACAAAATCAAAACTGATGTCATCGATCGCCAGCTCACCATCGGTTTCAATGCGCTGCTGCAAGTCGGCGGGTGACAGCCATTCGCGCGTCACCGCTTCAAATGCTGCGGCAAAGGGCGCAAACGCATCCTCAGTCAACGTCAGGCCCGCAGCTGCGGCATGCCCGCCAAAACGCAGCACCAGGCCGGGATGGCGCTTAGTGACAAGATCAAGCGCATCGCGCAAATGCAGGCCGCGAATCGAGCGCCCCGATCCTTTCAGCAGTCCGGCGTTATCGCGTGCAAAGGCGATCACTGGACGGTGAAATTTATCCTTGATGCGCGAGGCGAGAATGCCGATCACGCCCTGGTGCCATTCGGGTTGGAACAGGCATAACGAGTAACTGTCTGTAGTTGCCATGCCATCGAGTCGCGCCAAAGCGTCTTCCTGCATGCCCGCTTCGATACTGCGCCGCTGGCGGTTGAGCTGATCGAGTTGCAGGGCAATCTTATGCGCCAGCCCTGCATCATCGGTGGCGATGCACTCGATGCCGAGCGACATATCGTCTAGGCGTCCGGCGGCATTGAGACGCGGCCCCACCACGAATCCCAGATCGTATGTGCTGGCGCGCTGCGCATCGCGTCCCGCCACTTGCAGCAAGGCGTTGATACCGGCGTGCCCGCGACCGGCGCGGATGCGCGCCAGACCCTGGTGCACAAGAACACGATTATTGCTGTCGAGTTTGACCACATCGGCCACCGTGCCGAGCGCGACGATGTCGAGCAAATCGGCCAGATTGGGTTCAGTCAAGTTTGCTGGAGCGGACGCACCAAAATATCCGCGCGTGCGCAGCTCTGCGCGCAGCGCCAGCATCACATAAAAAATCACGCCCACGCCCGCCAGATTCTTGCTCGGAAAAGTGCAGCCCGCCTGATTGGGATTGACGATGCATGCGGCATCGGGCAACGTGTCGCCCGGCAAGTGGTGATCGGTGACCAGTACCTGCATGCCGAGGCGCCTGGCCTCGGCGACGCCTTCGACACTGGCGATGCCGTTATCCACAGTGATGAGGATGTCGGGCGAGCGTTGCGCCGCCAGGCGCACGATTTCCGGCGTGAGACCGTAGCCGTATTCAAAGCGATTGGGCACCAGGTAATCGACCGTCGCACCCATGGCGCGCAGTGCGCGCAAGCCGAGCGCGCACGCTGTGGCGCCATCGGCGTCGTAGTCGGCGACAATGAGCAGCTTCTTTTTTGCGGCTATGGCATCAGCAAGCAAGCGCGCTGCACTATCAGCGTGCAAAAGCTGTGTGGGCGCAAGCAGCGCATTCACTGCATGGCTCAAGGCGCTGGCGCTGGCGATACCGCGCGCCGCATACAGGCGCGCCAATCGCGCAGCAACACCGTCTGCGCGCAATGCCGCAAGCGCTGCTGCATCGACGGGCCGCGTCACGATATCAGGCATGAGCGGCGTAGCTGGATAACGGCCTGGAAAATCGCCAGAACTTATAGAAATCGCTGCGCTTGATGCTGCAAGCTAGCGTGACCTGCTCGCAAGGCAGACACAGCCGCAGACCATCCAGCGCGCCGCTTTTCAGCGCTGCTAATGCCGGGGCAAACCAGTCGCGCTCCAGAGCGGCAAGATTGGTGACCCAGGCGTCGTGGTCAGCGGCGCGCAAAGCGCGCGTTAGCGTATGCAGTACCACCAAAGTGTTGCTTTGATCGCCACTATCCAGCGCGGCGAAATGCGCCGGGAGCGCATATAGAACGCTGCCGCCGTGCAGCGCCATGCCTTGCGCCACAGCGACATCAGCATAAATATGCGAGTAGGGCATAGATGCTTTTGAAAACGAAGTGGCAGGCGAGGTGGCAGGGAGTTGCCCCGCGCCCCACAACCACACGCCATTGATTGGCAGTTCGCGCCGTGCTTCGCGCGCCTGATTGATCGGGTGTTCAAAAAATAGCATCTGGATTTCGTTGGCCAGCGATTTCCAATCGCGCTTGCCTTGGGAGACCGGCATGTAGTCGAAAATACCTCGTCCCAGCACACGCCATAGCGGCGTCGTGAGCGGCGCTTCGCTTGCATCAATGCGGCAATACCAGCGTTTCGCTGTTGGCGCAAGAAAGCTCAAGCCGTCTTGTGCGAAGTGCTGATTCAGGCTGGCGACCAGCGCGTCCGCTTCCACCTGCTCCAGCTTGAATACATGGTGATCGAACAGTTGAATATGGTCGCGCTCGATATGCAGATGCACCGGGTCGGCGCGCATCCAGACAGCGTCGCCGGGCGCCACGCCATCGGCCAGCAGGGTGAGCGGCGCCACGGTGTTGTCACCCCATCCCCAGGCGCCGAGCAACCATTCCTCCAATGCTAGGCCAGGTTGATGTTTTGTATTGCCGCGCGCCAGGAGGGTCTCAAGCCCAGCAAGACGTGGCGCCTCGATGCGATCCGAAATGTCGGCAGGAAGTAAAGTATCAGAGACAAGCAACGTGAGCGGCATTGCACGAATTTTAGCACCGCTGTTTGCGGGCCTCGAACTGAAACCTTCGCCAAGTACTGATATAGTGTGCCCTGCGTCGTACGTCAACCCGCATGTTTCAGTCATTTACCTTCAGGAGAATCTTATGAACAAAAAGTTTTTTTCCATCGCTGTCGCACTGTCGTTGGGCGCTGCTTACTCGGCCGCCGCTATTGCACAAGCCAAGCCCGAAGTTCTGGTCAAGCAACGCCAGGCCGCCATGACGTTGCAGGGCAAGTACTTCGGCCCGTTGGCAGGCATGGCCCAGGGTAAGGCGCCGTTCGATGCCGCTGTGGTCGCGCGCAATGCCGGATATCTTGAAACCCTGAGCAAGCTGCCCTGGGACGGTTTTGCGCCCAGCACCAAAGATGTAAAAAGCCGAGCGCTTCCGGAGGTCTACACTGACACTGCCAAGTTCAAAGAAGCCCAGGACAAACTGCAAAGCGAAATCGCCAAACTCGTCTCTGTAAGCAAAGGCGGCGCTGAGGCGGCGGTGAAAGCACAGATAGGCGCGGTTGGCAAAACATGCGGCAACTGCCACGACTCGTTCCAAGAGGCGCAGTAAACGGCACGATTGCAGGCGCGCTGACGCAAATGCACCGCTGTGGTTCGGCATATACCGCTGGTGGGTTACGTCGCTGCGCGCCTAACCCACCCTACGATTTTGATTTTTGGTTGTTGCGGTGGGTTTTTTTTGCGTTGCTGCTGAGCGCAGTGGCTGGCAGTGCTTTTGCGCAGGGCGATGCGCAACGCGGTAAATATCTCGCCACGGCAGGGGGCTGCGTAGGTTGCCACACTGAAGAAAACGCCAGCGCCTTCGCAGGCGGGCGCGCGCTCAAGACGCCATTCGGCGTTTTCTACGGCCCGAATATCACACCGGATGTGCAGCATGGTATCGGTCGCTGGACCGAGGCTGATTTCATACGCGCCATACGCCTCGGCGAGCGCCCGGACGGCGCAAATTATTTCCCGGCGTTTCCTTATCCTTCATTCACACGCCTGACCGACGACGATGCGCGTGACCTGTGGGCCTTCTTACGCACGTTGCCGCCGAGCAGCCGTGCCAATAAGGCGCACGAACTGCACTTTCCTTTCAGTTGGCGCTCTCTGGTATCGGTGTGGAAATGGCTGTTCTTCACACCCGGCCCTGCGCCAGACAATGAGCCGCAAGCGTTCAAGCGCGGCGCTTATCTTGTTGAAGCGCTTGGACATTGCGGCGAATGCCACACTCCACGCAATTTTCTAGGTGGAACGAAACGCGAACGTCTGCTAGCCGGGGGAAAAACGCCAGACGGCAAGCGCATACCCAACCTGACGCCTACGCGTCTCAAGAAATGGGATGACCAGGAGCTTAAGGAGTTTCTGCAAACCGGTCTGACGCCGGATGGCGATGTCGCTTCTGAAGTAATGGGCGAGGTGATACGCAACTCCACCAGCCAGTTAACGCCCGAGGATCTTGCCGCCTTGGTGGCCTACCTGCGCAGCCTTGCACCGCTTGCCGACGAACCGCGCTAACAGGCGCGTCGAACCACGTACATCAACGCACCAGCCTGCCTTTCCTGCCTATCATGGTGATGTCCACGTAACTTGAGGCCACATGATCTTTTTCCGAAAAGCTGATGGTGTAACCATCCATATCCTTGCCGTTCCACTTCTCTAGCGCGCTGATAAATCCTTTGCGCGAGAAGCTGGCGCCGCTGGCGCGTATGCCCTCTATCAGCATGCGTGCTGCGAGGTAGCCTTCCATAGAGTCTACGGAAATAGTACCGCTCGTTTGATTCATCAGGTCCTGATAATCCTTCACCAGTTTTGTGTTGGCTACCCAGGGATAAGGCACAACCTGGGTGATGACGATGCCGCGCGCAGCCTCGCCAAACTTGGCGACCAGGGCATCGGAACTCACCACCGACAACACGAATATTTGTGCGGTAGTTGCAGTCTTTTTAAGCGCCTCTATAAATTTAATGGACGGCCCGGACGGACCCAAAATCAGGATCGTTGCAGGGCTGACATTGACCACCTTGGTGACTGCGGCATCGAGACCCTGCAAATCCTGGGGAATTTTTTCGCTGGCGACGACCTTGAGGGTGGAGCCTCCGGCCTTGGAAGCAACATTCAGCGCCGCGAGACCATCCTTACCTATGGGCAAATCTACCGCCAGCACCGCGATGGAAGTAATACCCACACCGCTCACATGCTGAACGATGCGGTTTATCTCATCAGAAAACGACGCGCGGTAGTGAAATGCCAAGGGATTAAAACGCCGTATTGAATCGGCGCCGGATATCGCGCCAAAAACCGGTACACCAGCCTGCGTTGCATAAGGCAAGATCGCGGAAAAATTGGGCGCAGAACCTAACGCGAACAACACATCTACTTTATCGACTTCGACGAGTTTTTTGGCGTTTTCAAGCGCTTTATCCGGCTTGAATTGATCGTCGTAGCGTATCAATTTGATCTTGCGGCCCTTGATCCCGCCGCTGACATTCACATGGTCAATAAATGCGTCTACGCCACGCGAGAATTCTTTCAGCCTAACGCCGCTGGTCTGGCTGAAATCCATCGACTGCCCTATCACGATGTCATTCGCGCCCCATGCTGCGTGGGCGCCGCCAAGAGCAGCCAGAAACAAAATAACGGTGTTTATTGCGGCATGACGAAAACCGGGAAGAGTATGCAACATGATGGATTTACCCTCCGAAAGTTAACTAACCCGCACAGTGTCGCACTGTTCTTTCGGATAAATTGTGAGGCACCTCACAATTCTCATCTTTTCTTTTAGCGCCCGCAAGCCTACAGGCGGGTCATGCCTGCTGTTCGATGTACTCCTTTACTGCTTCGGCATCGGTGTCCATTACCTTGAACACTTGCGGCAGATTCTCCAGCCCCTCGAAACCCGCGGGGCGCGCGGGTTTGATGCCGAGCGCTTCTTGCACCGTCGCCTCGAACTTGGCGGGGAGCGCGGTTTCGATGCAGATCAGCGGCACATGCGCCACGCGCTGCTCCAGGCCGACCTTGACGCCGTCGGCAGTATGCGGATCAATCACCACGCCATATTTTTTGTGCATGTGGCGGATGGTAGTCAGACGATCCTGGTGGCTGCTTTTACCCGACACTATGCCCGCTGCTTTCACTTCATTCCAGATCGGGTCATCCGCAATATCAAAGCCGCCAAAATGTTCGATCTCGCGCCACAGCGCCGCCACGCGCGCGCCATCGCCGCCTGCCATGTCGAACATGAAGCGCTCGAAATTCGATGCCTTGGAAATATCCATTGAAGGGCTCGAAGTCTGCTGCGTTTCATGCGCCTTGCGCGGACGATAAGCGCCGCTGCGGAAAAACTCGTCGAGCACGTCATTTTCATTGGTGGCAAGAATTAGACGCTGAATCGGCAAGCCCATTCTGCGCGCGATGTGGCCGGCGTAGATGTTGCCAAAATTGCCCGAGGGCACCGAGAACACCACCTGCTCGGCGTTCGACGCTGTCGCCGCAAAATAGCCTTTAAAGTAGTAAACCACCTGTGCGATGATGCGCGCCCAGTTGATCGAATTCACCGCGCCAATGCGCTGGCGCACCTTAAATTCGAGATCGCTGGAAACCGCCTTGACGATATCCTGGCAATCATCGAACACGCCGCGTAACGCGATGTTAAAAATATTCGGATCGTCGAGCGAAAACATCTGCGCCGTCTGGAACGGGCTCATGCGTCCCAGCGGCGAGAGCATGAACACACGCACGCCGCGTTTGCCGCACATGGCGTGCTCGGCGCTCGATCCGGTGTCGCCGCTGGTGGCGCCGAGGATGTTGATTTCCTTACCCTGCTTCGCCAGCACATACTCGAACAAGTGCCCGAGGAACTGCATGGCGATGTCCTTGAACGCCAGCGTCGGCCCGTTGGAACAACCGAGGATATGCAAGCCCGGCTCAAGGGTTTTGAGCGGCGTAATTTCAGCGCTGCCGAATGCCTCTTTGGTGTAAGCGCGCGCGATCAAATCCTTGAGGTCGCCGCCGGGAATATCGTCGGCGAACAGGCGCATGATTTCAAAAGCCAAGTGCGGATAAGTCAGATCGCGCAGAGCCGCAAGCTTGTGCTTGCTGAAATGCGGAATCGATTCGGGCATCGCCAGACCGCCGTCTGCCGCCAGGCCTTCGAGCAGAATGTCGCAAAACGGTTTGGGCGGCGTGTTGCCGCGCGTGCTGATGTAGTTCATTTTGCGCTGCGCATTAATTCAATTCTTCCAGTCTGATGCGTATCACCTTGCCGGCTATGGTCGGCAACGCCTCGATTTTTATAATCGCCTGATTGACGTTGTGCTCAATGCAGCCGTGGGTGAGAATGATGACATCGACCACGTCCTCGCCCTCCTCCGCTTCTTTTTGCAACATGGCGTCGATGGAAATGGAAAGGTCGGCAAGGATGCGCGTCACGTCGGCCATCACACCGGGACGGTCGTAAGCGGAAAGGCGCAGGTAGTAGGCGCTTTTCACCTTGCCCATAGGCAGGATAGGCGTGTCGTGCAACTGATCGGGCTGAAACGCCAGATGCGGCACACGTTGATTGGGGTCGGCGGTGAGCATGCGCGTCACATCGACCAGATCGGCGACAATCGCACTCGCCGTCGCTTCCGCCCCTGCGCCCGCGCCGTAGTACAACGTGGCGCCCACCGCATCGCCTTTCACCAGAATGGCGTTCATCACGCCTTCGACATTGGCGATCAGGCGTTTTGCCGGAATCAAGGTCGGATGAACGCGCAGCTCTATGCCCTCTTCCGTGCGGCGCGTAATGCCCAAAAGCTTGATGCGGTAACCGAGCTGCTCGGCGTAGGCGATATCCTTGGCGGTGAGGCTGGCGATGCCTTCGGTGTAGGCTTTATCGAACTGCACCGGGATGCCAAAAGCGATAGCCGAAAGGATAGTGAGTTTATGCGCCGCGTCTATGCCTTCGATGTCGTAAGTGGGATCGGCCTCGGCGTAGCCCTTGGCCTGTGCTTCCTTGAGCGCGGCGGCAAAGGTGCTGCCACGCGAGCGCATTTCCGACAGGATGAAGTTCGAGGTGCCATTGATGATGCCGGCGATCCACTCGATGCGATTGGCGGACAGGCCTTCGCGCAGCGCCTTGATAATCGGCACGCCGCCCGCCACTGCCGCCTCAAAAGCCACCATCACGCCTTTGCGCTGCGCCGCCAGAAAAATTTCGTTGCCGTGACGCGCCAGCAGCGCCTTATTGGCGGTAACCACATGTTTGCCGTTCTCAATAGCCTTGAGCACCAGTTCGCGTGCCGCTGTCAGGCCGCCGATCAGTTCAACGACGATGGCGATTTTGGGGTCGCTGACAATGGCGTCGGCGTGCGGCTCGATGCGTATGCCCTCGAGCGATACCGCGCGCTTCTTGTTCAAGTCGCTCGCGGTGGCGGCGACGATGCGGATTTCGCGTCCCGCGCGGCGCGCGATTTCGCTGCCGTTGCGGCGCAGCACCTCGATAGTGCCGCTGCCGACTGTTCCCAGACCGATGAGTCCTACGTTGATGGGTTTCATTTGAGTCGCTTGCTGAAATGGAAAGAAGTAATGGTCAAACCTTCGCGAAAATAAAACTTGTGCGCCTGCTCGCGATGCGTACCTGAATCCAGCGTCAGCACAGCGCAGCCGCGTTCGCGGCAAATATTTTCCATGTATTGCATCAGCGCGTGGCCCACGCCTTTCGAGCGCTGTTTTTCATCACTCACCAGATCATCGCAATACAACTCGCGCCCGCAAAAAGTTTTTTCCAGGATGCGGAAAACCGTGACGCCGAGTACTTCCTTATCCGCCGCCGCCACTGCCATCTCGGCCCCGTTGGCGAACACCTCCTGCATGCGGGCAAGGTAATCCTGCGGCAATTGCGGGCGCAATTGGCGGTGCACGCTCTCGGCTTTAGCTAGCCACTCGGCAGATATGATCTGCTGTTTGTCGTTTGTGATCGAGACGATTTTTAGCATACTAGTTTTAAGTTTTCCTAAATTGACGCAGTCTAAATTTTGGCATTACCTCTCCTCCTGCCCCTCGCCCGCTTGCGGGAGAGGGTGGCCGACAGGCCGGGTGAGGGTGCGTAATTATCGCGAGCTTGTCGCCATATAACGCATGACAAAAACGCACCGCCTTTTCTCAAGCACCGCTGGTGGGTTACGTCGCTGCGCTCCTAACCCACCCTACAATTCTCTAACCCGCAATTCTTCTTCACTCCGTATAGCATGCCTATTTAAAGGGCGCCTCTAAACCACACCATCCTGGCGAAACATTTGCTTGATGCCGCGTACCGCCTGGCGGATGCGGTCGGCGTTTTCGATCAGCGCAAAGCGCACATGATCGTCGCCATAATCACCGAAGCCGATGCCCGGCGAAACCGACACCTTGGCTTCGGCGAGAATTTTTTTGGCGAATTCGAGCGAGCCCATCTTGCGGTAAGGCTCGGGAATCTTGGCCCAGATGTACATCGAGGCCTTGGGTTTTTCCACCATCCAGCCCGCCTCGTGCAGGCCCTTCACAAGCACGTCGCGGCGGCTTTGATATTCGGCGCGGATGCTCTCGACGCAATCCTGCGGGCCGTCAAGCGCCGCGATGGCCGCCACCTGGATGGGTGTGAAAGTGCCGTAATCGTGATAACCCTTGATGCGCGCCAAGGCAGACACCAGCGCCTTGTTGCCGACCATAAAACCGATGCGCCAGCCCGCCATGTTGTAGCTTTTGCTCATGGTGAAAAATTCCACCGCCACATCGCGCGCGCCTGGAACCTGCATGATAGAAGGCGCTTTCCAGCCATCAAAAGTGATGTCTGCATAGGCTAGATCATGCACCACCAGAATATCGTTGGCTTTGGCCAGGGCAATGATTTTCTCAAAAAATTCCAGCTCCACGCACATTGCAGTGGGGTTGCTAGGAAATCCCAGAATCATCATCTTGGGCTTGGGAAAGCTGTTGCGTATCGCGCGCTCGGCTTCCTCGAAAAAATCCACCCCCTCGGCCATCGGTATATGGCGGATTTCCGCCCCGGCGATCACCGCACCGTAAATGTGAATCGGATAGCTGGGATTGGGCACCAGCACCGTATCGCCACGGTCCAGCGTCGCCAGCATGAGATGTGCAAGACCTTCCTTGGAACCAATGGTGACAATGGCCTCGCTATCGGGATCGAACTCCACACCAAAGCGCCGCTGATACCAATCGCAAATGGCCTTGCGCAGACGCGGAATACCCTTGGAAACAGAATAGCCGTGAGTGCTGGGACGGCGCGACGCCTCAACCAGCTTATCGACGATATGTTGCGGCGTGGCCCCGTCGGGGTTACCCATGCTCATATCGATGATGTCCTCACCACGGCGGCGCGCCGCCATCTTGAGCTCGCCGGTGATGTTGAAGACGTAAGGGGGAAGGCGCTTGATGCGCGAAAAATCGGCTGGCATGGCAGAATCTTATTTTAAGTAATTTGGAGCGGTGAGCAGTAAACTGGCGCAAGCGAAAAGCTCTATCTTAGCGTATCTTCGCGTTGTTACTGCACCGCAACAAACAATAGACCGAAATGAAACTCCACCTCGACCAATCTGCCGCGCTAAATATATTCACTGCTTATGGCACGGGATTCGTGCAGGTCAACGCCACGCGCTATGAGCACAGCGTCATCGTCAGCGGCGACAGTGTGGAAGCTTGGGATGTCAATGACCTCGATTCTCCTGGCGCTACAAGCTATTCGCGCCTGGTGGAACTGCGCCCCGAAATTATCATCATCGGCAGCGGAGCAAGATTCCGTTTCCCCTCCCCGGCCACCCTGCGCCCCCTCATCGATGCGCGCATCGGACACGAAATCATGGACACCGCAGCCGCCTGCCGCACCTACAACATCCTGCTCACCGAGGGCCGTAACGTGCTCGCGGCGCTGATTGTCGGCAATTGAGTATCCCCAAATTTGTGGCAGCCCCACCCTCACCCCGCCCTCTCCCGCCCAAGCGGGAGAGGGGGTTTTCTCCCTCTCCACCGGAACGGGGGAGAGGGTCGGGGTGAGGGGGTAGTGGAGTCAAGAAACTGTCGTGAATTAGGAAACGCTCAATACTACAATTTTTCAGCATTGGCTTCTTGAAAATGAAAAGTTTAGCGCTGCTATTGGCCGCTGCGCTGGGCGCATTTGCGGCGCAAAGCGCTTATGCCGCCGATCCCGGCAAGGTGATACGCAGCGCCTATCGTTCCGCCGAAAGAGGTTTCGACTGCGCCGCCCAAGCCGATGAATTTACCAGCACGCTGTGCGATAACATTTTCGACACCCTGCTGCAATACGATCACCTGGCGCGCCCCGTCAAGTTACAGCCGCGCGCCGCTGCGGCACTACCGCAAATCAGCGACGGCGGCGCCACCTACACCGTGCGTATCAAACCGGGTATTTTCTTCACGGCTGATGTGGCCTTCGCTGGCAAACAACGTGAGCTCACTGCGCACGATTATGTGTATAGCCTGAAACGCCTGCTCGATCCCGTCGTCAAAGCGCAATGGGCGTTTCTGCTCGAAGGCAAGATTTTCGGTGCGCAGCCGCTGCTGGAGCAGGCAAAAATATCCAAGCGCTTTGATTACGATGCAGTGCTGCCAGGGCTAGTAGCGCTTGATCGCTACACCTTGCGCATCAAACTCAACGCGCCCGATTACAACCTGCTTTACATTCTCGCCATGCCCGCCACGGCTGCCGTGGCGCGCGAGGTGGTGGAGTATTACGGCGAGGGCTTTGCCGAGCATCCGGTCGGCAGCGGGCCATACAAACTCAAAGAATGGCGGCGTTCTTCGCGCATCGTGCTGGAAGCCAATGCAGATTATCGCGAAGAGGTATTCGTCAGCAGCGGCAGCGACGACCCCGCCGACCAGGAAATCATGCGCCACCTCGCAGGCAAGCGCCTGCCCTTGGTGGGACGTATTGAAATCGATGTCATCGAAGAAGACCAGCCGCGCTGGCTGGCTTTTCTGGGTGCACAACACGATTACATCCGCCCTATCCCCGAGGTCTATGCCAACATCGGGCTACAGGGCGGACGCGTTGCGCCGCACCTCGCCAAGCGCGGCATCAGTCAACGGCAGGACGAGATTGCGTGGATTACTTACGTGTTCTTCAACATGAACGATCCAGTCGTCGGCGGTTACACGCCGGAGAAAATCGCGTTGCGCCGTGCGCTTTCGCTCGCCTACCCGGTAGAGGATGAAATCGCCGTGCTAGAAAAGGGCCAGTCAATCAAAATTTATTCCCCCATTGCGCCGGGCATGGCGGGCTACACGGCGGAGCGCACCGACTTTCTCGATTACGACCCGGCGCGCGCCAAGGCGCTGCTTGATATGTATGGCTACATAGACCGCGATGGCGACGGCTGGCGCGAGTTGCCCGACGGTGCGCCGCTGGTCATCGACCAAGCGTCTGTGCCGCGCCAGGTAGAACGGCAGCGCACCGAGTTATGGAAGCACGCCATGGACGCCATTGGCGTGCGCATGACTTTCAACAAAGTGGAAAAGATGCCCGATCTGCGCAAGCAGGCGCAGCTCGGCAAGGTGCAGATGTGGTCTTATGGCTGGATCGCCGATTACCCCGACGGTGAAAATTTTCTGCAACTGTTCTGGAGCAAATCCATCGGCGGCGCGAACTACAGCTTGTTCAGCCTGCCCGAGTACGACCGCCTGTATGAACAAATCAAGGTGATGCCCGATACACCCGAGCGCACTATGCTGTATCAAAAAATGGTCAGAATGCTGTGGGTTTACAATCCGTGGCGCGTCAACTTTCTCAGGCAAGGCACTATCCTGATTCACCCCTGGGTTATCGGCTATAAAAAGCATCCCTTTGCGCACGAGCCGTGGCGCTACCTGGATATCGACAAGAGCAAAATGCCGGGGCGCAAATAGCCAGTTACACCCGCGGCGGGGTGTAGGGTGCGCTTGCGCACCATTGGTCATGGTGCGCAAG
>JAYWAM010000057.1:0-18592 GCA_043782425.1 Betaproteobacteria bacterium
GCCCAACGCCAACATGCTTCCCCTACCGGCCACACCAACAACGAGCGGCGCGCCCATCGACCTCAATGCCAAATCCGCCATGCTGACAAAACAGGAAACATATCCCAAGCCATCCGCAAGCGTCAGCGAGGCCGCTCCCGCTGCTGCTGCGGTGGTACTTGCCAAAGCCGAGTGCACCCGACCAGAAAATGCCAAGGTGCGGCTATACACCCAGGTATATGGGCCGCAGGAGTTTGCTGCTTTCACAAAAGCGAAAATGCAGTCACCCAGCATGGATCTGAGCAACACCATTTCATTCGTATCGATAGAAAACGTTGACGCGACCGCGAAGAAACTCGGCACGCGCCCGCCTTACCGCTGGTCCGCCCCCACACTGGTGTATCACAACGAAAGCGAGCGAGCGTGCGCCGAAAAACTGGCGAACGTTTACCAAACTGCCTACGGCCCCAAACCCAATCTGCGCTCTCTACCTGAGCGCTTGAAAAAACAGCCCGGCGTTATCGAACTGTGGGTGCCGATAGGCGGAGCGCCGAAGCTGACTGGGAAAGTGACTGAGTAATGGCGCGGTGCGCGGTTTCAGCTTTTCCCCATCGCCCCGCTTGCGGGACGAGGGAGCGATTCAAACTGATGTGGCGTATTTCCTATTCTCGATAGAAGCGTAAATATTTTCGCCAGATTTGTCATTCCCGCGCAAGCGCGGAATCCATGTTCTGCTAACAAGAAATGGTTCCCCGCTGCAGCCTGCCCTCGAATGCTTTAATCGGGGGCGTGGATGACAGTTGTTTGGTGGTTCTTGAATTCGCCTCACATTAGCTTGAGTCGCACCAGCGGGGCGGAGGAATAGCGAGTAGGGTGGATCAAGGCCGAAGGCCGGATCCACCGCAACGCTTATATTTCGAGCGGATGGTGATTGGCGGATACGCTGCGCTGCGCTGTGCCACCCTACACTTGCTGACGACTTTTTTTCTTCACACTACAAAACTTCACAAGGAGCAATGATGGAATTCATCCAAGTCACCTACCCGACCACTAGATTTGTCTACATCGACGATGCGCAGTCTGGGCGCACCAATGAAGTATTGCGTGTCGAAGCAGGCACACATGAGTTTGACCTCGGCATACCGGCAAACTACAAGCCTGCCTCGCGCCAGGTGGAAGTGAAAGACACGACGGTACTGCAACCCCTGGTGATCGCCTTTACCAAGAAAGGCAAATAGCCATGTGCATACGAACTGTTACGCGCATTGCAGCCGTCATCCTGGCGTTGGCATTAAGCGGCTGCGGCTCTTTCCCCAAAAATCCGCCCTTGACCAAATACGATCCCTCAGCAGGCTATCGCTTCGAGCAACTGGAACAAGGCAACGATGAGTTGTTTGTGATTTTGGCTTTCTCCGGCGGCGGCACGCGCGCCGCAGCTCTTTCCTATGGCGTGCTTGAAGCCCTGCGCGACAGCAAATTTCAAAACAACAAACAAAAACTGTCGCTGCTGGATGAGGTCGATGTGATTTCATCGATCTCCGGCGGCAGTTTCCCCGCCGCGTATTACGCCTTGTATGGCGCGCGCATTTTCGACGAATTCCCTGAACGCTTTCTTTACCGACCCATCCAATCCGATCTGCTCAAGTTGGCGTTGACTCCCGCCAGCCTGTTGAAGCTTGCCGGGCCAACCTTTGGGCGCAGCGATTTAGCCGCAGAGTTTTACGACCGCGAAGTATTCGGCGCAGGCAGCTATGCCGACCTTATCGCCCAACGCCGTCGCCCCTTCGTGATTTTGAACGCCACCGACATGACCACTGGCGCACAGTTTCCCTTTATCCAGGATCAATTCGATCTGCTGTGTTCGGACTTGGCTGGCGTCTCGCTGGGGCGCGCCGCAGCCGCCTCGTCGGCGTTTCCCGGCGGGCTCACGCCGCTCACTTTTCAAAACTATGCCGGCGCCTGCAATTATCGCCAACCGCGCTGGGTTGATCTCGCAGTCAACGACCGCAAATCACGCCTCAATGCGCGCCGCACCGCGCGCGCTGAGAGCCGCTTGTCGTACACCGATACCAATCCGGCAACGCGGCGCGACTATATCCACCTCAGCGACGGCGGCGTGGCCGACAACATCGGCCTGCGCGAACCGCTCACGGCGATTAGCGGCGCCGATAATTCATGGAGCGTGCTGCGGATGATCAATCTCAAAAAAGTCAGCAAGCTGGTGGTGATCGTGGTCAACGCCGCCACCAACCCCGCCACTGCTCGCGACAAAACGCCCGACGTGCCCAACATCATCGACAACATCACTGCTGCGGCCACCGTTCCCCTCGACAATTACTCTTTTGACACCCTCGAACTCCTGCGCAGCACAGTGAACCAATTCAATGAAGAGCAGCGCCTGATAGCGGGCTGCAAAGCGCTCGCCATCGGCAAAGGCGCGCAATGCGCCCTCGACATTCCCGCGCCGCAGCAGATTGATTTTTATCCGGTCGAAGTGGCGTTTGAATACATCGCATCCCCCGCCGAGCGCAACTGGTTCAAGAATCTTCCAACCAGCCTGGAGCTACCCCGCGAAACCGTAGATAAACTGCGCGCCATCGGACGTCAACTTCTCAGCGAAGATCCGGGATTTAAAAAGCTCATGAAGGCGCTAGGGGGTTGTCTTGCGTTTGATGGGAAGGGCTGCTAAAGGGGTGTATTGATTTGTTGTGCGACAAGGATTGACATGTGGTTCCATGCCCGTTGGTTATTGCGCCCGACACGGGCTGACGGGTGCGATTCAAACTGATGTGGGTATTTCTTTGAAAGAAGCGTGAATGATTTCGCCTGATTTGTCATTCCCGCGAAAGCGGGAATCCATGTTTCTCAAGAGAAAAATGGATCCCCGCTGTAGCCTGCCCTCGAATGCTTTAATCGGGGGCGGGGACGACACTTGTTCTGAGGTTATTTAAACTCGTTTCCACATTAGTTTGAATCGCACCCCGGGCTGACAATTCGTTTTGCACCTGAAACGCGATCATGATAGAGTTCGTCCGCGTTCGGTTGCGCTATCGGCCAAGCACAACTTTCTGCATGCAAAACCGCTGCAACAAATCTGCTTGGTGGTTTCTATATGGCGTAATCGAGCAGCAAGTAGGGCGCAATAACCAACGGGCATTGCGCCGTATGCAAAGTTTCGAGATACTGTATTTAAAGTCGATGTGATGTTTGACGAATAATGTTGGTATGGTCGCAGTGATCCATTTCACGTCTTTCGTTTTGTTGCCACGCCGCTATCGGGAAGCCACAATACACATCTGGAGGTGTATATGCGAACCAATATTGTGTTGGACGACCAAGTCGTCGCCGAAGCCATGAAATTAACCAAAGCAAAATCCAAACAAGAAGTGGTTGAC
The DNA here is from genome assembly GCA_043782425.1 of Betaproteobacteria bacterium. GTDB lineage: Bacteria > Pseudomonadota > Gammaproteobacteria > Burkholderiales > Usitatibacteraceae > JAYWAM01. The sequence goes on from JAYWAM010000057.1 coordinate 3,375, forward strand.
CTCGCCTTGCGCTAGATCGTCGCACTACGCAAACGGAAAAATGTGCTCAATCTGGTCGGCTAGGATATGATCGCGCCGGATTACGATGTGCACGCAACGCGTGCGAGCATGATCCGTGGTTCTCGTCTATAGCTCGGCCTGGAAAGGTCTGCTCTGAGCGCGCACCACACTGCAAACCTCGGCGCTGCGTGAACTTCTGCAAGCCAAAAAGGCGCACTCGTTCCCGTTGTCTGCCACACAGCCCGCGCGATTATCTTGTCGCCGAACAAATCGTACCTCTGCTCCACGATGATCGAGATTTTAAGACCCTCGCATCGGTCGAGCCTAAGTTGAAGCTGTCTACCGCCGAGAAAAGGCGAGCTATTGAGCGTTCCCTAATGCACGACAGCTTCTTGTCTCCACCACCCCCTCACCCCAATCCTCCCTTGCAGGGCGCATGAAAATGGGAATGATGTAGACTTGCTGCGGCATATTCATTTTTTGTCTTTGGGTGCGGGCCGACCCAGGCGCCACTTACGGTTTACCAGTGTATGACAGAAAAAACACCTCATTTCGATGCGCTAAGGGCTTACCTCAATCTGCTTGAAAAGAACATCGCCAAGCGCGGCGATGTGTCGCGAAAAGAGCACTTTGCGCGCATGCTGATTGCGAAAATGCAGGATGACATGGTAGACCCCGTGTCGTACCGTGTTGCGGTAAATTCCCTGCTCGATGCGCTCCCCTTGGAGTACAAAGGTGACGCGGTTAGTGTCGCGCGCGAGTTTTTCCCGTTTCTGGTATCCGATATCAAGTCCGTCGCGGCAATGATGCAAAGCGGCAGCTATCGCGGATTCACGACGGGCAACAGTGTTGTCAGTGATAACGACATAAAATGTATTGACAGGTTGATTGGCCAGTCCGAAGGGCAGATGCTATCGCAGCGGCAGTCTGAGTTGCATGGCAAGTATCTTGCATGCCTTGCGAAGCTGGGAATGGAAGAGGGGGTCGCGGTGATACGTGGAAAAATGTCCAGGTTGCTGCTCTACCTGACTTGCAACCAGATGGTTACACATGTTCTTTACCGCTCGGCCATAGACGACGTGCTGCCCCAGTTGAGTTCGGAAAAAACGCAACAGTATTTCCTCTTGGTCGCCAGGGAATTTTATTATTTCCTCACCGCGGACCCGAACGCTCCCGCTATGATAAACGTGATGGATAGCGAGTAAACCAGGCAAGCATGAGAACCATAGAATATGTCGGTATCGATACCTCCAAGGTTAAAGCGCAGTACGACAAGGTCAGGCAAGCCATAGAGCGCGATGATTTTCGCTCGGCTGAGGTGAAAAAGCTCGCCAGCCTGAGTCATGGCAAGTTCTATCGCGCCAAACTCGATTACGCCAATCGCCTGCTGTTTTCCGTGGTGCGCCACAATGGGCAGGTGTATGCGCTGCTGCTCGAGGTGATCGAGCAGCACGCCTACGACAAATCGCGTTTTTTGCGCGGCGCAGAAATTGACGAGGAGAAAATTCCCCTCATGGATGCGCATCTGGCGGCTAGCGACGCCGAGGCGGTGCGCTACATTCACCCCGAGCGGCGCGAAATTCATTTGCTTGGCAAGGTGATTTCCTTCGACGATGCGCAGGAAACGGTGTATCGCTTGCCGCCTCCGCTTATCATCGTCGGCGGCGCGGGCAGCGGCAAGACTGCGCTGACGCTGGAGAAAATGAAGCATGCCGAGGGTGAGGTGCTGTATGTCACGCATTCAGCCTATCTTGCGCAAAGCGCGCGTAACCTCTACTTTTCCAACGGCTTCGAGCGCGAAGACCAGGATGCGGTTTTTCTTTCTTACCGCGAATTTATCGAGACGATACACGTGCCACCGGGGCGTGAAGCGTCGTGGCGCGATTTCGCCGCGTGGTTTACGCGCCAGCGGCAAACTTTCCGCGATGTGGATGGGCACCAGGCGTTCGAAGAGATTCGCGGCGTGATTGCCGCCGATGCCGAAGGCGTGCTGACGCGCGAGCAGTATCGCGCGCTCGGCGTGCGCCAGTCTATCTTTCCGGTTGGTGAACGCGACACGCTTTACGACTTGTTTGAAAAGTATCGCGCCTGGCTGAGCGCAAGCCAGCTCTACGATACCAATCTGGTGGCGCACGAGTGGCGCCAGTTGGTGGCGCCGCGCTACGATTTTATCGTCATCGACGAGGTGCAGGATTTGACCACCGCGCAGCTCGCGCTGGTGCTCAAAGCGCTGCGCAAGCTCGGCAACTTTTTGTTGTGCGGTGATTCCAATCAGATCGTGCACCCTAACTTTTTTTCCTGGAGCAAGGTCAAGACACTTTTTTGGCGCGACCAGGAGATCGCCGCACGGCAGGATCTCAAGGTGCTGCGCGCAAACTTCCGCAATTCCGAACAAGCCACGCGCGTGGCCAACCTGCTGCTCAAGATCAAGCAAAGCCGCTTTGGCTCGGTGGATCGCGAAAGCAATTTTCTGGTCGAGGCGGTGGCAAGCGAGGCCGGCACGGTCACGGTGATGGCCGACAAGGATAGCGTCAAGCAAGAGCTGAATCGTAAAACGCGCCAGGCTACGCAGTTCGCCGTGCTGGTGATGCGCGATGAGGACAAAGCTGAGGCGCGCAAATTTTTTCAGACCCCGCTGATTTTTTCGATTCACGAAGCCAAGGGCCTGGAATACGAGAACATCATTCTCTATCGTTTTATTTCCGACAATCGCGCGCATTTTTCCGAAATTGCCGAGGGCGTCACGGCAAGCGACCTGGAAGGCGAAGCGCTTGAGTATCGCCGCGCCAAAGACAAGGCCGACAAATCGTTGGAAATCTACAAGTTCTACGTCAACGCTTTGTACGTCGCGCTCACGCGCGCGATCCGCAATCTTTACCTGATCGAATCCGACAGCGGGCACGTATTGCTACGCCTGCTCGGCGTGCAAACAGCCGATGACAAACTGCAAGTGGACGCCAAAGCCTCGTCGCTGGAAGATTGGCAAAAGGAAGCGCGCAAACTTGAACTACAGGGCAAGCAGGAGCAAGCCGACGCGATCCGCCAAACGATACTCAGGCAAACGCCCGTGCCGTGGCCGGTTTTCGACGAAGCGCGCTTGCGTGAGACGCTCGTCAAAGTATTCCGTGAGCAGGCGCCGGGCAACAAGGCGCGCCAGCAACTTTACGAATATGCGCTGTGCTATGACGAGCCGGGGCTGGTCGAGTACCTGGTGAAAGAGGCGAAGTACGACGCCGCATTGGGCTTCGCCAAGCAACGCGAAACCCTGGGGCGCAAGTTTTATGCGCAGTACTTCGCGCACAACTTCAAAGACATTCTGCGCCAGTGCGATGTGCATGGAGTGGATCACCGCACGCCCATGAACCAGACGCCGCTCATGGCAGCCGCCGCCGCCGGTAATGTTCCCCTGGTCGATGCGTTGCTCGAACGCGGCGCCGATCCTGAACTTACCGATCACACCGGGCGCAATGCATTGCACTGGGCCATGCAGGAAGCATTTCACGACGCCAAATATGCCGGACGCGCGTTCGCCGCTATCTATGATCGCATTGCGCCCGCCGCAATAGACGTAATGGTGGGCGAGCGTCTGGTGCGCATTGATCGCCATTTGACGGAATATTTTCTGTTCCAGACGCTATGGGTGCTGTTCAAGGCGCGCTTCGCCGATGCTGCTTGGGGCGCACGCGCGGCGATCAACACCGCCGCCATCGTGGCGGCCTGGAAACATATTCCCGCCAATGTGCTGCGCCCGGAACGCAACAAGCGCGCGCATCTATCCAATGTGCTGTCGCGCAACGAGGTGGATCGTGACTACGCCTACAACCGCAGCCTGTTCAAGCGCCTGCAAACCGGCTGGTACGCCTTTAACCCGCAGCTTGCGGTACGCCGTCGTCAAGGCGAAACGCAAGTCTGGACGCCGGTGTACAGCGCGCTTAATCTGCGCCTGGTCAAGGAACTCGCCTTGCCGAGGAATTGGGAAGTTGTCGATAGGCTGCTGGTTGCCGGGGGCGAGCCGCCCGCAGATGCGGCGATAGCCGGTGAGCGCCTGGTGGCGCGCCTTGAAATGCAGCACGCTGCCGATGAGGCGCGGCTAAAAGCCGCTGAGCAGGCCCGGCAGCAGCGCGCGTCATACGATGGCGGCAGGAAACCTCGTGGCGCGCCGGATACCGCCAAGCCAGCGCCGTGGGGCACCCCGCAGGCGCGCCATGAGGCGATTGAGGCGGTGCGCATTGAGATTGAACGTAACGCCGCGCGCCGTGCCGCCAAGAATGACAAGATTGATTGATGATGGAGACGCGCTATGGACAGCAAAAATGCTGACATACTTGAAGCGTTGGCGGCACCGCCAATGAATGCGATTACGCGGCGCATATGGACCTGATTTCGCCAACGGTGAATGTATTCGGCGTGCCGGGTTTTGAAGTGATAGGCTATGACGATTGGGCGCGCCAGTGTGAGTACGAGTTCGAGCAGGGGCTGCTGCACTCGGTGAGCTACGAAGGGCTGCGTGTCATCAGCATGACGCCTGGCAACGTGTTGTTCTAGACCATAGAAACAGTGCACGGCACAGACGGCACGGTTAACCGCAATGACGTGGAAATTCTTATCAAGAAGGAAGCCGACGGCAAATGGCGTGTGACGCAAGAGCGCATCCTTCCGCCTGAGGAAATGCAATTCGACAGTCGCTAGCAGCACTGAGAACCGCCCCAGCATGGGCTGAACGAATCTCGTGGCGTGCGGCGGCAAAGGGGTACACATGGCAATCTGGCATAAAGAGATTTCGGCCTCGATTGAATCAGTGGTTGATAATGCCGACATCGTCGCCCTGCATCGTCGCTGGACAGCGCAGCGCGCTGCCTGCGGCGGCGTGCCGCCGGCCGAAGAATTTCAAGTGGCCGACACCCTGGCTGACATTGCGCCCAATCTGATGCTGCTGCAAGCCGTTGGCGACGATTTTCTCTATCACCACTACGGCGCGGACATCATGCGTCATAGCCAGTTTGACATGACGGGGCGCATGGTATCGGAGTTCGGCGGCGAGATCGGTGAATTTTTTGCCGAGCGTTACCGTCGCGTGCGCGCCAGCGGACAGCCTCTATACACCGTGCATTTCTCTGACCGCGCCAAGTCGGTGTTGACCTGGGAGCGGCTGATTCTGCCGCTCAAGGACAACGCCAGCGGTGATTGGATGCTGGTGTACAACCGGCCGCTGGAATCGCGTCATCAATTGCTCGAGGCGGTGCTCAATGCCGCCAGCGACGCTATCCTCGCGGTGCGCGCGCAACGCGATGAAAGCGGTGCGCACAGCGGCTGGCTGATTCTGGTTGCCAATGCGGCGTTTGCGCAAATTGCCGGTGCAGCGGTCGAGGATCTAGTCGGTCGCATTGTGCAACAGGTTCTGCCGCGCTGGGACGAGTTTGGCCTCGAAGCCGATTGCCATGCGGCCATGAGGCAGGCAAGGGGACAGCAGCGTGACATTGAAGTGCTGCTTGATGGCGCGCTGCGCTGGTTCTCGGCCTACACCGGGCCGCTAGGCGACGGTTGTGTGGTGCGTCTGGCTGACATCACGGCGGTCAAGCAAACCGAAATGGCGCTGCGCAATAGCGCGTTGCGGCTGCAATCGGACAATGCGCAATTACAACAGATGGCCTTGCTCGACGGCCTGACGGGTTTAGCGAACCGGCGCGCTTTCGATGCCTACATCGAGCGCGAGATCTCACACGCCAGGCGCAGCGGCGAGCCGTTGGCGCTGGCGATGTGCGACATCGACTATTTCAAGGCTTACAACGACACGTACGGTCACCTCGCAGGCGACGACGCCATACGCGCAGTGGCGCAAGTGCTCTCCACAGCTTGCACGCGCGCAGTGGATCTGGTGGCGCGCTATGGCGGAGAAGAATTTGTGGTGGTGATGCCACACACTACCAAAGAAGGAGCGCTCATCGTGCTACAGCGGGCGCAGCAGGCGCTGCGCCAGCGCGCCATTGCCCATGCTGCCTCGCCAAGCGAGCGTTTGTTAACGTTGAGTTTCGGCGTTGCGCAATTTGCGCCCGATAGCGATGGCACGGCCAGCGCGCTGATCGGTCACGCCGATGCGGCGCTGTTCCGCGCCAAGCAAGCGGGACGCAACCGCATCGCAGCGTAAGCGTCGGGTATGCGGCATCAGAAAGAAGCGCCGCGCCATTGTTGCCCACTGTAGGACCACCAGGGGTTTATCCGGTCGAAAATTGTTTTGCCAGCGCAGGGAATAAATCCTTGGCGCCGCGTGTTAGCCGGGGTGTAACAGGGCTAATTTCTCTATAAATTCTTTCTGGAGCATAGTGCTTGGAACCGCAACTGGACATCGCCGCCTGCATTCCGCGCCTGCGCCGCTATGCGCGGGCGCTGGTGAGTGACCGCGCCGGCGCTGACGATCTGGTGCAGGATGCTCTGGAACGCGCCTGGACGCGGCAGGCGCAGTTTCAGTCAGGGACGAATTTGCGCGCCTGGTTATTCGCCATCATGCATAACGTCTATATCAATCAAGTGCGTGCAAGGCGTGAGACTACATTGTTGGACGGCAGCGAGATCGATGTGGCGGTGCGCGCAACGCAAGGCGATGGCCTGGCGATTCGCGATCTGGAGCGCGCGCTTGGGACGCTCCCGGTGGAACAGCGTGAGGTGTTGCTGCTGGTGGCGCTCGAAGATATGAGTTATCACGAGGCGGCGCACACTCTCGGTATTCCCATCGGCACGGTCATGTCGCGTCTGGCGCGCGGGCGCGAAAAGTTGCGTGTACTTATGCATGGTGCTGCACTCTCTCCCAAGTTACAGGTGGTCAAATGAGCGAAAAACTTCCCATCACCGAAGCGGATTTGCAGGCCTATGTAGATAGCAGGCTGCCTGAGGCGCGCTGCGCGGATATCGAAGCCTATCTTGCGGCGCGTCCCGACGAAGCGGCGCGCATGCAAGTCTATCGTCAGCAAAACGAAGCGCTGCACAGGCTTTTCGATCCTGTGCTCGATGAACCGCATCCAGAGCGTCTTCAGGCCCTGGCTTCGCCTGCGCGGCGCCAGACATGGCAGCGTTGGTTCGCGCCGCTGCGCATGGCTGCGGCTGCAGCGTGGCTCGGTTTGGGCGCCGTGCTCGGCTGGTATATGAACGACAACGCTAGTCACGACAATGCTCGGGTCAGCAGAGCCAAGCCGTCTGCCGCCGCTGTGGAGGCTGTTCCCTTGGCGCACCGCGCCATGCTGGCGCACATGACTTTTGTTCCCGAGCAGCGCCATCCGGTGGAGGTGGGCGCGGATCAGGAAGCGCACCTGGTGGAGTGGCTATCTAAACGTCTGGGCAAGCCGGTACGCATCCCCACATTGGTAGAGCAGGGCTATGCGCTGGTCGGCGGGCGGCTGCTGCCGGGGGATGACAACCCGGCGGCGCAGTTCATGTATGAAGATCCGCGCGGCGGCAGGCTCACGCTTTATGTGAAAACCAAGACGAACAACCCCGATGGCGACAGCGCCTTCCGCTACTCCCAGGAAAAAGGTGTCAGTGTGTTTTACTGGATAGACGGTGATTTTGGCTATGCCTTGTCAGGTTCTATAGACAAGCCACGACTATTAGAGGTGGCCAAAGCGGTGTATCACCAGATCAAGCTGTAGCCCGCTTGGCTTTTCTGTTCCTCAATCCAGACCTTCAGACCTTATAACGCGGAAGATTTACTCTTCTATTGTTTTTATCGACACCCACTCATTTTCAACCCCGGAGACCAATATGAACCCACAACGGCGCGATTTTCTCAAGACCACGGCGGCGCTCGCCGCAGCGACCGGCCTCAGCCACATTGGCAGTGCACAGGCCGAGTCCTCCATCGAGGCGCAGGACCGCGTCTTCATCACCAATGAAGATTCCAACACGCTGGCGGTGATAGACCCGCGCAGCAACAGCGTCGAGACCAGCATCAATCTCACCAGTTTTGACGAGGATGCACGCCCGCCTTTTCGCTTTGTGACCGCCGGTGTGGCGCCAACGCACGCGGCGATGATACACAAGCCGCTGTATCACGGCTGCATTGATGCGCACGGCGCCGTGCCTTCGCCCGACGGCAAGCTGCTGGCGACCAGCGGGCGCGGCTCGAGCAACATCTACCTCATCGACGCGCTGAACAAGCGCGTCATCGGCAATACGCCTAACCCTGCGGCAGGGCCGAGCACCAATGCCGAACGTCTGTCGAGCGGCATCCTGGTGGGGCGTGAGCCGCACGAGCCGACATTTACGCGTAACGGCAAGGAGCTGTGGGTGACATTGCGCGGCGAAGATCGCATCGCCATTTTAGATGTCGAGCGCGCGCTGAAGCAGGTGGGAGGAATCGATGCAGGCGCAATTTTGCGTTATGTGACTACCATCAACGGCCCAGCGCAGGTGTGGTTCAACGCCAACGGCACGCTGGCGTTCGTGGCCAGCCAAAAAGTATCCAAGGTTGATGTGTTGCGCCTCAATGCCGATGCCTCGGGCCATTCGCGCCCCGAGCGCGTCACCACGCTCGATATTGCTGCGCAGGACAAACCGGCTTTTACGCCGTTTCTCAAAACCAGTCCGGACGGGCGCGAAGTGTGGTTTTCCCACAAGCTCGCCGATGCGGTTTCGTGCTGTTCCACCAGTGATACATTTGAATTTCACGATAGCGTGTCTCTAGGCAATCTGGCGCGCCCCAACCATGTCGAGTTTGTCGAAAACAACAAAGGTAAAGTGGTGTATGCAAGCCTGGCGCGCGTTGATGACGGCGGCCCTGGCGGCGTGGCGTCAAGCCAGATCGCCATCATCGACCGCAGCGCTAAGCCCGGTGCGCGCAAGATGGCAAGCACTTTTTTTAGCCACGCGCGCGAGGCGCACGGTTTGTGGACCAACCCGGCAAATGACCTGCTTTATGTAGCGCACGAGCAAGATGAGTTACCGGGAACGCCGCAGGCAGGGCAGACGGTATGCACGGCATTTGATGTGTCCGATCCGTTCAATCCCAAGTTCATTGCACAAATTCCGCTCGGCAGCTTGAAATTGCCCTCGGGCGAGTTGCGCAACAAAAAAAGCATCAACCTGGTGTATGTGCGTCCGGGTTACCGCGGTCAAACAGCATGAAGCGCCTACTCGCAGCGGGCGTCCTGTTGACGCTCACGTCTCTGGGTGTGACTGGTTGCCAGCATGCAGGCGCACCTGCGGGCAGCCACCTGCATAGCGCGCCTGAAGTTCCGGCGCGTTACGGCAAAAGTTTTGAGATCTACGCAACAGAGATGAACATCGGCATGGGAAAAATGATGTCCGACATGCATGCGCCTGGCTACACGGGCGATGCGGATATCGATTTTCTGGCGATGATGATTCCGCATCACGAAGGCGCCGTGGACATGGCGCGTCTGGTTCTACAGCACGGCAACGATACCGTGACGCGCAAACTGGCGGAGGAGATCATCGCCAGCCAGATGGTCGAGATAGAAGGCATGCAGCGCCGCCTGCAAGACCTCAAGCGCGGCGCCAGCCGCACCGATCCCGGCGGCTATCCCGCATTGGGTGGAACGCGCGGCGCGCGCTAGTGGCTAGTGCACTGATGATTGGGGTTGGGTCGCTTAATAAGTTTAAGATGTTCTCTGCCCCCGTCATCCGCACAACAGGCTTTGCGCTCGCGCCAAAAGCGCCGACAATTCCAGGGCCTGTTTTATCAAGGCGCCAGAAGTTGTAGCATTAAAAGTTTCTCCCCGCATGAACGGGGAACAAGCCCAGATTCCACGGGACTGGTGAATGTTTCCCCGCTGCGCTCACCCTAGTTTCCTTCTACTGCACCGATGGCTGGAGGATTGGTTCGCGCTTTACCAAACATATCGAACAGCGATCCGTAAAGTGCGTTACCAGCGCCGATGAGCGGTGAACCAACAGAAGGCGTGAAGTTGGTTCCCGGTGCGGTAAAAAGAGGATTTCCGGTGAAAGAAGCCGTGTCGAAGCCAGATGTTGCGGCATAAGTTCTCCAGGCTGAAAGGCTCCCTCGCCCCGCCACCCAGGAAAAAGTGGCGGCGGAATAGCAATGATTGTTGTTGATGAATGCGTAGGATGTAAGCGCAAGCGGGTAGCTGAAGCAGTTGAATGGACCGTTATTCCCTGTCGATGCCGCGCTGTAAAAGACGGTATTGTTGGCAATGATATGACCCGTACCCTCAACACCAACCTGAATGCCTGTTCCACCTGTATTGGCATTGGGGCCATACCAGATTGTGTTGTTTCTGATTACATTGCGGGTATTCACGTCATCGGCGACGTTTGTGCGAACAGGCGCAGTTGCAACACCGATCCCTACCCCCCTTGAGACGTATCAATGATGATGAGATTATTTTCAATGACACAATCAGGGCAACCCGTCACGGTCAGCCCGGTGTTGCCCGCATTCTTAATCGTATTTCCGGAAAATATGGCATGACGTTCATATGCCGGGTGAGTCCCCCCGGTCAAGTTGCCAAATTCTATTCCCCAACATCCGCCCGTATTTGCGGTCGGCGCAATTTCAATGAGGTTGTCTTTAACCAGCAAGCCGTCGACGGACATGTGCGCTTCCATTACCGCACCCAGGCATGTCAGACCATACTGGCCGTGGATAGAGTTTCCAATCACTTGCATATTTGTGATCGCCGTTGAAGATGCGAAGTAGAGGGTATGGTCAAAAACATTGGAACTGCCGTTTCCGTCCCAATAGTTGTAGGAGACTTCAGTGTTGTCGCCCCCTCCAAGATAACCAAGACTACTGGTGTTGGTGATGTGGCTCCCTGTTAGCTTTATATTCCGAGTGTTACCCGCATTGCTCTCGTTGTAAACCGCGATGTCGAATGCATCCAGGTCGAGATTACACATGTTCACGTCATGTGCGCCTTGATAGAAAAAGAATCCATGGTTAGGATTGCCACTCGCACTGATCACTCCCTTCAGCTTAAGATTGAGCAGGCGTACCCCTCCATTACCATCGAAATTGAACAGAGTAGAAGCTCCCGCTGCATTATTAATAATGGGTTTCGCAGTTCCAGCGAAAGTCGTCGGCGTATATTCCCTGAGGTCGTTACAGGCGACGCCAGCGCCGCATCGGTTGCTGCCGATGTAAAGACTTCCCCCTCCAACAGAGTTGAAAGCCCCACCTTTACAGAGAGCAACGGTGTCGTTTGCCGCAAGCGCACTAAAGCGCGCTGCGGCATTTGCTATGGTGCGCCGCGGGGCCGACGCGCTTGTGCCGGCATTTGCATCACTTCCCGCAACACAGTCAGCTTCTGCGCCGGTTCCACAATCACAGTAGTAAAAAACATTGCCACGCATCGGTTCTGCGGCGCATGCGGCGGCAACACTTTCGATAGTAGGGGCGGTAAGCGCAAACGTCGCCGTCATACTTCTTGCGGCTGATAGCGTGGTTGTACAAGCGCCTGTCCCCGTACTGGCGCCGCTCCAACTGGAGAAGGCGTAGCCCGCCGCGGGAGCTGCGTTCAGCGTCACCACTGCGCTGCTGGGATAAGACGCGCTGCATGTTGCGCCGCAAGCGATGCCGCTGGGGTTGGAAGTGACCGTGCCCGAGCCGCTCAGGGTCACGTTCAGCGCGTAGAGCGCAGGGGGTGTTGCGCCTGCACCGATGACGACGCTATTGCTCGCGCTGCCGCCAGACCCGCTGCAATTCAAGGCGTAAGTACTCAAGCCGTTTGGCGCAATGACGCTCTGGCTTCCTGACGTAGCCTTGACGCCCGACCACGCGCCCGAGGCGGCGCAGATGGTAGCTTCGGTTGAAGTCCAGGTGAGGGTTGATGCAGCGCCAGTGCTAACACTCATTGGATTGGCGCTGATTGAAAGCGTGGCGGCGTGGGCGGTGACGGCGCACGATAGCGCAAAGCTCAGTAGCAACCACACCTGTAGCATGTTCTTCAGACGTGCAGTGGTTGTTATTCGATTTGGCATGGGGATCTTCCAAAGGGATTACTGGAGCGCTTTTCGGGGTTGTAAGCCGGAACCCCAGAAAATTCCGCCACTCTGGTTTTCGCACTAAATGCCGTCGCATCGACCTGGATTGTTGTTAAAGATGGAGGCAATTGAGGGGGCGTGCTCAAAGTTGATCCCCATATCTTTGTTCGCCGTGCCGCAGCTCGCAAGCTTGTCGGTAACGAATCAGCGGCTTTTTGATTGAACTTGGATGAGGACTTCTATGTAGACTGTCTTATGATTTTTGGGTGGCAGAAATGACAGTTTTTTGAATGCAGTACTCGCGCAATCCAGAAATGGACGCATGTAGGCGACGCCGGGGTAGGTAGCTTTCAACGAAGCAGGGTCGATTCCCCCATGGGCATCTAGCGTAAAAGTGGCGTGCATATCTCCCGAGAAAGTGTAACCGGCCATGGAGGAAGTCTGACCGCATTGCTGATAGACCTCCGCATAGGCCACCAGCGACGGATAGAGATTGTCCAGGGAATAGGTTGGCTGAACCTTTTCCACGACCACGCGACGAGGGAAGTCGTTCTTGGACTGTATAGACCGCCACTTCTCTTGCCCTTGCTCCCAAGCCACCAGCTCGGCACAGGGAACGACCATCTGTACCGCGATCGTCAACAGTTGGTTGTCAGGAAACTGGTGATTGCGTATCTGCTCGTCCAGTACCGTTTCATACTGCTGAGTCCAGAACGTTGAATCTCCGCTGTTCGAAAACCCGCCCGATGCTTGGTGACACGCCTCCACTCGGCTCATGACCAGTTGAAACTTCTGATAGGGCTCTAGCCGAGTCCAATATCGGACCGTGAAGAGATCATTCACGCATTGGTGATCCGCGCAGCTCACCGTGGGCTGGGGACCGGCGGGAATCGACGTCAAACAAGCGCTGCCGACACCGGTGGTAGCCGAGGAAAAGTTTTTATTGATGGGCTGCCAGTAATAGCAACCAAGTTTGACAGACGTACACTCTGAAGCGGAAGCACATGCCAGCCATTCCGGATGTTCATCGAGAGGTCCAGAAGGTTCCTCTGTGGCAAACGCAACGGTCGCAGTGAAAAACTCGCACAGCAAGATGAACGAAGATAGGGAAAACAGAACCTCTTTCATGATCATGACTGCCACGAGCGCGTTTGTTCGGCGAAGTCGTCGCCGGCTCGAAATGAAAGTGTGGTGACATGCATGCCCAATTCCTCGTGAACGAAATATGCACACAAAATTCAATTGCGTTAGCGTAATACATTTTTAGTGTGCCTATGGATGCTATTCGATAGCTGTGGCGGCTTGCAATCGAAACCCGTCGTGCTCGCAATCCATTTCGGCGCGCTCACATTATTTGCGAATGAAACGCTTGCCCTTGTCTCATTGGCGTATTCCCTTCCGGGGGGCCAGCGCTCAAGGCATCGGTGTCGCACTGGGTGGATAACGAACCCCTTTGCCATCCTTGTCCCACAGCATCAGATAGGCGCTGCCATCTGTGTACTGAAAGAGCTGAGTCCGAACCTGATTCCGCTCATCGAAGAACTGAAGGATGGGCTCGCCGCCGGGTATTGAAAGACCTAGCTTTGCACGCACCACCCCTTTGGCATCCTTGAGCTGCAAACCTGTGTCATCAAACCAAGCGCTGATATGGCGTTGCCGGTCATTGATCGCCCACCATCGGCCAGAGAATGTTTGGCGGATGAAATATTGGGTGATGACAACGGTGCTGAACACCAACACGACGGCGACGACCCCCGGCCAACGCTTGCGCCGATCAGCTTGCTCCAGGACAGCGACCCTCTCTTTGAGCGCGGCGTTCTCCATCGCGATGGTCGCAAGCTGTTCTTGAAAATCATGTGGAACCATTGATGACCTCCTTTAAATCGGCAATCCGGCCGCTAGCATGTCGGAAAACACTTGTTTTCCGACATATCGGCGACGACCAGCGTAATCGTCCATGCGAAGCCTCAAAAAATGTGCGGGAAACCTTGTCGCTATGCACTATCATACGGAAACTCTATTTTACTGGTTATCCGCTTATGTTGGTAGGTTACATGCGCGTTTCGTCGGACTCCGACCGGCAGAGCACGGACTTGCAGCGCGACGCCCTGCTGGTGGCGGGCGTTGATGCCCGCCATCTATACGAGGATCGCGCTTCCGATGCCAAGGATGACCGGACTGGCTTGATTCAGGCACTGGAATTTGTGCGCCCTGGCGATGTGCTGGTCGTCTGGAAGCTTGACCGGCTCGGCCGCTCGTTATCGCACCTACTCTCCATCGTGAACACGCTGAAGGACAGGCAAGTGGCCTTTCGCTCACTGACCGAAGGCATGGACACCACCACGGCATCGGGCGAGTTGCTGTTCCATGTATTCGGCGCGCTCGCACAGTATGAGCGCGCCTTGATCCAGGAGCGCGTCATTGCTGGACTGGCCGCCGCCAAGCGGCGCGGTCGGATCGGTGGCCGACCAGCCGCCATCGTCGGCGAGAAACTGGATACCATCGTGGCCGCGTTGAATGGCGGCATGTCCAAAGCTGCCGTGTGCCGTAACTTCGGCGTCAAGCGCACCACGCTGATCGAAACTCTCGCTCGGATAGGCTGGTCAGGCACACAGGAAACGACGCAACAATGACCACGAAAAATAAGCTGCTAAATGTCTTGTCCGATGCCGAGCAGGAAGCGCTGTACGGCCTGCCGGACTTCGACGATGCACAGCGGCTGGAATATCTGGCATTGACGGAAACCGAACTGGCACTCGCCAGCAGCCGTCCCTGCCTCCATGCCCAGGTCTACTGCCTCTTGCAGATTGGCTACTTCAAGGCCAAGCATGCCTTCTTCCGCTTTGACTGGAGCGAGGTCGAGGACGATTGCGCCTTCGTGCTGAGCCGCTATTTCCATGGAGAGGCGTTCGATTGCAAGCCGATCACGAAGCATGAGCATTACACACAGCGCGAGCGAGTTGCCGAACTGTTCGGCTACCAGCTGTGGGCGGCAGACTTTTTGCCACGGCTTTGGCAGCAGGCCACGCAGACCGTGCGGCGCGACGTGGCGCCGGGATTCGTGGCCGCCGAGTTGATCGTTTGGCTCAACAAGCACAAGATCATCCGGCCCGGCTACACCACCTTGCAAGAGCTGATCAGCGAAACACTGTCCACCGAACGTCGGCTCTTGGGCGGCCTGCTGGCGGAAGTGCTGGACGACGCGGCCAAAGCCGCCTTGGCCCAGCTCCTGGTGCGTGATGACACCCTGTCTCAACTGGCGGCGC
>JAYWAM010000058.1:0-7048 GCA_043782425.1 Betaproteobacteria bacterium
CATCCGCGAGCAGATCGCGGCCGAACATCATCACAGCCTGCGTGCGCTGTGCAAATATTTGCAAGAACGCGAGCAACACGAATTGCGTAAACTTGTCACTCTAGCGCCACGCCGTCCCGACATCCCGAAGAGCGCAACACGCTAAAGCTAAAGGAGCAAAAAAGTAAAATAATAGGAGACCACGTTTAATCCTCCCTTCTCATCCTAAAGACCGCTCCGGCGGTCTTTTTTTTGGTTGCCGTCGTAATAGCCTGGACTGAATGTCCAATTGACCCTGTTTCCCCGCTGGTTCCCGTGGATTTAGTGATTGACTGGTAATATCATTATTGATACTATTCATCAATGAGTGGAATCGAAAAAATCCTTGAACAGATGAAGCGCGAGCCGACCAATGTTCGCTTTGGAGATTTGCATAAAGTCTGCGAGGCTTATTTCGGCAAGTCTCGCAATTCAAGTGGCAGCCATTTGATATTCAAGACGCCATGGCAAGGCGACCCGCGCGTCAACATTCAGAACAACAAGGGCAAGGCAAAGGCTTATCAGGTAAGGCAAGTACTAATAGCGATCGAACGACTGGGAGTCAAACAATGAACATCAATCACTACACTTATCGCGTCACATGGTCGCAAGTAGACGGCGAGCACGTTGGCTTGTGCACGGAGTTCCCTTCTTTGTCCTGGCTTGCGCCTACACCAGAAAAAGCGCTTGCCGGTATCCGCCGCCTTGTTGGTGAAGTGGTGGCTGACATGCAGGCAGCTGGAGAGCCTATCCCTGATGCGCTGTCCGAAAGGCAGTTCAGTGGGCGCTTTATGGTTCGTGTTCCTTCGCTGGTGCATCGTGCGCTTGCCACCGAGGCGGCTGAGCAGGGCGTGAGCATGAATCGCTTGGTATCCGCAAAGTTGACGGCATGAGTTACGTAATAGGGGCAACGTTTAATCCCGCCCCTCATCCAAAAGACCGCTCCGGCGGTCTTTTTCCTATCCTCACGTAGCGGCCCATGGGTTGAGTGTCGGAACACCGGTTGGCTCAAAGTCGGCCACGTTGCGTGTCACGACAGTCATGCCGTGAACAAGTGCGGTTGCGGCGATAAGCCCGTCACGAACAGGGCGAGGGTGTGGCACATGGAGTTGTGCGCTACGCTGAGCGACAGCGGTATCGATGGCCAAGATTCGACCAGTGAAGGCAGGCAAAACGTGGCCATTCAGCCACGCCCGAAATACCGCCCCTTGCGAGGGGTCGCGGCGTTCGGCCAGCAATACACCGATTTCCAATTCTTGAATGGTGATCGCGGATAGATACAAATCGGCGGCATCCATGCTGTCGGCCCAATCTGCAACGTGACTATCTGCTTTCCCAAGACGAATCTTGCGCAACTCAGACACGACATTGGTATCGAGCAAGAACATCAGGAGAGATCTGCCGGTTGCGCCAGGTCGCGTAAGGGTGGTATTTCAAGTTTAATATCTTCGATGCCCGGCATCGCCAGCAGATCGGCAATCTTGGTGCGCACGCTAGTGATTTTTTTGTACTCCTCGAACGTCAGCAGCACATGCGCCGGGCGACCGCGATCAGTGATGAATACCGGGCCAGCCTTTGCCGCTTTCTTGGCCTTGCTGGCGTCTTGGTTGAACTGGCGGCTTGAAAGGGTTGTGATAGTCATGGGGACACCCCGCACGTTTGAATATTGTAGGTACGTTACTACAAAGATATTTCTTATGCAATATCAGTAGTGTCCGGCTAAACGACACCGCGACGGCGACGCGACAGGGTCACGACTCCCACACGCCGGGGTCAGGTCTTTCATTATCACATCCTCCCTGCTATCCTTCTTGAACCATGGCCAGACCGCTACGACTCGAACTCACCGGCGTTCCCGCGCGATCAGCAAACAAAACAACGAGCGGATATTGCGCGGCGTACTCATATAATTTCGCAATCGCCTTGCTCCGTGTGCCGATTGGCTTGGTATGTTGACGGCTGCGTAAATGCGCCGGAATTTGGCGGAGTTTGAAGGTTGCGAAGATCGAAGCGCAAGTGGCCCGGCAGGGCTGCTTGTTCATTTGACGGGTAGGTGCGAATCATACACCGGGGTCAGGTCTTTCGTTTTCACATTCTCCATGCTATCCTTCTTGAATATGACCAGACCGCTACGACTCGAACTCACCGGTGCGCTTTATCATGTTACTTCCCGTGGCGACGGACGCGAGGACATCTATCTATCGGATGAAGATCGCCTGGCGTGACTGGAAACGCTCGCCCAGGTCTGCAAGCGCTTCAATTGGGTGTGCCATGCCTACTGCCAGATGACCAACCACTATCACCTTGTCGTCGAAACGCCGGAAACCAATCTCTCGAAAGGGATGCGCCAATTGAACGGCGTCTACACGCAACGCTTAAACCGCAGCCACCAGCGCGTCGGCCACGTGTTTCAAGGGCGCTACAAAGCAAAAGGATAATTACCTGGAAAGCACAATAATGGTCGGGAAATAATGGAAATAGAGTTTTGTTTCGTGAAAGCCTGAGTAGAAATGTCCAGTCGTTTCATCGTTCCCGATCTGCTTGCGCCCAATCTCAGGCTGGTTTTTTGCGGCACGGCGCCGAGTCGCGCTTCGGCTGTTGCGCGCGCCTATTACGCCAGGCCGGGCAATCGCTTCTGGCCGACCTTGCATCGCGTGGGGTTGACGCCACAGCGTTTTCTGCCGCATGAATATGCCAGCCTGTTAGACCTGCGCATCGGCCTGACCGATTTGTGCAAAGCGCATTGCGGCAATGACGATGAATTGCCCGTCGGTGCTTTCGATGTAGCTGCCTTTGTGCGCAAGATCAAGCGCTACCAACCGCGCTGCGTGGCGTTCACCAGTAAAAACGCAGCGCAGACGTATCTGGGACGCAAGGCCGAGTACGGCTCACAGCCGGAAACCCTGGGTGTGACACAATTCTTTGTGCTGCCTTCACCTTCGGGACTGGCGACACGCTTTTGGGATGAGAGCGTTTGGCGCGAACTGGCCGAGTTAATAACATCAAACCAACCATGACCCTGATAGAAAACAAATCCGCGCTGCGAAAACGCTTGATCGCCGCGCGCGATGCCAGCAGCGCAGCCACGCACGAGCAGGCTGCGCAATGCATTCTGCGCAAGGTGACTGACGATGCGGCTTTTCAAGCTGCGCGCAGCGTACTGGCTTATCACAGCTTTGGCAGTGAGCTCAATACGCGGCCATTTCTCGAAACGACGCTGGCTGCGGGTAAAATACTGGTTTTACCGCGTGTAGAAAAAACCAGCAACACGCTCATGCTGTATCGCGTTGCTGACCTTGATCTCGATTTGGAGCCAGGCAAGTGGAGCATTCTTCAGCCCAGACTCGATGTGACCAGGCAAGTGGAAATCGACAGTGTGGATTTTGTGCTCGTTCCCGGTGTCGGCTTTGACGCGCAGTGTCGGCGCCTCGGCTACGGTGCAGGATTTTATGATCGTTTATTTGGCGCCTGCGCTAATAGATTGCAAAGACGTGTCGCAGGGGCGTTCGATTGCCAGATGGTAGATGCCGTGCCGGTGGGCGAAAGCGATGTGCCCGTCGATGGTGTGTTAACCGAAACCAGAGAATACCAAAGAGAATCCTGAACCATGACAGCAAAAATAATTGACGGTGTAAAACTTTCCAACGAGATACGCGCCGAATTGCAGATTCGTGTTGCGCGCCTGAGCGCAGCCGATGTGACGCCCGGTCTCGCCGCAGTTATTGTCGGTGACGACCCGGCCTCAAAAGTGTACGTGCGCAACAAGGCGCGCGCCTGTGAAGCCATTGGTATGCATTCCGAAGTACATGCCCTGGCGGCGCAAACGAGTCAAACCGAGCTGCTCGGTTTCATCGCCTTGCTCAACGCCAATCCCGCCATACACGGCATTCTGGTGCAACTGCCTTTACCCAAGCACATCAACAGCCGCGCGGTGATGGAAGCGATTAGTGTGGATAAAGATGTCGATGGATTTCATTTCTACAACATCGGCCAGCTCATCGTCGGTGAAAGTATGTTCCCGCCGTGCACGCCGTTTGGCTGCATGAAAATGCTCGAACATGCGGGCGTCGGCATTGAAGGCAAGCAGGCGGTGGTGGTGGGCCGCAGCACCATGGTTGGCAAGCCGATGGCGCTGATGCTCATCAACGCCGGTGCGACGGTGACGGTATGCCATTCCAAAACGCGCAACCTGGCTGAAGTGATACGCCGCGCCGACATCCTGGTTGCCGCCGTGGGCCGCGCAAAACTGGTGACGGGCGAGATGATAAAACCCGGCGCGGTGGTCATCGATGTCGGCATTAACCGCCTGCCCGATGGCGCGCTATGCGGCGATGTGGATTTCGCCGCCGCCGCCAAAGTCGCCGCACAAATCACGCCGGTGCCAGGCGGTGTCGGGCCTATGACCATCACCATGCTGCTCGCAAACACCCTCAAGTCCGCTGAAAAAACCTCCGGGTTGCGCACCACGGTGGGTGAGACGCGCATTACGTAAAGTAAAATGGTTCCTTGCTCTCGCGGGAAAGATCCCTTTAAGGATTCTTAAAACTCAAACCCGATTAACAGGAAAATATGTCCGCCCATATCCCCAACATCCGTCCCAAGCCCGATAAAGTTCTGATCGATATCGTCGATTACGTCAGCCGGTATCAGATCAAAAGCAAGGAGGCCTATGCGACGGCGCGTTATTGTCTGATGGATACCCTGGGCTGCGGGCTTGAGGCGCTGGAATATCCAGCTTGCACCAAGCTGCTGGGGCCTATCGTTCCTGGCACGATTGTTCCCCACGGCGCCAAAGTTCCCGGAACGCAATTCCAGCTCGACCCGGTGCAGGCCGCGTTCAACATCGGCGCCATGATTCGTTGGCTGGATTTTAACGACACCTGGCTTGCGGCTGAATGGGGTCACCCGTCAGACAACCTGGGCGGCATCCTCGCGACGGCGGATTGGTTGTCGCGCAACGCGGTAGCCACGGGCAAGAAACTGTTGACCATCAAGGACGTGCTCAGCGCCATGATTAAGGCGCACGAAATTCAGGGCTGCATTGCGCTTGAGAACAGCTTCAACAAAGTGGGGCTCGATCATGTGGTGCTGGTGAAAGTCGCCTCCACTGCAGTGGTCGCGCAACTGCTCGGCCTCACGCGCGAGGAAATGATTAATGCCGTGTCGCTCGCGTGGGTGGATGGCCAGGCGCTGCGTACTTATCGTCATGCACCCAACACCGGCTCGCGCAAAAGCTGGGCGGCAGGCGACGCCACCAGCCGCGCCGTGCGCCTGGCGCTGATCGCCAAAAGCGGCGAGATGGGCTATCCGTCAGTGCTGAGCGCCAAGGGCTGGGGTTTTTATGACGTGCTGTTTGCGGGCAAAGAGTTCAAGTTCCAGCGTCCTTACGGCAGCTATGTCATGGAGAACGTGCTGTTCAAGATTTCCTTCCCGGCCGAATTCCATTCGCAGACCGCAGTGGAAAGCGCCATGCTGATCCACAAGGAACTGCACCAGCTCGGCAAGACGCCGCAGGACATCAAAAAAATTACCATACGCACTCACGAAGCGTGCATCCGCATCATCGACAAGAAAGGCCCGCTTAATAATCCGGCTGACCGCGACCACTGCATTCAATACATGGTTGCCGTGCCCATCATTTTCGGGCGCCTCAGCGCTGCGGACTACGAAGATCATATCGCCGCCGATGCGCGCATCGACAAGTTGCGTGACAAAATTGTCTGCGTGGAAGACAAGCAGTTCACCAAGGACTACCATGATCCCAAGAAGCGCTCCATCGCCAATGCGCTCAGCGTCGAGTTTAATGACGGCAAGAAGCTCAAGGAAATCGTGTGCGAATATCCGATAGGCCATAAGCGCCGCCGCAATGAAGGCATGCCGGTGCTGGTGGAAAAATTCAAAACCAACCTCGCACGGCGCTTCCCCGCAAAGCAGCAACAGGCCATCCTCAAGCTGTGCATGGATGCGAAGCAACTTGAATCGACTCCGGTTAACGAGTTTGTCGATATGTTTGTAATTTGACAGCGCACGTCTTCTGGGCAATAATTCATACTTTCTAATTCATACCTGAAGAGTTCGAATATGGAAGTCAAACTTGCGGAACGCGGTCAGATCGTAATCCCCAAAAAAGCGCGCGACAAATTAGGGCTTTCACCTGGCACAAAAATGGAAGTGAAAGTTGAGCGCGGTCAACTCATTTTGCGAAAAATCATCACGCTGGATTTAAGCAAATGGGTAGGTCTGGCCAAGGCAGAAAAGCATACGACTGATGAAGTCATGGAGGAGCTACGCGGCAGACCTTTCCCGTGGAAAGGCAGCAAGCAAGATCAGGCTGTTTTCGTCATGCCGCAAAAAAAAGCCGTGACTGCTCTCAAGAAGCGGCGCAAAAAATGATTACCGCTGTGGATTCCAGCGTGCTATTTGAGATTTTGAAAGCCGCGCCAAAAGCTGAAAGCGCAGCAACTGCCTTGGAACATGCGGCGCGTCAAGGCAGTTTATGCGTATGCGCGCCAGTGGTTGCAGAATTAGGACGCTACTTTGATAACAGCGAACAGTTGCTCGAATTCTTTGCCGATGCGCAAATCGAATACAGCGAAATCTCGCTTGCTGCCTCACTGGAGGCGGCGCGTATGATGAATACCTACGCAAAAAATAAAGGAATTAAAGCGCGTGTTACTGCGGATTTCTTAATAGGCGCGCACGCTCTCAAGCATGCGAATTGCCTGCTGACAACCGATAGTGGTTTTTTTCGTGACTACTTCAAGGGATTAAAATTGGTCAGTCCGACTAATTGAAGATTACGAAATTGCGCGACACTTTCCCCACCCTCACCCCTGCCCTCTCCCGCCCTGGCGGGAGAGGGGGCTTACTCCCTCTCCCCCGGAAACGGGGGAGAGGGCAGGGGTGAGGGGATGACCGCACCGCGAAGTTGTCATGCAATTTCGTAATCCTCAATCGCCTCCATTCCCTTTAACCTGGAATCATCATGCCGCACAACCTGCACAACACTTACCAAGCGCTGAAATTAAAC
>JAYWAM010000059.1:0-7047 GCA_043782425.1 Betaproteobacteria bacterium
CCGCCCATCGATCTGGTGGTAGTGAATCTCTATCCTTTTGCGCAGACTATTTCCAAGCCGGGTTGCGCGCTGGAAGACGCCATCGAGAACATCGACATCGGCGGACCCGCCATGGTGCGCGCCGCGGCAAAGAATTATCATTTCGTCGCCGTCGTCACCGACAGCAATGACTATCAGGCGGTGATTGATGAAATGCGTGATAACGAAGCGGGCGTGTCGCTGAAGCAGCGCTTCGATCTGGCGAAAAAAGCCTTCAGCCATACTGCTGAATACGACGGCGCCATCAGCAACTATCTGACTGCGCTCGACGAGAATGACAAGCCGCAAGTTTTTCCGCAGCGCCTCAACCTCAACTTTCGCAAAACCCAGCCGATGCGTTATGGCGAAAATCCGCACCAGAGCGCGGCGTTCTATGTCGAGGCCAATCCTGCTCCCGGCACGCTTGCCAGTTTCAAGCAACTACAGGGAAAAGAGTTGTCGTATAACAACATCGCCGACGCCGATGCGGCATGGGAATGCTGCCGCAGCTTCGATGTGCCAGTGTGCGTCATTATCAAACACGCCAATCCGTGCGGCGTGGCCGTGGCCGAAACTACACTGGCAGCCTACCTGCGCGCGTTGGAGACCGACCCGACATCGGCCTTCGGCGGCATCATCGCCTTCAACCGCAACGTCGATGCGGCCACCGCCGCAGCGGTTTGCAAACAATTTGTTGAAGTCGTGATTGCGCCGTCCTACGAGGATGCTGCGCTGGCGGCGTTCGCCGCCAAGCAGAACGTGCGCCTGCTCACCATAGATGTGGCGAAAAATCTTAACAAGTACGACATGAAGCGCGTCGGCGGCGGCCTTCTGGTGCAGACCTCGGATAACTTCGACGTGTCGCAACTAAAAGTCGTCACCAAACGCAAACCGGCCGACGATGAAATGAACGATCTCATTTTTGCTTTCCGCGTCGCCAAGTTTGTTAAATCCAACGCCATCGTATTCTGCCGCTACGGCATGACACTCGGCGTCGGCGCAGGCCAGATGAGCCGCGTCGATTCCACCAAAATCGCCGCGATAAAAGCGCAAAACAACGGGCTGTCGCTAAAAGGCTCGGTCGCAGCTTCCGATGCCTTCTTCCCGTTCCGCGACGGCCTCGATGTAATCGCCAACGCCGGAGCGAAAGCAGTGATCCAGCCCGGCGGCAGCATGCGCGACGACGAAGTGATAACCGCCGCCGATGAGCATGGTATTTCGATGGTGATGACGGGTATGCGGCATTTCAGGCATTGATGTTGTTATTTAGAATCCCCTCATTCGTGACCACCCCACCCTCACCCCAGCCCTCTCCCGCCCAAGCGGGAGAGGGAGTTTTCTCCCTCTCCACCGGAACGGGGGAGGGGGCTGGGGTGAGGGGGTGGCGGAGCCTTGAGCTTGTGGTGCGTTAGGAAAACCTCAACAATTTCTGTTAGACCCCATGCGCGAACTGGAATCCATAACCATTGAAGGCTTTCGCTCTATCAAGGCGCAAACCTTGAAGTTGCAGCGCCTGAATTTGGTCATCGGTGGTAATGGCGTAGGTAAGTCGAATCTGGTCAGCGCATTTCGTTTTTTGCACGATATTTATTTCGAGCGGCTGCAAGAGCTGTCGGCGTCTGGCAACCCTGCCAATTATTTTTTTCGTGGCCCAAAGGTCACTAGCGAAATTCATCTGAAGCTTAGATTTGTGGAGCGCCCGCAAAACTATGCCAATGAATACAACGTTCGGCTTGGATATGGAGAAGCTGGGTTGCTCGTCGATTATGAAAGTGCCGGGTTTCACCGCCCAGCAAAGTATCCAGAACCCTACACCACAGGGCTGACTTCCAAGTCAAAGGAGTCCGGTCTCAGAAGATCTGATGATAGTGTCGCGAAATATGTGTCTGAAGATATTTCCAAGTATCGCGTTTATCACTTCCACGACACCAGCCTCACCGCGCGCGTAAAACAGCCCGTCAAAATCGACAACAACCGCTCCCTTGATACCGATGCAGCTAACCTCGCCTCAATCCTGTTTCTGCTGAAGCAAACTCAGCCAGCGCATTTCAATTTGATAGAAAGCTCCATCAAGCAGGTGGCGCCCTTCTTCGATGGGTTTATTTTGGAACCGCTGCGTGCAAATGCAGAACTGATTAAGCTCGAATGGCGCGAGCGCGGCTCGGATGACTATTTCGATGCACACGCGCTTTCGGACGGCACCTTGCGATTCATGTGCCTGGCTACTCTATTGCTACAGCCAGACTTGCCGCGCCTGGTTCTGGTCGATGAACCCGAACTTGGTTTGCACCCTGCCGCCATCGTGCTGCTGGCCGACCTGCTGCGCCAGGCGTCTGTGAAATCACAAATTCTGCTCGCGACTCAGTCGGTAACGCTTATCAACCAATTTGAGCCGGAGAATGTTGTCGTTGCGGAACGCGAAGATGGCGCCACAGTCTTCCGCCGACTTGAAAGCGCGCAATACCAAAGCTGGTTGGGGGAGTACGCACTTGGGGAGATGTGGGAGAAGAACCTGATCGGCGGCCGCCCTTGATGAAGCGCGTGCTGGTATTGGTAGAGGGCCAGACCGAGGAACGATTTGTTAAGGACACATTAGCCCCGCATCTCATCGCATTCAAGAAAGCCCTGATCCCCACAATCGTAACCACCAAGCGCATTGTTTCAGGGCCAAACTTCAAGGGTGGGGGTGACTTCACTAAGATGGAGGGCGATCTCAAGCGGCTGCTGGGTGACAGCGATGCGACCGCAGTCACAACGTTTTATGACTACTATCGCTTCCCCGGCAATTTTCCGCCAAAGGCAGCGCTCGCGCCGGGGCTTGGCGCTCAAGGCGTGAGTCAATTGGAGCAAGCGCTCAAGACGCATTTTGCGCGGCCACAATTTAAACCCTACATTCACCTTCATGAGTTCGAAGCGTTCCTCTTTGTGAATGCCGAAATAACCGCCGCTAACTTGCTTGCGCCCGATATCGCACCCCAAATTTTAGCGATACGCAACACAGTTAACAGCGCGGAGGAAATCAACGATGCCCCTCAGACAGCGCCCTCGAAACGTATTGGACTGTTGGCTGCCAACTATCAAAAGGCGCTGCACGGCCCGGTGATTGCCAACGCGGTCGGGCTGGTTGCATTGCGTGCGGACTGCCCGCGCTTTAACAACTGGGTCAAATGGCTGGAAGGTTTATAACTTGGTGAACCTCTGAACAAGTCCTGATTTGCTCAGAGTGTTGTTTGGCTAGCTTGTGGTTTGCGAGGCGTTATTCCAGCATGCGTGCACTGTGTGTATAATTTTCCATCTAATGACCGGCCATGGCGCGCTACCATCCAAGCGAGTCCCAGACTCCGCGCGCCCTCTGACCACCCTCTCTCATGGCTCCCTGCACCACCTTTATTGATGGCGGTTTTATCAAACGCAAATTCGGCGCCAAGGCGGAGCCTATGACGGCTACTAAACATATCCAATTCATCGGCGCCGCATGAGACTCCTCGTCATCGGCGGCGGTGGCCGCGAACATGCACTTGCCTGGCGTCTTGCGCAAAACCCGCGTGTCTCGCGCGTTTATGTTGCGCCTGGCAATGCCGGCACGGCGCGTGAGGATGGTCTGTTCAATGTTGACATCACGGCGATTGCCGATCTGGTGAAATTCGCGCAGGACGAACAAATCTATCTGACTGTTGTCGGCCCGGAAGCGCCGCTCGCTGCCGGTGTGGTGGATGCTTTTCGCGCTGCTAATCTGAAAATTTTCGGCCCGACGCAAAAGGCGGCGCAGCTTGAAGCCTCCAAGGATTTCGCCAAGCAGTTTATGCTGCGCCACGCCATTCCCACCGCCCACTACAAAACCTTCACCGATGCCCAGGCAGCGCACGCTTACCTGGATGAGAACGGTGCGCCGATTGTCATCAAGGCCGATGGTCTGGCCGCGGGCAAGGGTGTGGTGGTGGCGCTGACGCTGGCCGAGGCGCACCAGGCAGTGGATTTGATGCTGGGCGCAAGCCAGTCAGCGGCGTCAAACGAGGTGGGACGGCGTGTGGTCATCGAAGAATTTATGGAGGGCGAGGAGGCGAGCTTCATCGTTATGGCTGACGGCAAGCACGCGCTGCCGCTCGCCTCTACTCAGGATCACAAACGCATTTTTGACGGCGATTCAGGCCCCAACACCGGCGGCATGGGGGCGTATTCGCCCGCGCCGGTGGTGACACCCGAAGTGCATGCGCGCGTGATGCGCGAGGTCATCATGCCCACACTCAAAGGCATGGAAGCCGAGGGCGCGCCTTACAGCGGTTTTCTCTATGCGGGCTTGATGATAGACACGTCGGGTAAGCCGCGCGTGGTGGAATTCAACTGCCGTATGGGCGACCCGGAAACCCAGCCCATCATGATGCGTCTCAAAAGTGATTTTCTTGAATTGGTGGAACACGCTGTCAACGGCACGCTCGATCAAATTGAAGCGCAGTGGGATAGGCGCGCCGCGCTGGGTGTTGTCATGGCGGCGGCAAATTATCCGGGCGCTGTGCGCCTGGGCGACGAGATCACGGGCCTGCCGGTTGCACGCTTGGGAAACGCCATGCAAAACGACGTGCATGTTTTTCATGCCGGCAGCGCAATCAAGGACGGCAAGATCGTGACCAACGGCGGCCGTGTGCTGTGCGTGACGGCGCTGGGCGATAAAATCAAAATCGCCGCCGAGCGCGCCTACCAGGTCGTCGATCAGATCAAATTTAACGGCGCGCAGTTCCGTCGCGACATCGGCTGGCGTGCACTGGACAGAAAGTAACTATGGACATCGCCAGCGTCAAAGATTATTTCACCAGTTTGCAAGAGCGCATTGTCACGCGCATGACGCAGCTTGACGGCAAAGTGTTTATTCACGACGCCTGGGATAGGCCCGAGGGCGGCGGCGGCATTTCGCGCCTGGTCGAAGAGGGCAATCTGCTGGAGCGCGGCGGCGTGGGGTTTTCTCACGTGCTGGGCAAACATCTGCCGGCCAGCGCATCGGCGCATCGCCCCGAAATTGCAGGGCGCGCGTGGGAGGCGATGGGCGTGTCGCTGGTGTTTCATCCGCGCAATCCCTATGTGCCCACGGTGCACATGAATGTGCGTTTTTTTGTCGCGACGCAAGCGGGCGAAGAGCCGGTATGGTGGTTCGGCGGCGGCATGGATTTGACGCCTTACTATGGCTTTGCGGAAGACTGTGCTCACTTCCATCGCACATGCCGTGACGCCATACAGCCATTCGGCGCCGAGTTTCACCCGCGCTTCAAGAAATGGTGCGATGAATATTTCTACCTCAAGCACCGCAAGGAGGCGCGCGGCATCGGTGGCATTTTCTTCGACGATTTCAGCGAGCTGGGTTTCGAGCAGACTTTTGCTTTCACGCGCGCGGTCGGCGATGCCTTGCTCGATGCTTATGTGCCCATCGTCGAACGCCGCCGCGCTACACCCTATGGCGAACGCGAGCGCGATTTCCAGGCTTATCGCCGCGGACGTTATGTAGAGTTTAATCTGGTGTGGGATAGAGGCACGCTGTTCGGTCTACAATCGGGCGGGCGCACCGAATCTATCCTCATGTCGTTACCGCCTAGCGTGAAGTGGCGTTACGACTGGAAGCCTGAGCCGGGCACTGCGGAAGCCGGACTATACAGCGATTTTCTGTTGCCCAAAGACTGGATTTGATAAGCCATGGCTTTCGAGCGCAAACATCAACCTCTCGCGCCGCAGCATCATTTCATATTGCGCATCGCGCGCAGCACCGCGTGGGGCGGCGCTTTTATCGCGGCCTCATTATTTGTCGGCATGTTGGGTTATCGCCTGACGGAGCAGATGTCCTGGCTCGATGCGTTTCTGAATGCATCGATGTTGCTGGCCGGAATGGGGCCGGTATCCACGCCGTTGACTGATGGCGGCAAATTGTTCGCCGGTCTGTACGCTTTGTATTCCGGATTTGCGGTGCTGATAGGCGCTGCGATTATCTTCGCGCCGCTAGTGCACCGCGCGCTGCACCGCTTCCATCTCGAAAAATAATACAACATGCTTTTCTTGGCGTCTTCGCGTCTTTGCGCGATTTACCTTCGCTTTTCATCCGCGCCATCCGCGCCAAAAAACAATCTCGCGCCAAGACGCAAAGACGCAAAGTTTTAACTCAAGCTTCGTCGTAAGCTTGGCGCACCGGCTCGGCGCCGTAGATTTTTTCCAGGCGCCGCACAATAAAGTGGCCGCGCGCCATGTCCTGGAAGTGGCCGATGAAAAGGGTGTTGATGACCGCGCCGCCTAGCGCGCCGATGATGGGAATTGATTGCGCGGCGGCTTTTTCCGATACCACTACGCCGAAGCGTGAAGCGAGCAGCGCTATCAAGCGCAGCAAGGCCGGCGCGCCAGCCTTGGTCATGCCCTTCTGCGCCAAATACTTTGATGCCTCGCTGACGGCGGTAGCCAGGGCGGCGCGCGCGGCGTAGTAGCCGGACTCGGCCGCATCGTCTTTTTTCGATTTGCCGCCGAGCGCAAACACCATCAGGCAGGCGAGTTTGGTGTCGATATATTGAATGTTCTCGCCTTCGCTTTTGGCGATGTCGGCGATGGAGCGCAGCATGATAGTGGTCGACAGCGGTAACTCGATCGCCAAAGCAGCAAGGCCGAAAGCTCCGCCCGCCGCGCCCGAGGCCGCTGCGGCAAACTTGTGCAGGCGGTTTTGCGCTAGCAGCCTGGGCCTGTCGCCCAGCGACTTTATTGCCACATCGAGGGCTTTCATCAGCGCCGCTTCTGACGCTTTTTGCACCTGGGTATTCCATTTTGCCGGCAGCAGAGCAAAACCTTTTTCTATGGGCGCGCCCAGCACCGCCGTCATCTTCGCCGCCAGGCCGGGGATTTCCAGCAACTGCTTGGCGCGCTTGAGATCGGCCAGATCGAATTTACTCAGAGTTGTCATGCGTCTTTCCTTCCCGTTATTCTGGAAAAATAGTAACTACTGAGCGAGTCACTACTCACCATTGAATGGGCAGTTGTTTAGTCCACGAAAAACACGAAAGGCACGAA
>JAYWAM010000060.1:0-2666 GCA_043782425.1 Betaproteobacteria bacterium
CGATCGCGCAGGAAGCTGGCTTGTCAGTATCGAGCGTGAGCCGGATTGTGAAAAAGATGGAGGCGAAGAATGGCGATGCAAAATGGAAGACGTGACCCCGTCTCGCAGCCGCAGGCTGCGTGACCCCGTCTCGCAGCCGCAGGCTGGCGCACGTCAGGTGGAACGAAGGGTTAGCCGTCAACGCGGCAAAGGCCTTCTTCATTCAGAACCAATTGCTTCTTGGCTGCAATGAGTTGCAGTTTGATGTGCGTGATAAACGACCCCGCCTCCTCTTTGCGACGCCGCTGCTCTAGGGCGGACCTATCGGACGAGGCGGCGAATTCGCTGCCGGTGATGATCCATTCGCGGTGGAACGACTCCTCGCTCTGGCCGCGGTGGACGCCGTTCTTGAAGTAGAGATAGAGGTGGTACCTTTCAAAGTGCCCGGTCTTTGGATCATGGAAGAACACAAGTTGGTCTTCAACGTCGGGGGGGACGACTGTGACTTGACGGTAGTCGCGGAATCGGTACGCAGACTTGCCCGCATTGCAGTCGCGGCAGAGGGCAGCCAAGTTGTGAAGCTCATCGGTACCGCCGGCGTCCACCGGAACCACGTGATCGACTTCCAGCTTAACGTCCGCGCTGGTGCGGCCGCACATCAGACAGCGGTAAGCGTCGCGCGCAAGAACCTGTACGCGCAGGTGTTTGTTCAACGGACGACGATTCATTGCTCTTAACGGTTCAACATAATATAGACGGCGTCAACTTTAGAGGATAGCGCCGCCTAAATCAATCCTCTATTTTTATCCCGTTAATTCCACTACAAATACTGCCTGCTGTTCATTAGTCCGGCCTAAAATTCAGCGCATGGAAGCTCAAGTCGCTTCCCAAGACTCTCCCGCTACTTTTTTCCCGACAATATCAAAATAAAAAAAAACACCGCAAGTATCCCCACCACCAGGAAAAAAATCTTCCACGCGGATTTCGGGCTTTCGCCTTGCACTTCGCCATTCTGGCCATTGACCATGAAGCGATATACCTTGTCGCGGTAGCGGTAGGCGGAAATCCACAGTGGCGCCAGTACGTGCTTGAAGGTGATGTTGCTGTACTGGGTTTTTATGTCATGCACGCGTTGGCGGTCGCCGCCGATGTCTCGCATGATACTGGCGACGATGCGCGCGTCGATAATTTGCTTGGCGCTTTGGTAACCATCGGCGAGACCTACCTGGTAGGCCTCGGCCTGAAAGCCGGCGATGAATTCTTCGCTGTAGGGCACCAGCGCCTGGGTGTTCCATTTGCTGAAACGCTCGCTGAACCATGACGTTCCCAATGTTGTCATGGTCGGGCTGGCAGGCACCAGCACGTCGTCGAAGCGGTTTTCCACTACGCCGGAAACGGAACTCCAGTCGGTGCGCGTTTCGCTGTAGCTCTTGCCGTCTGAGCCGCGCCGCACCGTGGTGTGATCGATGCCGCGCTCACCTTCATATTCGCTATGCGCCTCGCAATCATAAGTCCAATAGGGGACATACATGCCCTTTAAGCCGCCGTCGCCTTGCGCATATTTCTTCAGTTCCGAAGGCGCCAGCCACAGGCCGCTGATCCATTTGCGAAACTCGTCCTGCGCCTTGGTCTTGGCGATGCGAAACGGAATCAGCGCCTTGGGTTTGACCAGGCGGTTGGCGTAGCCTTTCGCCACCACGGGTGTTGCGCAGAAAGTGCAGTTGCCGGCGAAAATATTGTCAGGCAGTGTCTGCTCTGCGCCGCAGTTGTTGCACTTGACTTGCACCTGCTCGAATTTTTCCTGCTTGCCTGCCAGCGCTTGTAGATAGACCTCAAAATCGAGTTCTTCAATCCGCTCTGTGCTGGCGGGAATATTGTTGGCCGCGCCGCAGTATTCGCACTTGAGCGTCTTGGTGCCGGGCGCG
This sequence comes from Betaproteobacteria bacterium, assembly GCA_043782425.1. Lineage (GTDB taxonomy): Bacteria > Pseudomonadota > Gammaproteobacteria > Burkholderiales > Usitatibacteraceae > JAYWAM01. The sequence goes on from JAYWAM010000060.1 coordinate 1,905, forward strand.
AACGCCAGTCTTGCGCCGCACGAGCCGCAAGGAAAAGTTTTGATGGTCGCTTGCGTGCTGGTGGCTTGCTGCGGTTCGGAATTTTGCATAGGCAGTCCTGGTCGGGCTTAAAGGAAATTGGCGGCAAAGACGGTTCCCAAATGCCGCGCCGTAGGGTGCGATTCAAACTGATATAGGTATTTCCAATTTTCGATAGAAGCTTCGCCTGATTTGTCATTCCCGCGAAAGCGGGAATCCATGTTTTTCAAGAGAGAAAATGGTTCCCCGCTTTCGCGGGGACGACACTTGTTCTGGGGTTCTTTAAACTCGTTTCCACATCAGTTTGAATCGCACCCTACGGCAATGCTGATGCGGAGTTGGGTCTGGAACCTGTTGCGCTGCATTGTTGACCAGGTTACGCGCTTGGTGGCAACGGAGGCGGCAGGTTAGCGAACAGCTCAGCAAGCTCGGCAACCTCGCCCGCCTTGGACCACTGCGCCATGCCGACTTTCCACACCAAAGAATCGCGTTTCAATTGTCCGGACGCTACCTGGCCTTGCAGCGCGTTAATCTCGAACGGGCCGGTCTGCTGGCCGTTCACGGCAATGTGGAATGCCAGCGCGCCCGGAACCGGCGGCGGCCCCTGCGTGCCGGGAGCGCTACCTGCCGCCCCCATGCCCAAGGCCCCGCCCATGGAATTAACCATCTGCGCTCCCATCGCCAAGCCTGCACCCAGGCCAACGCCTGCGCCTGCCACGCCGCTGGGGTTGTTGGCGGCATCAC
>JAYWAM010000061.1:0-18470 GCA_043782425.1 Betaproteobacteria bacterium
ATCGGTCTTCCGCAGCGCCGCATTCCACTTTGCCACAACGGAGCCACCGCGTGTTTCTTCGGCGCGATTTGCGGCATGGGGCCGATTATTTCGCTAACCTCACATTCGAGAGGGACTGGCAACGCCAGCCCCTCAACTTCAACGTTGAGGCTGTAGAAAAACCCAAAATGCCAAAATCGCCACGCTATGAATCAACGAGTTACGAAGCGATTTATTGTGAAAATTGGGTTTTTCTACAGCCTCGTTATGCGTCAAGGAAGCTTGGCAAGCACAGCCCTCACTTTGCATTCGAGTGAGAAGGACAGACGGAACTTGTGTTGCGAGATTGACCGTGCATGGCTCCCTTTTATTCTAAAATTGACACCGCCTATATTGACCACAGAGTCACCGGGGGAATTACATGGGTGCAAAAACTTGGATGTTAATTTACAGTAGCGGGTTCCCGAGCGAGATCTTGAAGTCAAACCCGGTGCTGGATCGTGATGCCACAGTTGCACTGGCAAAGAAGCTGTTCCCGTCAGAGAAGCTTGAACTGATCGACGATGGAAATTTGTCTTACACATGCCCGCCAGATAACGAATTGGTTATCGGATGTTTTCCGGGTTTGTCGATTATCGCAGCGAAAGAGTTCGGAATCGACTACCCGTCAAAATTGCCATCTGTCTTTGTTGATTCTGCGTTGGGTAATTCGGTCTATCTACACGCAATGCAGAGTGTTGTTGATTGGTTTGCCTACGCAATTTGGAAAAACGGCAAACTTCAAAGATCGCTTAGCTTGTCTCCAGACAGCGGTGTGCTCGAAGACATTGGAACAAGGCCGCCATTTGAAGAACCCTATTGGGCAGGCCACTATCCAGCCGTCGATCCTGAAGATGAGGACGATGAATATCCATTTGCTTTTCACCCACTGGAATTGGGGGAGGCTGCGCTGCTCGAGTTTTTTGGCTACCAGCTTGAAGGGATTGTTGACCCTTCTCAACTGGAGCCAGAGAAGGTGCAGTTGATGCGCTTCAAGCGGTCAAAATCTTGGTGGCGGCTGTGGTAATGTTTTGTCCAGCCCATCGTTCATGCGGGGATGCCGCAAATGCGCGCAGCCCCTCAGCTCCATTACTTTAGAGAGAGTCAATGAAAACTTATCGCACACTGCTTCTTGTTTCGTTCCTGTTTTCCTCTACAAACGTATTTGCAGATAGATCAGAAGAAGTTCAATGACGATTAAGGGACTCAACAATCGCTTCGAGTGCGGCCTCAACAGGTAGTCGGCTAAGTCACATTCAAACTTTGGACAGGAGGCACATGAGCGCGGAAATATTCGTGGGTCCCGACGGCAAATCGCGTTGCCGCTGGTGCGGCGCGGCGCCGGAGTTTTTAGCCTATCACGACACAGAATGGGGTTTCCCGGTCAGCGATGATCGTCGCTTATTCGGGAAATTGTGTCTGGAAGGTTTTCAATCGGGACTGAGCTGGCGCACCATACTCGCCAAGCGCGAGAATTTTCGCGCGGCCTTCCAGGATTTCGATTTTGACAGGATAGCGCGCTTCACTGAGCGCGATGTTGCGCGCTTGCTCAAGGACGAAGGCATCGTGCGCCATCGCGGCAAGATCGAGGCGGTCATCAATAATGCGCGGCAGGCCCGGGAACTCGTCAAACACGAAGGCTCGCTGGCAGCCTTCGTCTGGCGTTACGAACCAGACACGAAGCAACTTGCTGAACCGCAGACTGCTTCGACCTCGGCGGAATCGCTGGCTTTGTCGAAGGATTTGAAAAAAATGGGCTGGAAATTCGTCGGGCCCACCACCGTGTATGCCTTCATGCAGGCGATGGGGCTGGTCAACGATCATGTAGAGAACTGTGTAATCAGAGCTAAAGTTGAGCGCGCACGCAAGAATTTCAAGCTAGATTAGCAACACCTTTATATCGGGATAGCCCATCATTTTCAGGATGAAATAATTGGCGGCGGACTCGCCCGGATCATCGGCGAAGCAAATGATTTCGGCGTAGCGCGGCAGTCCGGCTTTGACGAGGATGCTCCAGATGTCTTTAGCAGCTTTCGGTGTTCCGTCGGCATTGACCAGATCGGTGTAGGGCAGGTGTATGACTTTTCCGTCTTGCACTTTGGCCGGCAGGGTTTTGCCCGAGGCGATGTAGACCTTCGGATATGACCCCTGCGTGCTTTGCGGGTCGTTGCTGGTCACGATGTCTGGGCGAACATTGGCCGGATATGTCGTAGCAGGGATGGCAAGTTCCTGCGGCGCTTTCCTCGGGCCCACTGTGGTGGCCTCCTTGGTGAGCGTAAAGCCGCCGAGTCCCCAATCATCCACTGATCCCAAGAGAACGGAGATTTTTTTCTGTCCCAGCTTTTCCAGCATGAGATACGCCAGAGCCGAGCTGGCGTTCAAACCGCCATCGGAAACGATCACCGTCTCAAAGGCCGCATCGATGCCGACGGCGCCTAGCACGTCGGCCAGTTTCTCGGGTGTGGCGAGGTGGCGCTTGAAGACGTCCGCAGGAATGTTGACAGCGAACGGCACATGCCCCTGTTGGTAAGCTTCTACTGAGCGCACATCGACGACATTCAGTTTTGCCACGCCAAACATCCTCAACATCGGGCTGCCCCATCCGTTCAACCAGTTCTTTTCGCGCGTCATATTTGGCGCGTCGTAAGTCCAAAAGGGCAATCCTCTGTCGTCACGCAGCCATTCGAGTTGGGATTCTTTATAGAGTTTGACCTTGGGGTAATTCAGCATGATCTTCGTGGCGAAAAACGGCACGCTGGCGGCGATGCCGCCGCCGCAATGCGTGTAAACCTGCTGTTCTGGTTTGATGCCCAGGTAGGTCAGCATCTGCTTGATCTGCTCGGCCGATTTGAAGGTCTTGTCCGCGTTAAAGAAATCCGCGCTGGGCGCCATGATGGCATTGGGAACATGGCCGGCCCGGTCGAAAAACTTGGCGCCGCCAAAGTGTTGGTCGGGTTCCAGCGCCTCGACGAGCGCGTTGTTCGCCGGGTCGCCGGAAGCAAGCAGAAATTCCGCCAGTCTTACGCGCACATCCTCCTTGAGCTTTGCGACGCGGAATGTTCCCGGCTTGGGGGCAGGTGTGGGGTCTTTCGTTACCGCACCGCCTGTCGCCTGCCATTTGGAGAGTCCCCCATCCAGGACGAACAGATTGCCCGGCGGGAATCCATGATAGTAAAGGTCGAAGAAAAGGCTGGTCGCCATGTAGGTGCCGCCCTGATCGTAGATGACGATTTTCTTGCCCTTGCTCACGCCCCACGAGCGCAGCAGCCGCTCCATTTCGGCGGCGGAAAGCTCGCGGCCACCGAAGCTGAACACATCGACGTTCACCGCGCCGGGTATGTGCTTTGCCGCATAGATCTGACCGGGTGATGCGTCGAATAGCAGAACATCAGCATTTTTAAGATTTTTTTCAAGCCAGTCGACACTGACAAGATTGCCTTTGGTTGCTACTGCCGCCATAGCTGGCTGCGCCAGCAGCAGGCAGCCTGCAACGGCAAAGAGAAAGAAATAATTCAAAATCTTTGACAGATACGCTGAATCTGCAACTCGTGTGGTGTTGTTTGAATGCATTTTCTCTCTCCGTTTATTGAGTCGATATCTTGAGTTATGACACTAGCCCTCGTCGCGCCAGCCGCGCAGGCGAATCGCCGCATAGATCATCGCTGCCCCTAGCGCCATACCAATCCAAATGCCCGGCGCAGCAAGCACTTGCCACGAATGCGAAAAAATATCGCTCATGGCGCTTGATGCGCGCAGCGCTTCTCCACTAGGCAATGCTTGTCCTTGTGTTCCCAACCATGAGCCTGGCAGCACGCTGCCCAATAATCTTCCGATAATGTTTTTCCAGAACCAGCCCATGTTCCAGCCAAATTGAAACATGGCGTTAATCCAGGTGAGCAGCGTTCCCGTCATGATCGGCACACCTATCGCCCACAGTAGCGGCTTAGTGCGCGCCCAGGCCGAAACCATCAACAGCCAGCCGATGGTGGGCAAGGCCCATAGCGCATAAACGGGCAACACTGCCGCCAACTGTAGCGGGGCAAGGTAGGCATCAGGGTTGCCCAGCACAGCGCCGAAGATGTTGACGCCAGCCACGGCGGCAGCGACGCATATCATGAATCCCGCGACGACGGCGGTAAGTACGGCGACGACTATGGCGATCACGGGGGCAACGACCAGCGCCATCGCGACCTTGGACAATACAATCGCGTGGTCGGAAAGGGGCAGCGATTTCCAGAACAACACGCTGCGGTCTTTACGCTCGTCGTAGAGTGCGCCCAGGCAAAAGAAAAATATGCAGATGCTTAACGCAATCAGAATCGGTATCGTTAATCCGGCGTAACCGTTGACCAGGCTAGACGCGAACGCGGCCTTCTGCTCAGGACCGGCTGCGTCCGCCAAGCTGCTGACGGCGACACCGTTTATTTTCATGCCGCCTCTCATCCCGAGCGAGACGATAAGCAGCGAGACGGCAATAAAAGCAGTCATGATCGCGCCCACGACTATGGGCAGCCAGAAAAATCCGCCTTTGTGTTCCCAGAACTCGCGCTTTAGCAGCCATTTGAAAGTGTTCACGCGTAGGCTCCTTTCATGGTGGCGACAAAAATATCGGCAACACCCGGGGTGCGCACTTCGCCTAGCGCTTCAAGCGTCTCACGCGGCGCGCCGTCAAAAAGCATGATTGCTTTGCCAAATATCTGCCGCTCGTCTATCGGCTTGAGCGCGCGCGCTTGATCCGTTTTATCTAGCGACACCATAACTTCGGTAAAACGCACACCGACTTCGTCCATCGTTGAGGTCAGCACAATTTTTCCATCGCGGATGAATACAAGATCCGTGAGAATATGTTCGATTTCTTCCACCTGGTGCGTGGTGATGATGATGGTTTTATTTTGGTCGAAATACTCCTCCAGCAAGTGCTGATAGAACTGTTTACGATAGAGAATATCCAGACCTAGGGTGGGTTCGTCCAGGACAAGTAATTTCGCATCTATGGCCATCACCAGCGCTAGATGCAACTGCACCACCATGCCCTTCGACATCTCTTTAACTTTCATCGCGGGCTTGAGCTTGGTGTTGGCAAGGTAACGCTCAGCCTTGCTGCGATCGAATTTGGGATGCACACCGGCGACAAAATCTACGGCATCGCGCACGCGCAGCCAACGCGGCAGTATCGCGACGTCGGCTATAAAGCACACCTGCTGCATGAGCGCATCGCGATGGGTACGCGGATCGAGTCCGAGCACCTTGAGTGCACCTTCGAATGGCGTCAGGCCGAGAATGGCTTTGAGAGCGCTAGTTTTGCCTGAGCCGTTGGGGCCGATCAAGCCGACGATGCGACCGGCTGGGATGTCGAGGTTGATATGGTCTACGGCAAGAATTTTCCCGTAGTGCTTTGTCAAGCCCTGGGCTGAAATGATGGCGCTCATTTGGCGTCACCAACTTTGGCAGAGCGCAGCAGATCTTCCATATTCATTCCCAGGCGGCGAATGCGCTCCAGCAACAGCGGCCATTCTTCGCGTAGAAAACGCTCGCGTTCGCTAACAAGTAATTTTTCCCTGGCGCCATCGGTTACATACATGCCAATTCCCCTCCTTTTTTCCACGAGCGTTGCGTCTGCGAGTTCCTGATATGCACGCATGACGGTAATCGGATTGAGCTGAAAGTCGGCTGCAATTTGCCGCACCGAAGGCAACGGATCGCCCGGTTTAAGCAGTCCATCGAGCAGCATTCCAATGATGCGATCTTTAAGCTGCCGGTAGATGGGCGCGTTGTTGTGCCAGTCGGTACTAATTCTAATTACTCCTTGGATTGCACGGTTGCGGTTAAGTAGCTGATTTTAATCGGTGTGGGATTGGGCGTTACCCGTCAAATTTGCTGAAATCAAAGTTATCATTGTAGTGATGTAGTTAACTATATCACCATGTTTTTGTCTGGTCAACTAAAATCTGACGCAAGCTGTCCACGCGAGCAATTCGTACAAACGGGAGCGAAAACTTTCGCATCGCCCACGACATCAGTTCCTACAGCCTGGCCGCGCCGCGAGCGCCGTGCAGATCGGCACGCCATTCGCCGTCACGCTGGAAAGCGATGCGCATCCCAATTTCAAGCGCGTGCTGGCTGAAGCCAGGCCGGAAGATATCGTCACCTTCATGAGCGTTGCCGGGCTGCCGGCGCGCGCGGTCAAGACACCGTGGCTGGAGAAATACCTGGTCAAGCTACCGGTGTTGCAACGTCGCGCCAACGCCCGCACCGACTGCACGCTGGCGTTCGACTGCCTGGAGCAATGCGGGCTGCGTGACGGCATCGAACGCTTCGGTCAATTTTGCATTGACCATCACCTGGCGGCGGCGCTTGCCGGAGATGTTGAGCGCGGACTGTTTTTTCGTGGCGCCGGGCCGTTGCCGTTCGGCAAGCAGATTCGTCCGGCCAAGGAGCTGATCGAATATCTGCTGCATGGAACCATACCGGCGGATTGGGTTCCGGCTGCTTGATCTGCGCCAAACACTCGCGCAAAAACCACTGGCGGCAGTATACTGCACACCCTTCCGAAACCAGGGCCTCACAACCATGCTTAAACTGATTCACCTATCCTCTGTTGTTATCAGCGGCGCTTTCTTTTTCACACGCGGCATATGGATGCTGCGCGACTCCCCCCGGCTGCAGGCGCGTTGGGTAAAGATAGCGCCGCATGTAGTCGATAGCGTGTTACTCGTTTCCGCCCTGGTTTATGCCTGGCAGATTCAACAATACCCTTTCGTGCATGGCTGGCTCACGGCAAAAGTATTGGGCCTGGTCGTTTATATCGTGCTCGGAACCATCGCACTCAAGCGCGGCAAAACCAAAGCCGTGCGCACCACGGCATGGATTGCCGCACTCTTCACCTTCGCCTACATTGTTTGGGTCGCGCGCACTCACACGCCATTTCCCTTCCTCTCCTGAATGCTGGATTTCAGCAATGACACCTGCCAAACGTAGCGAATTTTTCCGCCGCCTTGCCGAGAATGACCCGGCGCCGCGCAGCGAGCTCAAGTACGCCACACCTTTCGAACTGCTGGTCGCTGTGGTGCTGTCGGCGCAAGCGACCGACAAGAGCGTCAACCTCGCCACGGCAAAGTTGTTTCCGGTGGCCAACACGCCGCAAAAACTTCTCCAACTGGGCGAAGCAGGCCTCATCGAATATATCAAGACCATAGGATTATTCCGCAGCAAGGCGAAACATCTGATAGCAAGCTGCCGCCTGCTGCTGGAAAACTTTTCCGGTGAAGTGCCGAACTCGCGCGCCGCACTTGAATCCCTGCCCGGCGTCGGGCGCAAGACCGCCAACGTGGTGCTCAATGTTGCTTTCGGCGAACCCACCATTGCGGTCGATACGCACATTTTTCGTGTCGCTAACCGCACCGGACTGGCGCCCGGCAAGGACCCGCTCGCGGTGGAACTCAAGTTGCTGAAGGTTGTACCGCAGCAATATCGCTTGCATGCGCACCACTGGCTGATCCTGCACGGACGTTATACCTGCGTGGCGCGCAAACCGAAGTGTGCGGCGTGTGTGGTTTACGATCTGTGCGCGTTCAAGGAGAAAACTGCGGACTAGAGCGGGGAAAGGTTGGAATGGCGATCCAAAATAAGAAAGAAATCCACAGAGAACACAGATGAACACCGAAAATGAAGTCCTCGCACCCCAAGATTCAAAATAACGCCAACTCGGTTTACAGTGAGCCTGGGTATAGTAGATTTACTTGTACTGACCCAAATCCCATTTCATGAAATATTCGATTGATGTGAGACATGGCATGAGGATAGAGCTGCGCAGCGTAAAAATCTCCTACTTTTGTGAGTTCATCTGGGACGCTGTTCTCCGTGATTGTTGGCTCAAGTTCTACGAAAACGGCCTCTAATTCACTATGCACCTGTAGGAGTTGCTCTTTAGTGCTCTCCACAACTACAGATGCCTCCAGAGTCATCGCAAAAAGCACTAGATCCTTTCCATCTGCTCCCTTGCCGAATGACACAACGCCTGTCTGGCCGGCGGTTCCTTGTATCTTGGTGTTGACAGCGGGAACATTTGTCACTTCAGCTCTGAGCTTCTTGACGCGAATTTGTGCAAGTAGAGGTTTCATTGGAGCCTCAAATTATGTTCGATTTTTTTGATCCTCAAATCGTCTGGCGTTGAAGTCCAGAATGCTTCATTCTGTTGGACCACGGAACTGGCAGAGACGGGAGTTTTGATCCAAGTTTGCTTTGTCTTAGATGGACTTAACTTGTCTCGAATAGCATCTTCTACCCAGCGGTTTAAGCTAATTCCTGCATTGTCTGCAGCGATTACAGCTTCGCGGTGTAGTGTCTGCGAAATGCGAACGTTGAATGAGCCGGAAAATGGTTTCTCGGGCTTGTCCCCGACTTCTTCACAAAACTGTAGGTATGAATCGACAGCGTTTTGGAATGCGGCCTTGACTCCAGCTACATCTGGAGACTCGTACGTAATGACATCCCGGATGTAAAGGATTCGACCGTGAATAAATCCATCTTCGATGCTTACTTCCATCGAGCCGTGGTAATTCTTGTAGTTCAAAATTTTGTCGCCAGTTCTTGCCATATCAGTTGCCTCAGATGAAACCATCTTCCTCAAGCATTTTTAGAATATCCTTTATTTGGTACATTTTTAAGATGGCTGGATTGTGTGGTTTAGAAATTCCGAGTTTTCTCTTAGTTTGCGAATTGTAAAAGTGACCATGGGACGATCCACCAGCTTTTGGACTCCATGAAAAGTTGTAGTCCCCCATTAGCGTAACGAGTTCGTCCCAATGGAAATCGGAGGGACGACTCCTTAGCCGGTCTAGACGTTTATCAGCTTTGGTCATTATCGGGTAACTCAACAAAAATGCAACTATTTATTAGTTGCACGATTTTAGGATACGCTCATGCGTTGCGGATTGCAATCTGGAACTGGTATGTTGTTGTTTCTTTTGGGTACAGTTGGATCGCCCATACAACTTCTCACAGCACTTCTCACAGCACGATAGTCGATTTAAGCCACGCCCCGTATCGTCTGCAACGGCGGGCTGTTCAGCGTGCTTCTGGTTCCCAGCAGGCCGACAATGGAAACACCTATCGTGCCCGCCAGCACGCCGATAAGCGGCACCCACGGATTGAAATCGTAAGGCACGCCCAGAACCCGATCCGATAAGACCATTGCCAACGCAACAGCGCCGCCTGCCGCAACCACACCGGCGAGAAATCCGATGGCGCTAAATTCCGCCAGTTGCAGCGCCATCAATTGCCTGCGTTGCGCGCCTAGCGTGCGCATGATGGCGCCTTCAAAAATACGCTCGTCCTGGGTTGATGCGATGGCGGCATACAGCACCACCAGACCGGCGACGAGGGCGAACAGGAATACAAACTCCACCGCTTTGGCCACCTGATCGGAGATGGAACGCACCTGCGCCATGATGGCGGAAACATCGATCACGCTCAGATTTGGAAACTGTTTAATCAATCCGTTGACGATAGCTTCGTTGCCCGGCGGCAAATGGAAACTGGTGATATAGCTGGCGGGATATTTTTCCAGTACACCGGGGCTGGCGATGACGAAAAAATTCGGCTTGAACGAATCCCAGTCAACCTTGCGCAAGCTCGTCACCTGCCCGGTGAAGCGCGAACCGGCGACGTCGTAAGTCATACTGTCGCCGATCTTGATGCTGAGGCTTTTTGCAATGCCTTCCTCTACAGAAAATTGTTTTTCCTGCGGGTCCTTGTCCCACCATTTGCCTGAGACAATGCGATTATCGGGACGATGTTTTTCCGCCCAGGAAAGATTGAATTCGCGCTCGGCGCGACGTCTGGATTGCTCGTCCTTGAGTTCGTCCAGCGCCAGCGGCTTGTCGTTGAGCGCCACCAGCCTGCCGCGCACCATCGGGTAGAGATCAGGCGCCGCCAAGCCGCGCTGCGCAAAGTAAGCTTGCACTGGCTGCAATTGATCGGCCTGTACGTTAAGGACGAAACGATTGGCCGCGTCGACGGGGACACTGGTCTGCCACCTTGAAATCAGATCGGTGCGCACCAGTGTGAGCAACAGCATCGCCATGATGCCCAGGCCGAGCGCCATAATCTGCACCAGGCTGCCGCCCGCGCGACGCCGCATATTGGCAAGTCCGTAACGTAGTGCAGCGCCGAACGAGCCGGCAGTTTTTCCGCCGAATCTTCCGCGCAAGCCGGACAGCAAGCTAATCAGCCCCCAGCCCGCCAGCGCGGCGACGGCAAGGGCCACGATAAATCCGCCCAAGACGTAAACACCGAGACGGATTTCGCCCGCGCGCCACAGGATGAGCGCCGCCAGCGCGGAAAAACCCATCACGTAAGCCGCCAGGCTGACGCTTTCGACAGCGCCTATCTCACGGCGCAACACGCGCAAAGTCGATACGCTTTTTAATTTAAGCAGCGGCGGAATAGTAAAGCCCAGCAGCAACACAAAGCCCGTCAATACGCCCTGTATAGCGGGCATGATAGACGGCTGCGGCAACTTCACCGTAAAAAAACCCGCAAGAATATTGGCGAGCACACTTTGCGCCACATAGCCCACCGCCGCACCGAGCAACGAAGCCAGCAAGCCGAGCATGACAAATTGATAGAAATTGAGTTTGAAAATGTCGGCCTGGCTGGCGCCGAGGCAACGCATCATCGCGCAATGATCCATCTGGCGCTGCGAAAAACGCCGCGCCGCAAGACCCACGGCGACGGCGGCAAGGATCACCGAGAGCAGCGCCGCCAGCCCGAGAAAACGCCCTGCGCGCTCCAGCGCCACGCGCACTTCGGAGCGCGCATCGCGCACGCCCTCGATGCGCTCACCGCGCGCCAGCAACTGCTGCGCCTGGGTGCGATATTTATCGATTTCGCCCGCTTCTCCCGCGAGCAACAAACGGTAGGTCGCGCGGCTTCCCACCTGGATTAACTTTGTCGCCGCCAGGTCGGCATGATTCAGCATCACGCGCGGCGCAATACCGAAGTAGTCGAGCACATTGTCGGGCTCTTTGGTGAGCAGCGCCGTTATGCGCAAAGAAATCGCCCCCACCTGCACACTATCACCGACCTTGGCGTTGATTTTTCCCAGCAGCGCAGGCCCCACCCACACCGTGCCAGGTTCAGGAATGCCATTGGCTTCGCGCTCTGCTAAATCAGGGCCATCGGAAATACGCAGCCTGCCGCGCAGCGGAAAGCCTTGGGTCACGGCCTTAAGCTCCGCAAGGTTCGCGCCGCCATCGGGCACTTGATGGTTCACCATGCTCGGAAAAGTCACCGTCTCAGCCTGCTTGAATGCCAGGCCAGCAGTCGGCTCGCGCAGTTTTGCGGGAATCACATGATCGGAGATCACCACCAGATCCGCGCCTATCAGCTCGTTGGCCTGCAATTTCAGCGCCTGCTCGACGCGGTCGGCAAAAAACCCCACCGTCGTCACGCTGGCCACGGCAATGAATAACGCGAACAGCAGCACGCGGCTTTCGCCGGCGCTCCAGTTGCGCCTGAGCATACGCAGCGCTAGTTTGAGATTTTTCAATTAAAGTCCCTTAAAAACTGTTTACCACAAAGAACACAAAGTCCACAAAGAAGGACGCCAAAAATGGCCCTAACTACCCAGGTCGCACTTATGCATTTTTGACTGATGATCCGGGTCCGATGAATAATCCACAGAGAACACAGATGAACACAGAAAATGAAGTTACCAGAAAAACCTTTAAGCCTACTTTGTGCCCTTTGTGTTCTTTGTGGTGAAACCTGTCTTTCTACTCCGCTTGAATTTCCCCCGCCGCAATGGTCAGCCGCCGCGAACAATGCGCGGCGAGTTCCTGATCGTGCGTGACGAGAATGAGTGTGGCGCCATGTTCCTGGTTCAGCTCAAACAGCAAATCGATCATGGCGGCGCCGGTGCGTGCGTCGAGATTGCCGGTAGGCTCATCGGCAAACAGCAGCTTGGGTGCGGTGACGAAAGCGCGCGCAATCGCCACGCGCTGTTGCTCGCCGCCCGAGAGTTGCTTGGGGTAATGTCCGAGTCGCTCACCGAGCCCCACGCGCGCGACGATGGCGCGGGCTTTTTCGGCGGCATTATCGACGCCCGATAATTCCAGCGGCAGCATGACATTTTCCAGCGCGGTGAGCGAGGGTAAAAGTTGAAATGATTGAAACACGAATCCCACCATGCGCCCGCGCAACGCTGCGCGACCATCTTCGTCGAGCGCGAACAAATCCTCGCCATTGATCCAAACCTTTCCGCTGCTGGGTGTGTCCAATCCCGCCATGAGTCCGAGTAGCGTAGACTTCCCCGACCCGCTGGCGCCCAAAATGGCAACCGCCTCGGCGGCATGAACGCTAAAATTCACGTTGTGCACGATGGTCAATTCATGCTCAGCAGTCGCCACGCGCTTGGTCAAAGCTTCGACCTTGATGATCGTGGCGTGCTGATGAGCGATACTGTCCAGCGTAGAGGTGGAGTGCGCGTTGCCGGAAATGGCGTTAGAGGTTGCAGAGGTGGTACGGGCGAGGGTTGCCATTTGTTTTGCTTGTAAGTTGTTGGTGATAGAAGTGACTTAAAGTCAGGAGTTAGGTTTAGGTGAATGCATTGAATTCAAGCAGACTATCAATTTTCCGTTTCTGCGTACTGTTGGCGGGCTGGGTCGCATGCCTGCCTAGCGCCTTTGCGACCACCCCAAAGATCATGGTGTTCGGCGATAGCCTCGCTGCCGCCTACGGCCTGGCGCCGCAACAGGGCTGGGTGGCGCTGCTGGCCGACAAACTTGCGAAGCGCAATCCTCCCGCTACAGTCGTTAACGCCAGCATCAGCGGCGAAACCACGCGCGGCGGACTGGCGCGCATTAACGCCGATCTTGCCAGACACCAACCTAGCCTGGTGCTGCTCGAGCTCGGCGCCAATGACGGGCTGCGCGGTCTTGCCGTGCGCGAAACCCGCGCCAATCTCGCCGCGCTGATTCGCATCATTATTAGCGCAAAGGCTGATGTCGTGCTCATCGGCATCCAGATTCCACCCAACTATGGCTTGGATTATGCGCGCGAGTTCCGCGAAATGTACCCCGGACTCGCCAAACAGCACAAACTCACCCTGGTTCCCTTCCTGCTTGAGGGCATCGCCGAACAACGTGAACTGTTTCAGGCCGATGGCCTGCACCCCATCGCTGCCGCGCAAATGCGTATTGTGGAAAATGTATTGCCTGGCATTGAAACAGCGCTTAAAAATTCAGCGCGTAGAAAATATTAACCACCAAGCGCACAAAGGACACAAAGAATGCAAATCCGCGTGCTTCGCCACGTGCTTTTCTTATATGCTTTTACCCTTAGCGTCCTTTGTGAGCTTTGTGGTGAATACTAATCCCAAACTCCATGCCGAGCGCAAAACCGGCATCCTTCCGGCCGATTTCAGCTATGACGCGCTGGACGAATTCGATACCATCATTGACGTACGCAGCCCGGGAGAGTTCGCCGCAGACCATATTCCAGGGGCGCGCAATTTTCCAGTGCTGGACGACGCTGAACGCGCTGCTGTCGGGACCATTTATAAGCAACAGTCAGCCTTCGATGCAAAAAAAAGCGGCGCGGCTATGGTGGCGCGCAATATTGCCCGACACATCGATGCTGAGTTCGGCGCACAGCCGAAAAAATGGAAACCGCTGATTTACTGCTGGCGCGGTGGCTCGCGCTCGGGGGCAATGACGCATATTCTAAAAAGCATAGGCTGGAACGCCTGGCAACTGGAAGGCGGCTACAAGAGCTATCGCGCCCTGGTGATGCGCCAGCTTGAGACGTTGCCGAAACGCTTCAGCTATCGCGTCGTGTGCGGGCGCACCGGTTCGGGGAAAAGCCGCTTACTGCTGGCGCTGGCTGAACAAGGCGCGCAGGTGCTCGATCTGGAGCAGCTTGCCGCGCACCGCGGCTCGGTGCTGGGAGACCTGCCCGATGCGCCGCAACCGACACAGAAAACCTTTGAGAGCCTCATCTGCGCTGCCTTGCAGCGCTTTGACCGCACCAAGCCGGTGTTTGTCGAAGCCGAAAGCAAAAAGGTCGGCGTGCTGCGTGTTCCGCAGCCGCTCATTGAACGCATGTGGGAGGGGCGCTGCCTGCAACTGGATACGCCGCAACAGGCAAGAATCGCATTGCTGCGCGAAGAATATGACCACCTCATCGCCAATCTTCCCCTGCTGTTTCACAAGCTCGATTGCCTCAAGGGCCTCTACCCGAATGAGCGCATTGATACCTGGAAACAGCTCGCCAGCGCAGCAAAATGGGATGAGTTTGTCGATGACATGCTGCACAAACACTACGACCCGGCCTACGACAAATCAATGTTCAAGAATTATCGCCATGCCGACGCAGCGCAGCGTCTGGCCGTGAACGATATTTCGCCACAGGGGTTTTTCAGCCTGGCCCAGGAAATCGGGTAAACTGCCCATAAAACTATAACCTTGCCACTCTCGCTCTACGGCATTTCGCCACCACGCTAAGCAACTATGATCACCCATAAGCCTGCCCGGGTAGGCAAGTACTCCGTCCTGTCGGAACTCGGGCGCGGCGCGACTGCGGTTGTCTATCTGGGCGAGGACGAGTTCAATGCGCGCAAAATCGCCATAAAAGTCGCCAATGCGCAGGAGGGCATGGGCGAGGACGAAGCCAAGCGCTTTCACAAACTTTTTCTCAACGAAGCATCGCTGGTCGGCAAGCTTTCACACCCCAACATTGTCGCGGTATTCGATGCGGTGGTAGATGGCGATGTGCGCTATATCGTGATGGAGTATGTGCCCGGCGGCTCGCTGAAAAAATACTGTACCGAGACTAATTTACTGCCGGTGCGCCAGGCGGTGCTGGTGATTTTCAAGGCGTGTCGCGCGCTCGAATACGCCTTTCAGAACGGCGTGATACACCGCGACATCAAAAGCGCCAACATTCTGCTTTCCGAGCGCGATGACATCAAGATCAGCGACTTTGGCACGGCGCAGATATCCCACTCCACTCAGACGCAGATCGATGGCTTTGTCGGCTCTCCGGCCTATATGTCGCCCGAGCAGATCAACGAAGAATCACCCTCGGTGCAGACCGACATTTATTCGCTCGGCGTAGTGATGTACGAGCTGCTCGCCGGTCGCTTGCCTTACCAGGCCAGCAGCACTGTGGCGATGATTAACAAAATTCTCAGCGAGGAGCCGACGCCTCTCAAAACCCTGCGCCCGGAACTGCCGGAACCGCTGCTGGAAATTGTTAACCGCGCCCTGGCCAAGGACCCCAAAGCACGCTACGCCACATGGTTTGAGATGGCGCGCGATCTGGCGGAAACCTTTCCGCAGCTCGAGAAATACAGTTTCGAAATCAGCTCAGCGGAGAAATTCAACGCGCTGCGCCGCCTCGATTTTTTTCGCGATTTTCGCGATGCGGAGTTGTGGGAGGTGCTGCGTGCCGGTATCTGGGAAAACCACGCGCGCGAACAAGGCCTGCTGCTGGAAGGCGACATTGGTCATGCTTTTTTCGTCATTGTATCGGGGCAGGTCAAGGTAATGAAAGACGGCAAGCTGCTTAATGTCCTCAAGGAAGGCGATTGTTTCGGCGAAATGGCCTACCTGTCCGGCGACAAGGGCGCACGCCGCACCGCCTCCATTATCGCCGTGTCGGAAGTGCAATTGCTCAAAATCCAGGATGTGCAACTCGAACAGCTTTCCGACGGCTGTCAGTTGCGTTTCAACCGCCAGTTCCTCAAGACACTCATTGACCGGCTGGCGTGGACCAGTAATGTGCTGGCGCAGGTGAAGCGCTAATTTCATAGTTACCGGCTTTTTCTCCAAAACCGTGAACTAGGTCATAGATTTAGCGTTTAAGGGTCGATATTGTGCAGTAAAGCTCAGTTAAAAACGGCAAGGGTTCATCTCAATTGCCGTTCTGTCGAAACTTATCTGCGTCTGGATGTTAAGGAGTGATAAATATGTTGCTACTTAAAAGATACTTGGTTCAAAATTCAACTTGCTCTGCTGGCGACAACACGCTGTTGCGCCTGCTTGCCACCCTGGCGTTGTCCGCGCTGCTTTCACTGAACGCGCTCACGGCTTCCGCTCAGCCTGCTTCTAGTGCAAGCGACAGACCCAAAGCGTCAGCCAAGAGCCAACCGCAGGGTAAACATCTGACTCTCGCGGTCAGCGAGGGCACCTCGGGCAGTATCGACCCCTTGGAAGCTGTCGCCAAATACCGGCCTTTGGCCGACGTTCTGGGTAAAGCCATCGGCCAGTCGGTTGTCGTAACCCTGGTGCGTAGCTTTGAGGCGCTTGAAGAAGGCATGAAAAAAGATGCATTTGATCTGGTGATGGCGCGCCCCAGCGACTACCCCGGTCGTGGTGTGCGCGACTACGGTTACTCCCTAGTCGCCACTTCCAAGCCCGATGGGCAATGTTATTTTTTGGTGGAAAAATCATCGCCACTCAAGAAACTCTCTGAAGTCAAGGGAAAGCAAATCATGTTTCCCGAAAAAATCGCCTACATGACGCGGTTTTGTGCTGCCGAAATGCGCGATCACGGCGTTGACATCAAGAAAGAACAGGTCAAGTACGCCAAGGAGCAAGGCGCGGTCGGCTGGACCGTGCAAAACAAGCTCGCCGATGTCGGCGGCGTGGCTTCCTATGCGGGCGTGGCAAAAACCTGGGAAAATAGTGGGCAACGCATCCTGCATAAGTCAGTTGTGCAACCCTATTTTCCGCTGATCGCGTCCAAACGTGTACCCAGTGAAAAGATCGAAAAAATGCAGAAAGCCCTTGCCAGCATTGGCGCCACCGATGAAGGAAAGAAGGTGCTGGCCACTATCGGCATTCAGGGCTATAACATCGAATCAAATGAACGCTTGCTCAATCTGCTCAAGTGGCTTGATAAAACCTAGCAAGCTGCGCACTTCATGCTCAAAGCGTTTTCGCAAGGTAGTGAGCGCCAGGAATCGGGTTGTGATAATAGGCGGGAATCTGCGTGAACCCTAGGCTGGCATACATCGTTCTGGCAGGGGCCATGCTGTCGAGTGTGTCGAGCAACATGCGCCGGTAGCCTATGGATTTTGCCTCGGCCAGCAGGCGCACAGTCAGCCTGCGCGCGATACCCTGCCCGCGCAATGCGGGCACGACATAGAGACGCTTCATTTCGCCATCCTGCTCATTGAACGGGCGCAACCCTACGCAAGCGACAACCTTGTCGCCATCGCACGCCACCACCAGCCTGCCGCGCGGCGCGGCGTAGGCGCCGGGCAATTCCGCCAACTCTTTCTCAAAACCCTGGAAGCACAAATCGACCTTGAGCCAGGCGGCGTACTCGCGAAACAGATCGCGCACTGCGGGAAGGTGTTCAGGAGTTGCGTCGAGTATGTCTATCATTGCCGCACAATTGCTTCACTTAGACAAAGTGGCTACTTCACGCCCAGCACGTCGTGCATATCGTAAAGACCGGTTTTTTTATCGCGCAAAAACGCGACGGCGCGCAACGCGCCCTGGGCGTAGTTGGAACGGCTCGTTGCTCTGTGGGTGATCTCGATGCGCTCGCCGCTGCCCGCGAGCATGACGCTGTGATCGCCGATGATGTCGCCAGCGCGGATAGTGGAAAAACCGATGCTGCCGGGAGGGCGCTCGCCGATTGCGCCGTGGCGTTCAAAGACGCCGACAGCATCGAGCTTTTTGCCCGTAGCGCGGGCAGCCACTTCGCCTAGCATGAGAGCAGTTCCCGAAGGCGCATCGACTTTCAGCTTGTGATGCGCTTCGATAATCTCGATATCGTAAGTCTCGCCCAACGCCTTGGCGGCAAGCTCGACCAGCTTGAACATGACATTCACGCCGACGCTCATGTTGGGCGCAAAGACTATCGCAGTGTGTTGCGCCGCTGCTGCAATTGCGCGCTTTTGATCGGCGCTAAACCCGGTGGTGCCGATGACTGCCTTGACGCCGTGTTTACGGCACGCGGCAAGATGCAATAGTGTGCCTTCTGGTCGGGTGAAATCGATGAGCACATCGCATTGCGCCAGCACGCCATCGACGTCGCTTGAAATACTCACGCCATTGGCGCTGTTGCCAGTGAGTGCACCCGCGTCCTGCCCCAGCAGCGGGCTCTGTGCATGTACCAGCGCGCCGCCCAGCACCAGCCCTGCTTCGGCGCTGACGGCTTGCAGCAACATGCGGCCCATGCGCCCGCCCGCCCCCGCGATGCACACGCGCTGCGCCATACTTATTTTTTCTCGACAGGCTTGTCCGAAGGCAGCGAACTCACGTCGCCCTCGATCTTGGCTAGTTTGTCGTTATCAAACAGCAAGGTAAGCTTGCGCTGTTCCTTATCGCGCAGGAAAGGCGCGAAGCTGCCGGGTTTGTCGTGGCTGAAAAAATAATCCCAGCGATTGGCGTGAAATACATCCTGCAGCAAAGGCGTGCCGAGCGCGGCGCGCACTT
>JAYWAM010000062.1:0-2656 GCA_043782425.1 Betaproteobacteria bacterium
TACTAATCCGGCAGTAATATAGTGCCTATTTGTAGAACGCGCGTAGGATCATCGGCATGGCAAAGAAAAGCGACGGACGAAAGATGAGCAAGCCGCAGCAGGAACAGGCCCGCCGACAGGCCATGCGCCTGCTGGATGAGGGCTGGACCCAGAAGCGCACGAGCCAGGCGGTGGGCGTTGGCGAGCGCACCATGCGGCTGTGGGTGGCCTATCGCCGTGACCACGGCCTGAAAGCCCTCGTGCGCGATGAGCGCGGACGCAAAACCGGACAGGGGCGAACCTTGAACCCGGCGCAGGAAAAGGGGATTCGGCGGCTGATCCTCGACCAGACCCCGGATCAGATGAAGCTGCCCTTCGCCCTGTGGACGCGCAAAGCGGTGGGGCAGCTCATTCGGCGGCGCTATGGCCTGCGGCTGCCCGTGCGCACGCTGGGGGAGTATCTCAAGCGCTGGGGTTTTACGGTGCAAAAGCCCGTCCAGAAGGTGCTGGAGCAGAAATCAGCCGCCGTGCGCCGCTGGTTGCGGCAGGAGTATCCGGCCATTGTGGCGCAGGCCAAGGCGGCGGGCGCGGAGATTTACTGGGGCGATCAAACGGGGTGCAACAACCAGCCCAACGGGGTGCGCGGCTATGCGCCACAAGGCCAGACGCCCCGGATGATCCGGAGTGCGCGCCGCTTCACGCGCAGCGTGATGAGCGCGGTGACCAACAAGGGCAGTCTGCGGTGGATGGTTTACAAGGGGGCGCTCAACACGGCGCGCCTCATCGAGTTTCTGCGGCGGCTGGTGCGGCAGGCGGGCGGGCGCAAAGTCTGCCTGATTCTGGACAATCTGCGCGTGCATCACAGCGCCCCGGTCAAAACCTGGGTGGCGGAGCACGCTCAGGAGATAACGCTTCATCACCTCCCCAGCTATAGTCCGGAACTCAATCCAGACGAGTGGCTCAACCGCTCCCTCAAGAGCAAACTGGCGGCCCTGCCCGCCCCACGCACGGAAGCCCATCTGCACCGCCAAACCATCGCGCAGTTGCGCTCTTGCCACAAGCAACCAGCTCTTATCGCTCGCTGCTTTAGTTCAACCTCCACTACCTATGCGTCGTGACAGGTTCTTTCATAGTGCCGGATTAGTAGACATCTCGGCAAGTCGAAGTTGAAGTGCATCTGCTTCGGGGCATGAGCCACCACTTTGCAATGTATGAAAGCTCTGGACGACCAAGACGCCCCCTTCTAGAAATGCCAAGCCAACCATCACAGTGTCATTCTCAGAGCCGCGATAGCGACGCTGTTGCACAGCACGAAATGCGTCGAGTGAATAGTTGCGTCTCCAGAATGGAATAAACGCTAGAAACTTCCATGTCCGCTGAATCCGACGATCCGCGCGATAAACTTCTGTGTCACCGACTATAAGGCACCACAGAATAACCAGCGCAAGAAACGAAAACGAAAGGATGCCTACGATACCAGACAAGCTGGCCTGCCAAGCTCCGTAACTCAAAGCGCCTGCAGTGATAACAACGAGAGTCCGCACAACTACACCGAACCCATCTCCATACCGGATTTTCTCTGTGGCAACTGGCAAGGAGTTGGTGGACATGCTCGAATAGGCCTAACGAAAAAAGCTGAGCCACCGCCGACTCGCGGCGTGAACCGCGACAGCGGAACTGCGATGACCAACGGCGGTTGGCTCCGGCGACTTGTTAGGCCACATGGCTCTCATTGCATCACCATACATAAAAATAGAATGCCGAGTAAAATCCAACCGACTACCTCAAATGCGTTGGCTCGCGCGATACCGAACAATGTGCAAGCTGTGGCAATCGCGACCAATCCCACGACGCTGAAAAACGCACCTGGATAAAATAGAAACGGGCCGCACCGCCACATTCCATGCCGTGGTGCTCCCTCAATAATGCCGCCCGTGTTTGGCAACGTGCCAGCGAGCAGCAGCAAACCGATAAATACCACGACGCTGCCGCGAATCCACTTCCGAGATGCTCGCTTTTGTTCCATGACGCGTAATGTGGCCTAACGAAAAAAGCTGAGCCACCGCCGACCTGCGGCGTGAACCGCGACAGCGGAACTGACAGCGCCAACGGCGGTTGGCTCCGGCGACTTGTTAGGTGTCATATATCTCTTGAAAACAAAATACCACAATGCTGGAAATGCAAACAATAGCGTAGGAAACCAGAAAGGAATCCATGTGTAATTGTAGCGGTATGAATCTGGTGACTCGACAACCCAATGCTGAAAACCAAGAAACGATGGCTTCGGGTCGCCAGTAACACCGCACCAGGACGGCTCGCGCCTTCGGTCGTAAAAACTCCACACACCTCGCTCGCGTTTGAAGCTGGGACTCAAAGACTCCCACCGTAACGCAATATCAAATGCACCGCGGTCGGTGGCCGTCCAGTAGTGATGATTGACGTGCGCTCGCGTCACACGCGCCTCGTAACCAAGAAATGTGTCATACCAATAACTGCGAACCCACAACCCCGCGAATGAAAGCGCCACAGCTAAACCAGCGAAGCAAATAAATCGGATGTAGCGAGGATGGCGCATGACACCTAACGACCCAAGCTCAGCGACCCGGCGCACGTGACGCAACGATTGCCAACCGCGACGCCCCGCCGGGTTCGCTGCAGCGCATGGTTAGGCCGCCGT
>JAYWAM010000063.1:0-2641 GCA_043782425.1 Betaproteobacteria bacterium
AAGCTGCGTGAGAAAAGCCAGCCCGGCATTGCTGTTGTGCACTACGCTATCTTGCAGGGCGCGCAGCAGCGCTTGCGAAAAATTTCCCGAGGCATGCTGCGCATCAAGTTGCGCCGCCAAGCGGGCGCCCGCGCTGCTGTCGCCCGCAAAAAAAAGTGCTGCCGCCAGCGGCAGGTTAACCCAGTTCTGATCAGTCGCCTTTGCCCGGCGATGCAGCGCTGCGATGGTCGCGAAATCACCTTCGATGAACAATTCCCATATTGCTTGTGTATGGCTGCGCACCTCGTCCTGTACTGCGTAATTGGGCTGGCCGTGCAGCACATCCCAGATGCGCGAGTTGGGCCCGAGAAACAGGCTGTGGACACCCAGTACCGTGAAAAGCCCGTTGGCAAGCGCATAGTCGCCGAATTCTGCGCTATGACCCAAGGCATAGGCGGGCGTCGGGTGGGCTGGCAGGGGATCAGACGGGCTGCCGCCCTTTTGCAAAGTTTCGCGGTAGTGCAAATACCACACCATTGCGCCGACCTTGTTTTTGACGCCAATTTTTTTATACAACTGGTGGTAATAAACGCGCACCGTGCCCGGCTCGATATCCAAAGCTTTCGCCGCCGCTTTGTTGGATGCCCCTTGGGCTATGAGCTTTAACAGCCGCTCGTCGCGTTTTGTCAGTACGATGGTGCTCATGCGCAAGCGTCCCCGGCGTTGGAAAATTTTTCGATCAGGCAACGAAATCCAGAAAGCGTCCCGCCTGCGGATAACGGTTGTGCATCTTGCTTCAGACGTTTCGATGCGACAGCGCCGACAAAACAATGCACCAGCTCCGGATCAAGCTGCACGCCAGCCATCTGCTGTAGTCTGACCAGCGCCTTATCCCAACTAATGGCATGCTGATAGGGGCGGGTCGTGGTGAGAGTATCGAAAGCATCAGCCACAGCGCACATGCGCGCCGCCAGCGGTACCGCCTTGCCGCCGATGCGCTGGGGATAGCCGTGACCGTCCCACCATTCGTGATGGTACTTGGCGATTTCCGCCGCCAGCAGGGCGCGCGCCTGGCGGCTGGTGGAAAGCATTTCGGCGCCGGAACGGCAGTGATTTTCCACCACGCGCCGTTCGCCCGCGTTGAGCGGCGCGGGCTTGGACAAAATTCCCTTGGGGATGGCGCTCATGCCGATGTCATGCACGCGCGCCGCCAGGCCCAGTTCGCTGGCGAGCGTCTCATCGCAGCCGTAAGCCAACGCCAGATGGCGCGTGTATTCGCCCACGCGCATGCCGTGCCAGCCGCTGGCGTCGATTTCCATGGCGGCGCTCACCGCAAGGCGCTCGAAGGTGCTCCATTCGCTGGCGTTGAAACCCTCGGCGGCGCTGCCCGCCAACTGTGCGCGGACATCTGCCAACATCTCGTTGGCCACCGAGTCAGCGTCATCAAAACAATCGGACAGGTGCAGGTGTTTGCGCGCCTGCGCCACGGCCTGGCGGTACACATGGTCTGCCAGCTCGTTAAGGTGTAACAGTGCGCGCTGCGGATGGCCGGCCGCTTCCTCGGCGCGCACCACGCTCACCAGTGTGTCGCGCAACATGGCAGGCAACAAGCGTGCGCGCTCCAAAGCCTGCGCCAGCCGCGTCAGCCCGACATCGACTTGCTTGTTAGCGACCTCATAAACTGCACGCGTGGTCAGGGCGACAATGGCTGCCCGCGGTGATTGACTTACCTCGGCGAGGCGCACGGCATCGGCGACCAGCTCTGCCGCCTCGTGCGTTTTGCCGGTCGCAAGCAGCAGGCGCACATAGTTATGGCGCAGCAAAACACAACTGTAGGCATCGCGCGCGCGAAACTCCGGTAGCTCTTCGCGCAGTGCGCGCTTTGCGGCGGTCAACCCCGCGCCAGTGTCCCCCAGGTGCAGGTGGCATTGCGCCAAATTTCCGAACGCCGCGTACCTCGGAAACGCGGCCAAAGAATCACCGTCGGCATGTTTCACAGCGCGCGAAAATGACTCAACCGCCAGATCGTACGCTGCCGCATAGAAAAAGGCGCCGCCAATGTTGTTCCAGCTACTGCATATCCCGGCATCTTCTCCGAGTAGCGCTGCTATATCGAGGGCTTTGGCGTGATGCTCTATGGCGCCGGCATAATCGCCCGCATCGGCCAGAACAATGCCGCAGGCTGTGGCGCTGCGTCTTTGCAGCGCGCTGTTGTCGGTTTCCAGCGCCAGCGCAAGCGCCGCCCGGGCGAGGGGAATGGCATCGAACGGTCGCCCCGCGCCATACAGACGCTGACACAGCGCCACCAGGCTCTCGGCGGCCATTGCAGCGCCATCGCGCTGCGCGCAGCGGCTGCGCACTTCGCCCAGCAGGCGTGAAATATCGCTGCCGACAAGCGGATGCTGGGCGTCGTTCAGGCGCGCTTCAAGATTGCTGAGCGCCGCCTGTAGCGTGGTGCTTGCTTCTGTTGTGGATTGCATAGATTGAGTGGCGTTTTGGGGTATTGCGGATTAAGCCAATATAAACAAGGTTTGACACAAGCGCAACCGCACAATGCACTACATAGAGGATTTACAAACTAAAAATGGATTCCCGCTTGCGCGGGAATGACAGTGAAGTAGGGGTGTAGCAGGGAATTCACGCAGCATGGCGCGCACACAGG
>JAYWAM010000064.1:0-18347 GCA_043782425.1 Betaproteobacteria bacterium
GCCTATACAACGTCACGTCTGGCCTCAGCTTTCAGCCAATCAGGCAAGCTTGACCAAGCCAGCATGTATCTGGCGCAATCGAGGCAACTGGTGGAAGGAAAATTTCCACCCGGCAGCCAACCTGTATTTGCCTTGGCCTTGGCTAGCGGAAAAGTGGCGGCGGCTTCGGGGCAGTTCGATCAAGCCTACAACTTGTTCAGCCAAATAATTGATGGCCCTGGCAAAGCGTCCCCGGCAACGCGTGCTATCGCGTTGTTACAAAGGGCTGATGCCGCCTTACGACTAAACAAGCTGACGGAAGCCATGTCGGATGCGCGCGAAGCCGAACAACTGGGCCTGAAATTACGAGGCGGCAAGCCGTATTCAAGCTTCACCGGGCGCGCCCTTTTAATCCAGGGAAAGATTCTGCAACAGCAGGGCGACAAGCTTGGCGCGCGCAAGGCGTACCAATTGTCAAGCGAACATTTAACGAACGCCGTAGGCCCCGATCTCCCCGAGACCAAACAAGCCGCTTTGCTGTTGGCCGCACTGCCGCAGTAAAGCAGGACTGCTCCTCACATCTTTTCCGCGTCCAAAATCCGCACATGCCTCTTCGGTCGATGGGGTGTCTGCGAATGATGCGCGCCGCGTCGCTATCATCCTCACCCCCTGCGCAAGCCGACTATTCATTGAGAAGTTCAAAATAATTTGGCGGCCAATGTCGGGATCTGTGTTCCGTTTCCGTTTTAGTCAGTAGCCGAAATCATTCGCACTCAGAACGCCAAACAAAACGCTAACCCGGTGAATAGGCATTTATGGCTGGAGAGCTGCGCCGGTACGGGAGAAATTGCATCTGATCCATTCTGCATCGTAACGTTTGAGGAGATCTTGGAAATGGCCACATATCTACAAGTTGAGAAAACAGTCAGCCCAATAGCGCGCAAGATTGTACTGCGTGGGACCTGGTGGCTCATTGCGCTATTAACTTTTGTAATCGGAACATTAGGCATAGCGGAATTCGCCGCCGCTGCGGGCGACTACAGCACTTCCGTGCCGCTGGATCTACCTGCCGCACATGGAGGATTGCCGATTCCGCTTCAAGTCAGGTATCAAGGGCGGCGCACCGGCGCCGCCGGACTCGGTTGGGATGTGCCGTTGTCTTACATTCGTATTTCAGCGACGGCAGCCCAGCGCAGGCCGCGTGATCTGCCTTTCGCTACGCCGGACATTGCCGCGCGCTACACGATAGTGCTGGAAGGGCAAAGCACCGATCTTGTAAAGACCGCCATAGACCTTACTGGCGCGAGCACATTCGCTGTCAGGAATAATGGCCCCGAGATGAAGGTGGTGCAGCAAAATTCCAGCACCTGGGTTGCTTTTGACGGCGCAGGGCAGTCTTTTATTTTCAGCAACAGCGCGGCGCCTGCGCTCTCGGAAGCGGGAGTATGGCTTTTGCAGGATATTATCGGGCCCGCCGGAATCAACACGGTGCATTTGGACTATGACATCTCCACACCGAGTCCGCTTGGGCTGCCTGCCTTTCCCAATCTGAAAATCGATTTAATCCGCCTGGCCTACAACACTCACCCGACAGTCGGGAGTTGCTACAAAAACTACATCTCGCTCGGCTATAACGCGGATAACAACGCCCCCATTGCAATGAGCGTACTGGGTAAACGCATGCTGCTGCGAACCCGTACCTTGAGCACGATAGAGGTGTCGGCCAAAGCGGACTGTAGCTCCGCGCGCACGGCGCTGCGCCAATATCAGTTCAATTATTTGGCGGGCGGGGATCCCGATACGCAACTGCCCAGACTGCAATCCGTGACCATGACGGGGCAGGCGGGGACGCCGGAAAACAGCGTCATCCTGCCGGTTGCCGGTTATACCTACGGCACAGCCAGCAGCAACAGCGTCGTGCCCTTCGTACCATCCAGCCAGACCACGGCGTCGGTCTTTAGCGCGTCCGGAAAAAGGGTGGGCACTAGATCCCCGTTCCCCGCGCAAACGGGCTATGGCAACTACTCCATGAACCGGCTGCGCGACTTTACCGGGGACGCCATACGCGACCCGAGCGGGCCGAGCTCATTGCCAGTGCCTGCGGCAGCGCCGATTTCCTTCCAGAAGGGCAACCTGGGGCCGCAACTGGTCGAGGAAGGATCGACCATATTGGGCAATGTGTTCGGCGATCCGACTAACACGACTAAGCAGTTGCAATGGTTCGAGACCATCGATATGAATGGCGATGGCCGACCCGATTTCATTGATGCAACGCAGAACCACGTTTGGATCATCTATCTCAATACCCCCGACCCCATTGA
The DNA here is from genome assembly GCA_043782425.1 of Betaproteobacteria bacterium. Taxonomy (GTDB): domain Bacteria; phylum Pseudomonadota; class Gammaproteobacteria; order Burkholderiales; family Usitatibacteraceae; genus JAYWAM01. The sequence goes on from JAYWAM010000064.1 coordinate 2,301, forward strand.
TCCCAGCAAAATCATCTGGGTGCAGAAAAAAATCAATATCGATTCGCTTATTGCGGAGATGACCGCCGCCGGGGTACAGGATGTACTGGTGCAAAACACGCCGTATTCTCAGAATCTGGCGCTATCACGTACCAGAACATTGCCGGTGCCGAATGGTGTCGTGACAACCATCACCGATTGGAAGCTGATGGACATCAATGGCGATGGATATCCGGATATGGTTTTTAGCGGTGCGAATGGGTTGTCGGTGGCGCTCAACATCATCGGTAACAACTTGACTAGCGGGGTGTCGGGCACGGTAGAGGATACGGTAGCGTTTGCGCGCCCGGTATCAATCGCGGGGCTGTCGGACTGGTGCGGGATCGAACAGTGGATTTCCGACGATGCAAGCGATTCGCGTCGCAGGCAGATCTGCGGCTTGGCAGACATAAATGGCGATGGCATCGCCGACCGCTTGGTCTTTGGCGACATTTGGCTGGGAACGGGCAACGTCGATGGATCAGGTTTCTGGAGCAACGCGAGCTTCAACACCCCTGGCAGCAAACCCATCGCCACTCAGCGCAATACGCGCAAGGCGATCTGCGGCGACGTGTACAACGAATTTGTTCAGTTCAGCACCAACCAGACCGCGGCTTTACGCGATGTGAATGGAGACGGCATTGCGGACTATATAACGGAAGACAGCGCCAGCGGATTGTGGAGCATTGCGTTTGGCACGGGTGCCGGATTCGGTGCCCTGATTCCCGTATCAAGTCCGGATGTAAACTTTTCTTTGGGAGTATCGAGAAGCGATTGCGCTGGCGTCTATCAGCAATCGACCGCAGGATTCGCTGACTTCGACGGCGACGGCAAACCCGAAGTCTTCTTTACCGATCCCATTCACACAACGGCCGCTAGCCTCTTTGGCAGCGCCAATGTTGTCGGCGCGCCTGATGCGGGCCGTCTGAACCAGGTTGACAACGGCTATGGCGGGCAGACACGCATTACCTATCGATCGGTGAAGAATGACACCAGCGCGCGTCACCAGGCGCCATTCGCGGAGATCGTCGTCAGTTCGGTCAAGACCATAGGCACACAGGGGCTGGGCGGGGACCTGGGGGAAACTCGTTACGCCTATGGCGATGCCGAACTTTACTATGACGTAATCGCGGACCGATTTATTTTTCCCGGCTATCGGCAGTTGGTGACCTTGCAGGTTCCGGCAACAGCCGCCGAGAGCGGGATGGCGACGGTCCAGGTTGCCTATCCGCTAGCGCCTGCAACTGCGGGCCTGTCTATCAGCGATCGCTTTGGCCGCTATCTGCGTGCGGGACGGATCCGGGATTCCTTCGTTCTGAGCGAGCAGAGCGAATTCGCGCCTCTGCTTGGTACGGATCCATCTGCACTGCTGGCGGGCTTTCGCAATTATGATTCCAACAGCCAGCTCGGCGACATCGATGCGCGAATCAGCGGCCAGACACATTACGAGTGGGGCGCGCGCTATCTGGGCCTGGCCTCGGACCTGCCGTACGATTTTTGCTGGGACGTTGCGTTTCCATACGACTACGAGGCATCCTGGGCCTACGACGCTAGCGAGGGCACGTTCATCAATGCCTGCGGCGCGCGCGGCTTCGCCTTTGTTGCCAGCGCCGACACCAAGCGCCGCAATACCGGTTCGCAGCACATTGCCGATCCTGCGGTGTACAAAGCCAGCCTGGTTGAAACGCGATCCGAAGTGCGCAATGTCGATGATTTCGGGCGCGTGCTCAGCTCGATTGATTTCAAGGACGTGAATCGCGGTGACGATGATTTATGCACCGAGATCGCCTACGCCGTTCCGACGGGAGCGGCCGCGCGCGTATTCAATGCGCCTGCGTCTATCATGACCACTGACTGCGCGACAACGGCGCCGAAAGTGCTCAGCCAGGTGCGCCTGCAATACGATGGGCTCGCTGTCGGCAGCGTGTCGTCGGGGTTTGTCACGAGTCAGATTCTGGAGCGTCGCGATGATGTCGGCGCGTTGCTTGCTACGCTACGCGCCTTCGATGCCAGCTACGACAGCATGGGCAATCCGGTGTCCAGCACCACCACTCGCGATGACGGCGCGAACCGCACCGTGAAGTGGACCTATGATGCATTTGGTCTGGCCGCGACAGCCGTGCGAACGGAAGGCAGCAACGCCAGCGGCGCCAATCCGCCGCCACAACAACTGTCGATCATACGTGATGCGCTTACCCTGGCCCCGGTCTTTCAGGCCGAGACGAATGGTATGGCAATGAGCCATACCTACGACGGCTTTGGCCGCGCTGTGCTATCCAGCGTGACACCGCCGACGGGGCTAGCCGGGGTGTTATCGTCGATGAAATACCTCGGTTTCGCGCAGGGCGAAACAGGCGGCCGACGTATTGTGGAAAAGGTTTTCACCGAACCCGTGTCGGCTTTCGATGTCGATAAAGCTCCAGGCCGCAGCGGCACAGTGTTTCTGGACGAACTGGGCCGACAGCTACGGCAGGAAGTGCAGCTCGGCTCCGATTACGCCAACCAAAAACTCATAATCGGGCAACGCATCTATGACGGGTTTGGTCGGGTGCGCTTCGAGGCCGATCCCTTCCCCGCCACGCAAGCCGCAGCCAGCGCTTACGGCACCAGCTTTTACTTCTTGCCCAGCGAATCGTGCGCGATCCGCGGGCCGGGGCTACAGGCGCTGACGCGCGTGACCGACGAGGCGAATCAGATTTACCCGGCCTGCACCAGCCGCAGCTACGCCGCCAGTGAAGAGGTTATCAGCACACGCAGCGCAGATTCCTTCCTGTCGGGTTTTCCGCAGGAGAACATTCGCAAAACGGTGTACTTGAGCGCGACCGGCAGAACCTTGGAAAAGAGCACGAGCAAGGGTGCGACACTGCTTGAAGCCGCCACCTTCACTTATGACCGGCTGGGCCGCCTCGCGGGCATGACGCGTTATCGGGACCCGGGCGCCTATGCCAATCCCGTTACCACCGCGTGGCGTTACGACTCGCTCGGTTGGCTGCTCGAACTTCGCGACCCCGACACCGCGCCGCAGCTTCGCAGCTACGACACTTGGGGCGAGCTCACGCAGGTGCAATGGACCGATACCGCCACTTCGCCGCCTACTGATCGTCGCTCGCTGATGAGCTATGACGCACTCGGCCGTATCACGCATCGCGAAGACCGCAATAACAATGTCACCGATCCGGCCACGGTGAACGACTATCTATACGACCGCCCGGTTACCCTGGCCGGCCGCACAACGCCGACCTACGTCACAGGCCGCCTGGCGCAGGCGAGCTGGCCCACCGGTCTGGCGACTTACAGCTATGACGGCTACGGACGCAACAACATGACTGCCTACGCCAATGCCGCAGGCGCAGTGCAAGGCGTTGAGTTGCACAACTACCATACCGACGGCTCGCTGGCGGACCTGCATTTGCAATTACCGGATAGCGCCTTCAAGGATGAACGCGCCGACTACAGCTACGACTCCGCCGGGCGCGTGTCCAAGGTGAAATACACTGACGGCGCGGCGACGCAGGACCTGTTTGTCGCCAATAGCATCGATCCGTTTGGACGAATTCGCGGCGCGCAATATGGCTTGTCGAACTACACGGCCGACTACGCCGATAGCGGTCGCCGTTTGATAAACAGCATCAAAGTGGTTTCGGCCAATGATGCGACGCTAGCGCGCCAGTTTAATTTCCAGGCAAGCGGCGGCGCCAGCACACCTTTCGATCCGCTGGGCCGCGAGCGTTCACGCCTGGAAATCAGGAATGGCGATGTAAGCGGCGCCCCGAGCATGGAATCCAGCTACGACCCCTTGGGGCAGTTGCAGGCGGCGACGCGCAAGCGGCTGAGCGCGCCCTTGGTCGGCATGAATTACGCTTACGACCCGCTGGGAAATCTGCTCAACGCCGCCGATAATGGTCCCTCGGGGCCAGGCAGCGTCACCCTCAGTTATCAGTCTGCGGATCGTGATCGCATTTGCAGTATCGCCTTTGGCGCCGCAATCCCGGCCGCTGCATGCAATGTCAAATACGATGGCGCCGGCAATATCATCGAAGAACCCTCGCGCAACAACGGACTACGCCGCTTCACCTATTTCGCTAACGGCCAGGTCAAAGGCATCAGCGATGGTCTGAATAACGTGGCGACGTATGACTACGACGCGTTTGGAAAGGTGCAGGCGCTGACGCTTACCAGCACCACCTCGCCGGATAGCCGCAATGATCGTCACTTCGGCGGCTTGATCAAGCAGCGCGACGAAATCATCGGCGGCGTCAGAACCTCGGTGTTTGATCGCTCCATTCCCGCGCCCGGCATCCTCGCCACGCGGCATGGTGCAAGCGGGCCATGGACGTTTGTTTTCGGCGATGGCCACGGCACGCGTTTTGTCATCGATCAGAACGGCGCTTTTGTTCAAGACTTGGACTATCAGCCGTATGGCGAACCTGCATCCAGCGGCGCACAACCCGGCGCGCAGTTGTATACCAGCGCGCAATGGAACGGCGGCGATGCGCTGGCCGCGTTAGGGCTCGCGCGGCTGGGTGCGCGTCTTTACGATCCGGCGATTGGTCGTTTTCTGAGTCGTGATGCGCTGTTGATTCCACGCGCCGCCAGTAAAACCAATCCGTATGCGTTCGCCGATAACGATCCGGTCAACAAATCTGATCCAACCGGTTTGTACACTTTCGGCGGCTTTCGGAGTGGCAGTCCTTACGCATGTGAAGACTGCTCGTCAGGCGGCCTTATTTTTAGTCCGAGTACGTTTGCAACATTTGGCGCTGATCTAACGAGGACTTGGGGTGTGCTTAAGTCGGATATGACTAAAATAGGCGGATTTATACTAAACCTACTCGGCCCGCCACCAGAGTCAGGACAAATTTCTCTGCCAAGCAGCATCCCGTCGCCTACTGCTTCTTTGGGTAGGAGCGATGGCGGCGGCGGTGGAGGTCATAGCAAATCGCCGCGCCCAGACCCCTTCTTGTTTGGGGATAACGCCGGGGGCGCTGGTTTGGTGGGACCATTTCCCACTGCGCCACTCGATCAGCCAGAACCACGCCGAGGCTTGAACTCCGATAAAGTCCCCAACACCGGGGGAAAATTAGGAATCATTGGCAGGGCATTGGATGCAACGAGCGAATTACGTGATCATCCATCGGCAAAGACCCTTTATCGATATGCTTCGCTTTTTGTGGAGGAGCCTTTGAGAATCAGCAAAGTTGGGCGCCCTGTGGTATGGCTTAAACGCGGCATAGAATCATTGATTTTTGATGACAGAGATCCTTTGGAGAAACTGGGAGCGGAGAACGAAAAGAAGATGATGGAGATAAAAAAGAAACGTGAATTTGAGTATGAGTTGTACAAAGATAATGTTTGCGTGGAGGCGACGGTATGCGAAGGCCCCCCTCTTGGCCCTGTGTATGGCCCAGTGCCGCCTCCAGTATTCGGACCCCAAGAGCGATAAGCCTTGTAAATGCCATCCCTCATCTAGCCACTAAAACAAAGGAGAAAATGAACTATGTATAACTTATTCAAACCCGATCAACTTTTCGGCTTGATGGACTTTGTGCGCGCCGCCAAATCGTGCATCAGCGAAATCACCCCTGACGAGCTCAAGGCGAAATTGGATGCCAAGGAAGGATTTTTACTCGTTGATGTGCGTGAGTCCGCCGAGTTCGAGCATGGCCATATCGCCGGGGCGCATCTCGTTCCGCGTGGCATCCTCGAGGCCGCCGCTGACACAAGCTATCCCAAGCATTACCCGCCGCTGTCTGGTGCGCGCGACCAACAGATCGTCCTTTACTGCGCCACCAGCGGCCGTTCTGCAATGGCAGCGGCCGTGTTACAGATGATGGGCTTCAAGAATGTGCTCAATCTTGCCGGTGGCATTACCCGCTGGGAGGCGGAAGGCAAGCCGCAAGTCCGCAAGGCGGAGTACTAAGCCATCATGTTTATTTCCAACATTACCCTAGGTGTCGCGACACTGCTAGCTACTTGGCTCTCGGCTTCCCATGCCGGAGAGCATGGCTACCTGGCCATCGAACAGAGGGCTGAGGACTTCGCCATCTTCTGCCGTTTCGTCGAGAAGGAGTACGCATACTTCGACCTGAAGAAGACCGACTGGGAGCGGGTATGCAAATACTACGCGCCTCAAGTGACTAACGCGACCGATAGGGCCGCGTACATTGAGCTTCTCGAACAGGCGCTTGGTGAACTCTACGATTCGCACGCTCACTTAGGCACAAATACACGAAGGTCTTATCGCCTCGTGCCGACACAGACGGATCTATTCGCCACTTGGAAAGCTGGCAGAGCGATCATCGCTGAGATTCGCAAAGGCTCGGGTGCAGAAAGCGCAGGTTTGCTACCAGGTATGGAGGTAGTAGCAATTAACGGTGAAACTACCGAGACAGTGATAAGGTCCATCGAGCCGAAGTTCCTCGCGCGCAAGGACCCGGTCGCGCGCGACTGGGCGCTTCAGGTCGCACTTGCCGGACACCGCGACTGCGAAGTCGTGCGACTGTTAACCAAGGTGGGTGACGACCTACGCGAGTTCGAATTCGTACCAAGCCATCCCGAGCCAACCTCGTTGCTCTCGTCTCGCGTCACCGGTAAGGTGGGCTACCTACGCGTCAACAACTCGCTCGGCCAGCAACAACTGGTGCAGACATTTGACAAAGCTCTCTCGGAAATGCGCGACGTCCGAGCCTTGGTGATCGACTTGCGCGACACTCCAAGCGGTGGGAACTCCGCCGTTGCACGAGGCATCATGGGCCGTCTCGTCGAAAACATGCTTCCGTACCAGCGCCACGAACTTGTGGCCGAGTTTCGAAGCACCGGTATCCGCCGCGTATGGGATGAGTATGTGGCTCCGCGAGATTCGCCGTTCCTGAAACCGGTTATTGTGCTGGTCGGTCGATGGACGGGCAGCATGGGCGAAGGTCTGGCCATCGGCCTAAACGCCACGCGTGGCGCTCCAGTGCTGGGACAGCCCATGGCTCGCCTGCTAGGAGCAGTCGGAGAGGTAGTATTGCCGCACTCTAAGATTGTTGTGCGCGTACCTACAGAAAAGCTGTTTCACATCAATGGCACGCCTCGCGAGGCTTTCGTTCCTTGCGCCATAGCGCCTTCTAGCTTGGACTCGCCTACCCTGGATCAGGAGCTTATATCTGCAACTGCCTTGGCTTTGGAATTAAGCGAGTCGAAATCTACCACCTCACTTCAACCGACATGCTACAGCCTACAGCCTTCACGCGCGGCTGAGGAAAAACGCAGATCCAATCGTTAGAAATTTTCCAATATTCAAAGCCCCAATATGATCGAACCGCGCATCAAATCCACCAACTCGCCGTATTCTGCGGAAATGCAAGCGGGCTTCGACTCTCCGAAGGTCTCGCTATAGCGTGGTTTTCCTGCTAAATGTTAGGTGGCATGCCACATGATTCCCAACTTCCCTTACGAATACGCATTCCCGCTAGTTCGTGTCGGCGGCGTTTTTCAAGAGAAGCTCTACAGAAGTTCGGCTCCACACTCATAAAATGTTTTTAAAGTCACGCAGGTTGGGTAGCGGCTTTATCACGTAACCCCGCACATCTGCGAGATATTGTGCGTTTTCATGCAGCTTGAATCGCACCCCTAGCAACCCTAATGCTTACTGGGTGTGGCGGGAAGCTATGTAATAATGAAGCTCTAGGTGGCGCACACACACCGCCGATAAAGATCCATCATGGAACCGATCACAACGCTAATCGCCGCTGCTGACTTGGGGGATGAAGACGCCCTGGAGCGCTTATTTGCCGTGCTCTACCCGGACCTGAAGCGTTTGGCGCACGCCAAATTACGGCGCAGCGCTGACATGACGCTGTTGAACACCACCGCCCTCGTTAACGAATCTTACTTGCGCCTGTTCCAGGCTCAGGCAATTACGGTAAAAGATCGCGCACATTTCATGGGATATGCGGCCCGGGTGATGCGCTCGATTGTGGTGGATACCATCCGCAGCAAAGAGGCATGGCGGCATGGCGGTGATGACACCCATATCACCCTTAACAACGAACTTGCCGATACGCTGGGCAGCAGTGAAGAAGAAGTATTGCATGTTCATGAAGCGCTGGCCGAGCTGGCGCAAATCGACGAGCGCCTGGTGCGCGTGGTGGAAATGCGCTATTTTGCCGGCATGACAATAGATGAGGTCGCCGAATCCATGGGCGTGACCCATCGTACCATCGCACGGGACTGGGAAAAGGCACGCTTGTTTTTGTTTGAGGCGCTTAAAAATAGCGGGTAGCCTCCAAAAAAATGTCGCCCCGGATGTCTTAGTTTGCGCCGTTAATACGTTTACCTTTTTAAGGCCGCGCATTTTCACCTAATATTCCGGAGACACGCATGACCATCAGCAACGCGGAGTGGAAAACCCTCTTCAAGGAACTCGATGTCGCCCTTGAGTTGCCCGATGACCAACGCCAAAGCTGGCTAGCGAGATCAACCGGAATTCCTGATCGGCTTAAAGCCACGTTGCAGCAAATGCTGTTGCATCAAGGCGCACCCGAGACCAACGATTTCCTGCACGCGCTGCCGCAGATCACGCTGACTGGAGTCGCGCTCGCGCCGGATGATGCTCCCCCTGACCTGATCGCCGATCTGGTGATCGGGCCGTATAAGCTGATCCGTGAACTCGGTTATGGCGGTATGGGCGCGGTGTGGCTAGCCGAGCGCACCGATGGGCAGCTCAAGCGCAATGTGGCGCTCAAGCTGCCCTATGCAGGCGGCGCTTACCGCAAGCACTTGGCGGAACGCTTCGCGCGCGAGCGCGACATCCTGGCGCAACTGACGCACCCGCATATCGCAAGACTCTACGATGCCGGGGTTGCAGCCGATGGTCAGGCTTTTTTGGCGCTCGAATACGTCGAAGGCAAGCCGATCACCGCGCATTGCACCGAGAACAAGCTTTCGATCCCCGCGCGCCTTGCCCTGTTTCAACAAGTGCTCGATGCGGTGCAATATGCCCACGCCAACCTGGTGCTGCATCGCGATTTGAAGCCGAACAATATGCTGGTCACCGCTGCGGGCGAAGTGAAGTTACTCGACTTTGGTATCGCCAAGCTTATGACCGAAGGCGAAGCGCATGAATCCGCGCTCACCCATGCGGCGGGCCGTATCTTGACGCCCGACTATGCCAGCCCGGAACAAATCGCGGGCGCCACAGTCAGCACCGCAAGCGACGTGTACTCCCTCGGTGTTCTGCTATATGAGCTGCTGACCGGCAAGCGTCCCTATCAACTCAAGAAAAGTAGTCTTGGCGCGCTGGAACAGGCTATTCTCGCCACCGAAACTGGGCGTCCCAGCGCGAGGATCGTTACTGAGGCGCAAGCCGAAGAGCGTGCCACCACCTTGTCGCGCTTGAAAAAAACGCTCGCGGGCGACCTCGATACCATTGTCCTTAAAGCTTTGAAGAAATCACCGGCGGAGCGCTACGCGACGGTCGATGCCTTTGCCCAGGACATACAACGCTATGCAACCAACGAACCGATTCTCACGCGCGCAGATAGCAGACTCTACCGGCTGCGCAAGTTCGTGGCGCGCAATATGCTGGCGGTGGGGGCGACGGCGGCGGTGGTGTTGGCGTTGACGGTAGGACTAATTGGCACCTTGACGCAAGCACATCGAGCGACGCAGCAGCGCGACCTGGCGCTGGCGGCGCTGGAGCGTTCCGAGATTGTCACAGACTTCTTTGCACTCCTCATCAATGATGTCCCCCCCGATAAGCGCCTGACCATCGGCGAACTGATGGTGCGCGCCGAATCAATGGCCAACAAGGAGTTTGCTGATACACCAGAACATCAAGCAGCAATATTGGGTGTCTTGGGCCAATATTATTCACATGTATCCAATCCTACTAAGGCCCTACCGTTGCTTGAAAAGGCAAGTGGGCTTTTGTCTACCAGCGCCGATGCCACTTTACGAACCAACTTGACCTGCCTACGCGGTTATGCGATGTTCTATTCAGGTCAGGATGAGCGGGCAGTGCGCGACATTCAGCAAGCACTTACCAATCCCGATGTCGGCGGCATTGAAGCGGCCGATTGCCTTACTACGCTTTCCCACATTGCCCAGGAAATGGGAAAGGCAGAGGACGCCTATCAGTTTGCAAAACGCGCCCTAGAGCGTTTGCGTCAGTCCTCCCGGCGCCACCCACATGCACTGGCAACCATCACGGGAAGACTGGCGGGCGCGCAAGCCTTCCGTGGTCACAATGCCGAAGCGGACCAACTTTATGCGTCGGCACTGGCCCAGCTAACCGCCTTGGGGCGCGAGCGCACACTGTGGGGCATTACTGAACGTCACAACTGGGCGATTATGAGCCTCGGCGCTGGAGACATAAAGACCGCGTTTGCGCAATTCGACATGTGCTTACAACTCAGCACGCAAAGAGAAGCCGGGAAACAACCTGCAACTTATTTATTGGTAAGTCACGCTTTAGCGCTAGAATCTTCAGGCCGCTATGCCGAGGCGATTGTCGGCTACCAGCGTGCAATAGAAGCAGGCGAGGACTCCACCCCCATTTGGATGGTCTATGCAACAGCAGGCCTGGTTTCTGCCTATCGCGCCCTAGGCGAGATTGACCAAGCAAATTTTGCCTTGGCGCAAATGCGGCAACTGGTAGAAGGAAAATTTCCACTAGAAAGCCGGGCTGCATTTTCCCTAGTCTCGGCAACCGGAAAAATGGCAGCTTCTTTGGGGCAACTGGATCAAGCCTACAAAGCGTTCAGTCAAATCATTGATGGCCCCGGAAAAACTAAAGTTTCCCCTACGACTCGCACACTCACTTTGTTAAACCGAGCCGAAGTCGCCTTGCAACAAAGCCGCCTGGCCGAAGCCATGGCGGATGCGCGTGAGGCTGAGCAACTTGGCCTAAAACTACAGGGTGGCAAGCCGTACTCAAGTTTCACCGGTCGCGCCCTTCTGCTCCAGGGAAAAATCCTGCAACAGCAAGGCGACAAGCTTGGCGCGCGCAAGGCGTTCCAACTGGCTAGCGAGCATTTATTGAATGCGGTAGGCCCCGATCTCCCCGAGACAAAACAAGCCGCCCTGCTGCTCGCAGCCCTTCCCCAGTAAAACGGGGTGAATACACCCCTTGTGTAGTCTCCAAGCCGCAGCCCCCACCTGTGAGACTGCTATTCCTTGCGCAAACCACAAAAATTTGTCCGTTGTTGTCCGGTTTTGCCGCGCGTTTACGTTCTAGCAATTGAGTACGTTCACCAAGACTTTCAAGGAAAACCATTCGACAATAGTTCACATGATTTTCTTGGTCACTCAGTAGTAGTTACTCATCTGCTTTCCTAACAACCATTAGAACGCGAGGAAAAAATGGAACTGAAACAGAAAATCATGAAGCTTAGACCCGTCATCGCCATACTGGGTACGTGTTTGCTTGCCGGGCAAGTTGCCGCCCAGCAGATTGACCGAACCCTGGCGCCCAACCCTGCCAATGCAGGCATCGCCAAGTCGTTCGCGCAGCAAATAGGCGCCGGGCGCGGCGATGCGCAGACTCCGGAATCATCGCTGCATATCATCAATCGTGATCCGTTCCGCTCAATTCGGCGCGGGCGGCAAATCTTCCAGCGCAAGTACACCTTCGAGCAAGCCCTGGGGCCGATTGTCGGTGATGGCCGTGGCGATGTTGCGCACGATGTTCGCATCGGCGCCGGGCTGGCGGATGGTTGCGCCACCTGTCATGGCCGTCCACGCGGCGCTGCTGGTTCCGGTGGCGACGTCGCAACGCGCCCCGATAGCCGCGACGCGCCGCATCTGTTTGGTCTGGGGCTGAAAGAAATGCTGGCCGATGAAATCACCCAAGACCTGCGTGCAATCCGGGATCAAGCTATCGCCGATGCCCGCCAACGTAATCAAGCGGTAACGCGCAACCTGCTTGCCAAGAACATCGCCTACGGCTCCATTACCGCGCTGGCCGACGGCACGGTGAATAGCGCGAACGTCAAAGGAGTCAATGCAGACCTGCGTGTGCGACCGTTTGGCGCGCACGGCGGCACCATCTCGATTCGCGAGTTTGTTGCGGGCGCTTTCCAAAATGAAATGGGGCTACAGGTGGTCGATCCCGATACCATGCAAGCCAGCCGCGGCGCTCGTGTCGTCACACCCACCGGCATGGTGCTGGATGGCGCTTTCGACAGAATTGAAGCGCCGCCCACCGATTCTGCAACCGCTGATCCAGACGGCGATGGTTTCGTAAATGAAATCCCGACCAGTATTTTGGATCATACCGAAATGTATCTGCTCAACTACTTCAAACCTGCGACCTACAAGCAGGACGAAACCACCGCTCGTGGCAAGCGCAAATTCGAAAGCATCGGTTGCGCGGGTTGCCATGTTCCCGACCTTTCGATCCAGCGGGATCGCCGTGTTGCGGATGTTGAGACCACTTTCGACTCGGTACGCGGGATTTTCAATCGACTATTCTCAACGGCGACGACGCTCAACAACGTGGTAGCGGATAGCACGCAGTTTCCGCCACTCAAGTCGGCGAAGCTGCAACCTTTTGTGGTCAAGAACATTTTTGCTGACTTCAAGCGCCACGACCTTGGACCCAATTTCCATGAGCGCAACTATGACGGCACTCTACAAAAGGAGTTTATGACCACACCGTTGTGGGGTGTGGGCAGCACCGGTCCGTACGGCCACGACGGCAGAAGCCTCAATCTGACCGAAGTCATCCTGCGTCACGGCGGCGAGGCGCAACGCGCGCGCGATATGTTTGCTCGTTTGGAACGCGAAGAGCAAGACTCAATTCTGGCGATGCTCAACTCGCTGTTGATATTTCCTCCTGACGACACGGCGTCCAATCTGGATCCAGGCAACTCCGCCACACCGGGGTTCCCGCAGTTAGGGCATGGCAGCATCGCACTCAAAGCCCTATTTAACAATCCGGCCGATCCGGAGTAACAGATACCGTGCTGGCCGTGGCAAGCTCCACGGCCAGCGGCTGATGCGACTGGTTCTTTGGTATGAACACCACATGATATTTCCAGTCCTATTTGCTGCCAGTAGTTTTTTTTCCGTTTGACGAGCGGTTGCGGCGCGCCTCCTTGGGGTCGGCCTTGAGCGCGCGTAAAATTTCCACGCGGTCTCCGGCGCGTAACTTGAAATCGCGGCGACGCACTTTACCCCAAACGCCTGCCTGTACCGCAGTCAAGTCAATCTCCGGACATTGGCTGCAAATCCCGGATAGTGCGATGACATCGGTGATCGATGCGCCCTCGGGCGCTTCAAGGTCGATGACCACTTGCCGCTCCAAAGTGGCATAGGCCACCTGAAACGCGATCACGCCGGGCTTTGCCACGGGGCAGTCACGTTAGCCAGCGTTTCAGCGCGCTGCACAAAACGTTCAACCAAGGTTTGTGCAATGTGATCGAAAACCGGGCCGCTGAGTTTTTCCAACACCTTGCTGGAAAACTCGTAATCAAGCCGAAACTCGATCTTGCAACCGGTCTCGGATAGCGCGGTGAAATGCCAGCGTCCGACTAGGCTGTGGAAAGGCCCCTCGACCAGCTCGATATGCATCGTCGATAATCCGTGTTTGCGATTGGCCGTGGTAAACGAATGCTTGATGCCGTGGTAGCCAATATCAATACGCGCAACGGTCACGCTGTCGTCACGCGACAAGATTGCGCTTGCCGCGCACCAAGGCAAGAACGCAGGATAGTCCTCAACTGCATCCACCAGCCGGAACATAGTCGCCGCGCTGTGGGGCACCAGAAGTGATTTTTCTACAGTGGGCATTGGCTTCATTCCATTTTGAAGGCGCCACTAATAATTTGTCATTCCCGCTCAGTTACGTAACCGCGCGGGAATCCATGTTTTTCAAGAGAAAAATGGTTCCCCGCTTTCGCAGGGACGACAATTATTCGGATGTCCTTTAACCCAAGAGTACATCATTATTCTCTTGCGCATGACGGGCGAGAACAGGCGAGAACACTCCCCCTTCGGTAGAATAGCCAATTGTCCGCAAGAAAAATCCATGAGCATCATTGACAACAAAAAAGCATTCCACGATTTTTTCATCGAAGAGCGCTTCGAGGCCGGACTGGTTCTTGAAGGCTGGGAAGTAAAGGCCATTCGCGCCGGGCGGGCGCAACTGAAGGAAGCCTACGTTATCGTGAAAAACGCTACGTTATGGCTCATAGGCGCGCACATCAGCCCCTTGCCCGATGCCTCAACGCACATCAATCCCGATCCGGTGCGTACGCGCAAACTGTTAATGCACTCTGAAGAAATCGGCAAACTCATCGGCAAAGTGGAGCGCGCGGGATTTACTTTGGTACCGATCAACATGCACTTCAGCAAAGGCCGCATCAAGCTCGACATCGGCCTTGCCAAGGGTAAGAAGCAGCACGACAAGCGCCAGAGCGAGAAAGATAAGGACTGGAAGCGCGAACAGCAGCGTTTGATGAAAAACAAGGTTTGAAAATAGCCTGAAAAAAATCAAAAAGCCCATGGGACATGGGCTTTTTTTTTGAATATTGGGGTGGCTGATGGGGTTCGAACCCACGACAACTGGAATCACAATCCAGGACTCTACCGCTGAGCTACAGCCACCGTAGAGACAAACTATTCTGGCACGCCCGACAGGATTCGAACCTGTTACCCCCGGCTTAGAAGGCCGGTGCTCTATCCAAATGAGCTACGGGCGCTACGCCACGGACATGCTCGCTTAACTGACTCTTAGCATTTGGTCGGGGTGATAGGATTTGAACCTACGACATCTTGCTCCCAAAGCAAGCGCGCTACCGGACTGCGCTACACCCCGGAAATTTGAACCAAGTCGTGCATTTTACGCGCGGCGGCGAGCCGGGTCAATTTTTCTGAGTCACTTGGGTGCGATACAAACTGATGTGGAAGCTATGCACGCTGAAGCCAAAAGCTCGGGCGTAGGGCGGACTTGTCCGCCGCTGCATCTTGCCAGAGAGGCGCTGGCGGTTTGGCGGACAGGTCCGCCCTACGTCTGGCTGCTACAACAGTCTCGTTTTGGCTAGTTCACGCTGACAGTCACGGTCTGACTTGTGCTGCCGCCCGCGCTGCTGCAAGTGAGTGTGTAGTCGCCGGTGGCGCTCAAGTTGGTCAACACTTGGCTGCCGCTGCTGGCCTTGATGCCGCTCCACGCGCCGCTCGCGGCGCAAACCGTGGCATTGCTGCTCCAGGTGAGTGTGACGCTGCCGCCGGAGCTGACCGAGCTTGGGCTTGCTTGGAACGTAACACTGGGTCCTACGCCCACGGTGAGCGTAAAGTTTTGCGTGGCATTGGGAGTAATCCCATTGCTCGCGGTGATAGTAAGGGGATAGCTTCCCGCCGTACCCGCTGCCGGTGTGCCCGAAAGCACGCCTGCACTCGACAACGTCACCCCTGCGGGCAACGCGCCACTTGCACTGAACGTCGGCGTGGGTGAGCCGCTGGCGGTAACGGTGAAAGTGCCTGCTCTGAACACGGTGAAGTTTGTGGCCGAAGCGCTGGTGAAGGTCGGTGCAACGCCTGGCGTCACGTTAACGCTGGCCGATGCCGGGCCAGTTCCGCTGGCGTTGGTGGCGGTCACCGAGCAGGTGTAGGCCGTGCCGTTGGTCAACCCGGTGACAGTGAGAGGCGAGGCCGCGCCGTTGTTGCTGAAGGCGCCCGGATTGCAGGTGGCGGTATAGCTGGTGATGGGTGAGCCGCCATCGGAACCCGGTGCGCTGAAAGCGATGATCGCCTGCATGTTGCCGGCAGTGGCGCTGCCGATGATAGGCGCGCCGGGTTTCAAAGGGATCTGTACGGTCACCGGTCGCCATGGAGGGCCGCTATACACGTCGGCGAGCTGACCAAAATTGTTTGCGCCCCAACAAACAACCCCGCCGTTGACCACCGCGCAACTGTGGGCGCCACCCGCCGCCACTGCTGTCACATTGCTGCCGGCGGCAACCGCCTGCACCGGGATGAGGCTTCTCATGGCGGTGCTGTTGTTACCGAGCTGGCCTTCGAAGTTAGCTCCCCAGCACTGCACCC
>JAYWAM010000065.1:0-2633 GCA_043782425.1 Betaproteobacteria bacterium
TTTCGATCGTGTCACCCTGGCTGGCGATATCAAGTCCTGGGCAGTACGATACATATCCATCTCCTTCGCGCTCGATAATTGCTGTGAGTTGCTTCTGCATGATGTTTGCTCCGGTTTGCAAATTTGGTAATCAACGATAAGTCAATATCTGTCGCGTCATCAAAGCAACCCCGAGGCGCGATACTCAGTGCGACAGATAGTCCTCGTTGGACTAAAGCATCAGCGAGGTCGTCGCTAAGGGGATTATAAACGTCAAAACGACGAGCGCCCTATTGTCCGAACCTTATATCAGGCACATTGCCTTGGGAGGCGCTCAGTATCCGGTTATCCCACCCGGCCGGGAGCGTAGCAGCTTGAAGCGCCTGAAGCCCAACGCCGCCAGCGCCTCAAGGTCGAAATCCACCATGCCCAGCATTTCGCGCGATTTCAGAGGCTGTGAGCAAAGGAAAGCCGATCCCTTGAATTTGTTGGCTTTGGAAATCGATGGATAACAGATTTTCGAGGGACAGGTCAGCGCACATCCGGCATTGGCGAAAAGAGTCACGCGCGATTTCACTTCAATTCCTTCCAGGAACCGGCTATCCGAGTTAAGGCGCATAGGAAGCACGACGGTGTCGTACAGGTTGAACGCCTCATCGATTTTTTTGTAGCTGTCGATTTCCTTGATGACACTCGCTTCGATTTTGTATTTCGGGTAGTCGCGGCGTATGTAGCGCGCGAGATCGTCGTTGGTCGCGATCACCGAGTTACCCTCGCGGTGATACTTGTCGAGGAACCAGGCATAGCTTTCGTATGCGCATCAAAATTAGGGGTCAAATGCACAAACTGGGTCACGTTGCTTTCCAGTCCCACGCATTTGCGCCTAAAATTGCGATCTGGAACATTTTGCTTAACGCTCCCCGAGTCACTATGAAAATTTTTGTTTGGCTATTCAGGCTGCTTATCCTGCTGCTGCTGGTGTGGTTCTCGGTGAAGAATTCTTCGCAGATGGTGACGCTGTATGCCTATCCCTATTCGTGGCAGGCGCCGCTGGTGCTTATCATTCTGGCGTTCTTCGCGGGCGGGGTCATGCTCGGGCTGCTTGCCTCGCTGGGGAGCATCTATAGGCACAAGCGCGACATCGCCGCGCTCAGGAAAGATCTTAAGGCGCGGCAGGATGAGTTTGATAAGGCGGCGCTGAGTGTGGCGCCGACTGCGCCCACCTCACAATCCTCGGGGATAGGCAACCATGGAGTTTGAAGGCTGGTCGTGGCTGCCGTGGGCTTTCATCGTGCTGGCGATTTTTTTCGGCCTGGGCTGGCTCGCCGCGCGCATCGACATCAAGCAATTGCTGATCGAATCGAGGGCGCTTCCCGCTTCGTATTTCAAGGGTCTGAATTTTCTACTCAACGAGCAGCAGGATAAGGCGATTGAAGCCTTCATAGAAGTCACCAAAGCCAATCCCGAAACTGTCGAGTTGCAGTTTGCTCTAGGCAGCCTGTTTCGCCGCCGCGGCGAAACCGAGCGCGCGATTCGTGTTCACCAGGAGTTGTCGCAACGCGAGGATTTGCCGCTGGAACAAAGACGTGTAGCGCATTTCGAACTGGCGCAGGATTATCTCAAGGCCGGGCTGCTCGATCACGCCGAGCGCATTCTGGTCGATCTCAACAAGGTCGATCCCGACGCCAAGATTCACCGCTACCTGCTCGACATCTATATTCAGGAAAAAGAATGGCTCAAGGCGGTCGATGCGGCAAAGCAGCTTGCAGTCTCGGCCAAGCGCAATTATGAAAAAGAAATCGCCAACTATTATTGCGAACTGGCGATCACTGAGTACGTCCATGGGCGGCGCGAACAATCGCGCATCTATCTGGATGATGCGCTCGGCGCCGACCGCAAATGCGTGCGCGCCAATCTGCTGGCCGGAGAATGGGCGGCAAGCGAAGGGCGGCATGGCGAAGCGCTGGAAATCTGGAAGCAGATCGAAAATCAGAATGCGGATTTTCTCGGCCTGGCGGCGCAGGGCATGTTCGACAGCTTCAAGGCTCTGGGGAAAAAAGAAGAGGGCCTGGCGCTGTTGCGCGGCCTGCAGAGCCGCTATCCAACTATCGATTTTCTCAACGTGGTCTATCAAGCGAGCCTGGAACAAGAAGGTGAAGAAGCCGCTTACGAGTTGATTCGCGATGAAGTACGCAAGACGCCGACGCTGATCGGTCTGGACAAGCTGCTCGAAGCGCAGATAGCCCATGCACTTCCCGATCGCAGGCAGGATTTGCAGCTCATGAAAAGCCTAGTGCACAGCCACGCCACGGCGTTGTCGGCTTATCTGTGCGCAAGCTGCGGATTTCGCGCCAAGCAGTTTTACTGGCAATGTCCCGCTTGCGGCGGCTGGGAAACCTTCCGTCCCAAGCGCACCGCCGAGCTCGATATGGCCGAAATGCACCTGGCGCGCATGCACCTCAAGACGGACGCTAAATGATGTTACTTTTTTTTTTGCTGTAGCACCCCCTTCCGTGAGAGGGGGAGATTATTGAGAATTTCCAAATTTGTGACAGTCCCACCCTCACCCCAGCCCTCTCCCGCCCAAGCGGGAGAGGGGGTTTTCTCCCTCTCCACCGGAACGGGGGAGAGGGTCGGGGTGAGGGGGTGGTGGA
>JAYWAM010000066.1:0-2633 GCA_043782425.1 Betaproteobacteria bacterium
GCGTAGACCTGAAAGCAGAGGAAGCAGGATTGATCAAATTCTGCGCACAACACCATTTACCGTTGCGAATTTTTGCGCACCAAATGCTGGCTGCGCGGCCGTGGGTGACGCAGCCCTCAGACTGGGTAAAGCAGAACGTGGGACTCGACGGCGTATGCGAACCCTGCGCTTTGATCGCGTGTCTGCGCGGAAAATTAATCGTGCCAAAAATGGCTTTGGACGGCGTGGCCGTGGCGGTGGTGGAAGATAAACAGTGGATGGAAGCATGAAAGGTGTATTGAATTTGGTTTCGGTCGGGCCGGGCTTTAGCGATCTGATTGTCCCGCGCGCCGAAGCGGCATTGCGCGATAGCGAGGTGATCGTGGCCTACGATTTATATCTGCGCTGGATAACGTCGTGGATCGCGGGCAAGGAAATTCACACCCCGCCGCTGACGCAGGAACGCGAGCGGGCAATGCTCGCGATTGAGAAAGCGCGCGCTGGGGCCAAAGTAGCGCTCATCTCAAGTGGCGACATCGGCGTCTATGCCATGGCCGCACTGGCTTTTGAAGAGATGCGGGAAGATGACGCGTACCAAGTGAATGTCATCCCCGGCATTACTTCCGCCAATGCCTGCGCCTCGCTGCTGGGTTCACCCTTGTCGCACGACTTCGCTACGCTTAGCCTGTCCGATCTGCTATGCCCCTGGGAGTGGATAGAGCAGCGCGGACGGCACATCGCCGAGGCCGACTTGGCCTGCGTCTTGTACAACGTGCAGAGCGCCGGCAGACAGCTCGGCGTATACCGCATGCTGAGCATCATGCTGGAATCCAAGTCGCCGCAGACGCTGTGCGGCGTGGTGAAGAATGCCTATCGACCCGGCCAGGAAGTCAGCATTCATCGCCTGGAAGAATTGCCTACATTGCAATTCGATATGCTTACCACCATCGTCATCGGCAATCGCTACACGCAGCGCAAGCGCGAGTTTATTTTCACCCCGCGCGGCTACAACGATTGGCGCGCATCCGACACTCAGCCCGAAGAAAACGCTTTGCCCGAAAACGCGCTTTGGGTTTTTTCCGGCACCAGCGACGGCAACGCGCTGGCCAGCGAGCTGGCGGGGAAGGGCTACCCGGTCGTGATTTCCGCCGCCACGGAATACGGCGGCGCAGTGGCGGTAAACGATTGCCCCGAAGTATCCGTTTGGGCGGGCAGGCAAGGGATAGAGGCACGCAAACAAGCGCTGACCCGCAGCCAGGCGCGGGTGTTGGTGGATGCAACCCACCCCTATGCCAGTCTGATGTCGGAACAATTGATCGGCTTGTCGCGCACGCTTGGCATCCCCTATCTGCGTTATGAGCGACCCAGTGCCCGCGACGAAAATGCAGGTGAGTTGTGTGCATCAATGGAGCAAGCTGCTGCGCGCGCGATGGCGCTAGGCCAGCGTATTTTTCTAGCAACGGGCTCCAAAGATTTGGCGACATTTCTTCAAGTGCCGGGCGCCGCCGAAAGAGAATGGTTTGTACGCGTCACCCCCGAGCCGGCCTTCATCCTGCGGGCGATTGATCTGGGTGTACCGCGCAGTCACATCTGCGCCATGCAAGGGCCATTCTCGCAAGAATTCAACGCCGCCTTATGGCGCGACTGGAAAATCGATTGCGTGGTGACTAAGGATTCCGGCGACGCGGGCGGCTATCAAGCTAAAATGAATGCGGCACAGGTGTTGGGGATTCCGGTGCTGGTGATACAGCGGCCTACGCTGACGTATCCGCTCGTCGTCTCGACCTTCGAGGCCGTATTGCAGCAATTGCAAACGTTGGATATCAACGGATGAAACCCTTAATCCCAGTGACCATCGTGACCGGTTTTCTCGGCTCCGGTAAAACCACTTTACTCAGCAGCTTGATTAAAAACCGGCAAACGCGGCGGCTGGCGTTGTTGATTAACGAGTTCGGTGAAGTCTCCATCGACGGTGCGTTGATCCGCGACAGCGCGAGCGGCGATGCAACCGTTCAAACTCGGGTCCAGATTCAGGATTTCCCGCATGGCCTGATCGCTTATGGCGATGACAAAAATTTTCTCCCCGCATTGCAAGCCATCGCTACGCGGCGCGCTCATGTCGATCATGTACTGATCGAAACCTCGGGCCTGGCGTTGCCAACGGCGGTCATGGAAATGTTGCAATCGCCTGCGCTAGCCCAGAATTTTATCCTGGATGCCACGCTAGCTGTGGTCGATACGCCTTTACTGTTGTCGGACCAATTCGAGCGCGATCAAAACAGTCTGCACGCCGCCGTCGCGGACTCGGTGGCGACGCTGTTTGAACAGCAACTCGAATACGCCGATGTGGTGGTGTTGAATAAAATCGATGCCTTGGATGAACATGATTTATTGCGCGCCGAAACCCGCGTGCGCGAACGTGCGCCCAAGGTGCGCTTTCTGGAGTTGGCGTACCATGCGCAACTGGATATTCGCTTGGCCTTGGGTTTGCGTCTGCACCAGCCCACGTTGGAAACACACACGCACCGTTTTACAGCGGTCGCCATGCCCGGCGCGAACGCCACATTACTCCTCAACCAAGCGCGTTTGGACGGCCATGCGCATTCCGGTTTAGGTGGCCACGTCCACGGTATCGCCACCCACAAACACTTTCA
>JAYWAM010000067.1:0-2632 GCA_043782425.1 Betaproteobacteria bacterium
AGACGGGCTTGATAGCGCTCAGGGTCAACGATCTCCGGCTCAGGCAATTGGTCTGGCGGATCCTCCGCGGTCAGCCGTTCGCGAACGTCCAGGCTCAGAATGTCCAACTTGCGTTGTATGAGCCGGGTCCAGTTATCGGAACCGCGCTGGTTGGCCGCCAATAATTCCAGCCATTGGCCTTGTTTGTCGACAAGCTCACGCTGGTGCAGTTCTTTTTCCGAATACGCGCCGGTCACCTTTTCCAGTTGGTCCCGCTGGGCGTTTTGATCACCAGCCAAGCCTTCGACCTGGTTCCGCAACGCTTGTTGCATCTGTCTATCATCCGCCACAGCTGCCGCGAGGTCTTGCAGTCGGTCGTGTTGCGTCTGTCTCTCGGCCGCCAGGGCCGCCAGCTGACCTTGCAGTTGGTCGTCTTGCGTCTGTCTCTGCGCCGCCAGGGCCGCCAGTTGATCTTGCAGCCGGTCGTGTTGCGCCTGTCTCTGCGCCGCCAGGGCCGCCAGTTGATCTTGCAGCCGGTCGTGTTGGTTCACCTGTGCCTGACCTAGAGTCACTATCTGCGCCTGCAAATCTTGCGTTTGTGTGGCCAGCTGATCCAAATGCGACTCATGCTGGCGCAAAGTCTCATTAAGCTGCCTGGTACTCTCATCTGTGATGGCACGTTGTCGCAGCCAACGCACTTGTTCAATGAGTAAGTCGAGCGTCTCAATCAACGCGCGATTGAAGAGAATCTGTTTGCGGTTGATGGCCCGGATTAACAAATTGAGCCAGCGTTTGAGAATATTCTGCGCAGTTCGGCCCTGGACGAGATAAGTAAGCGACTGTAGCCGGACCATTTCTTGCCGCGGGGCGGGCAACGCATCCAAGCTCGGCACATCGGAAGCGTCCAGTTCGTCGAATGTGAAATCGGGGATTTCGCCGGCTATTCGCAGCAGAGGTCGCAGCGCCAGATTTTCGTCAATGCGCTTCAAAATTTGCTCGATCATGTCAGATTCGAGTTTTGCTGAAAAGAATGGCGCGCCGTCTGGCAGCGGCTCGACCGGTTTATTGGAATCCATGCGGGTAGTTCCTCTATCCGACATCTAGTGACAGATCAATCCGATGGAAATGGTTCAGGCGCTCGCCTAGACCAGCCTAGGCGTGTCCTGTTTTATATTGCTCCACCACATCAGTCGCCTTCCCGAGCATGCGTACCATGCCCTTCTCGATCCAGGCCGCGCGCGCGCACAGTTCAGCCACAGCGCCAAGATTGTGCGATACCATCAAAATGGTCGTGCCGGCGGCCCGATAGGCCTCAATCCGTGCCGACGATTTGTGCTGAAAATCGGCATCTCCCACGGCCAGCACTTCATCCACCACCAACACTTCGGGCCGCACATCGGTCGCTACTGAAAATCCCAGCCGCACCACCATGCCACTGGAATAAGTGCGCAGGGGCGCGTCCACAAATGCCCGCACACCGGCGAAATCCACAATCCGCTCAAAGCGCTCGGCAATCACCTGGCGCGAGTGGCCCAGGATAGCGCCATTCAGGTAAACATTTTCTCGGCCCGTGAGCTCAAAGTCGAAACCGGCCCCCAGCTCGAGCAAGGGCGCGAGCCGGCCGCGGATGCGCACCCGTCCGGTGGTGGGCCGCAACACGCGGGCCACCACTTTCAACAGGGTGCTTTTGCCGGCCCCGTTAGCGCCGATAATGCCGAACGTCTCGCCGTGCTGCACGGCTAAGTCCACGCCCCGCAAAGCCCAAAACTCGTTGTATTCCACCTCGCGCCGCAACCAGCGAATGACGAACTCCTTAAATGATGGGATGCGCTGCCGCGGCACACGGTAGCGCACGGAGACATTTTCGAGTTGGATCACCGGCGGGTCGCTAGACTGCGCAACTGGCGCCTGAGCCGGGGCCAGTTCAGATGCGGTAAGCAAACTCGTCGGCCTTTCGCGTAAACACCCACCAACCGATCAGCAAAGCGCCCACCGCCGAAGCCACGGCCGCCAGCAGAGTGTGCGGCCCAGGTATCGCGCCCTGGTACAGGGGCACTCGAAATACTTCCAATAGGTTATATAAGGGGCTAAAGCGCAGTAGCCAGGCCAACTGTGCGGGCAGGATATCCTTGGGGTACATGATCGGGGTCAGAAAGAATGCGGCCTGAATAAATACCTGATAGAGATCGACGACGTCCGTGAAATAGACCGCCAGAGTGGACATAAATAGAGCTACACCTAGAGTAAACATCGCCGCCAACAGCACGCCAAGAGGCGCAAACCACCACGTGGCATACAACGGGTGGCCAAATATCAGCATGATCACCACCAAAGGTATGAGTGAGAGCCCCAGGTTTACTAACCCATTGCCCACCGCAGAAACCGCAAAGATGGTGCGCGGAATGTAGACTCGCTTAAGCAAACCGCCGCCCCACACCAGCGTGTTCATCGCGTACAGGGTGACCTGCGAAAAAAAGTTCCAAAAGATCAAGCCTGTGAGCACATACACGGGGTAGTGCACCAGCGTACTGCTGAAAAGGGCCGAAAAGGCCAAAGTGAGCACGGTCATGTTCAAAAGCGGGTTTAGCAGCGTCCACACAACACCCAGTGCCGAGCGCTTGTAACGGGTCTTGATGATGTTGGCCACCATCAT
>JAYWAM010000068.1:0-2632 GCA_043782425.1 Betaproteobacteria bacterium
CCCATTTGAAACAAGCCCATGTGAAAAGACAGCATTTGCCCGAGTCCGCCCGCGCCGACCACACCGAGCACTGCCGCCGCTCGGATATTGTTTTCCCAACGGTAGAGTGTGTAGCTCGTGATTTGTGGAAGCACAACCGGTAGCGTGCCGTATGCAAAAGCGGAAACCGGACCGACGCCGTTGCGCCGCAGTGCTTCAAACGGCTCGGCGGGTGCGTTCTCAAATGCATCGGCGATCAGACGCCCCAAAACGCCGGTCGTGTGGAAGGCCAGCGCGAGCGTGCCTGGGAACGGCCCCAAGCCAGCGGCGATGACGAGAATACTCGCCCACACCAATTCCGGAACAGCGCGACAAACATTGAGCAAAGCCCGCGCCACAGCGCGCATTGCACTGCCGTTCAGCCCTGCTGCCGGAACCGCGATGGTGAGCGCGAGTAGTAATGCCAGCAACGTGCCAAGGAGCGACATTGCGATCGTTTCAACCGTCGCCCATGCAATTTGGTTGAGAAACGCCGGGCTTGTTTCGAGCGGAAAAAAATCGCGGCACAATGCCGCCATCTTGGCGACCGATTCCAGCGAAAATAGCCCGCTCCAATCACCGCGCAGCGTGGCAAACGATGCCATGACCAACACTGCGATCGCCAGTATCACCAAGCGACCGTGCGCCGCTGGCGGCAATGGCATGGCGGTTGGCGCAGTGGTTAGCGTAGCTGTTGGCGTAGATACGCCTGTGGATTGGTTGGGCGCATTCATGTTAAGCAAGCCATTTCCGTAATTTTTTACTGACCAAATCGGCCACCCCAACCAACACTACAAATGCGGCCAACAGCATCACGGCCTGCCCACCGTTCATCATTTTCATCGATAAATCCATCTGTTGGCCCAGACCGCCTGCGCCCACAAAGCCGAGGATCACCGATGAGCGAATCGCACATTCCCAGCGAAACACGGTGTACGAAACCAATTCTGGTAAACAGCTGGGTAGGGTTGCATATAAAAATGCTTGGCCGCGTGACGCGCCGTTGCTCAGTAGCGCTTGGGTTGGACGCGCATCTTGAGATTCGATGATTTCTAAAAAAACTTTGCCCATCATGCCCGTGTAGGTCAGGGCGATCGCCAACACACCCGCCGTATCGCCCAAGCCGATGGCGCGGACGAAGAGAAGCCCCCATACCAGCTCAGGAATGCTGCGTAGCAAGATCAGGATCAGCCGAACGAGACTCCGAATGGCCGTCGGGATGAACATCATGCTGGCGGATAACTGCTTGACGCTTGACCGGTTACCGATACGAGAAATCGACAGGGTGCGCGTGGCGATCAAGGCTAACGGCGCTGCCGCCAACAGCGCAAGGGTGACGCCTGCCGTTGCCACCGAGATCGTTTGCCATGCGGATGTCAACAGCAAGGATAAAAATTCGGCATCATGCGCGGGCGGATAAAACGACGCCAAAAATTGCCCGGATGAACGAAGGCTCGCGCGATCAAAAAACACCCAAGGTTTGAATTCCGTGATGAAGGCACAGCCCGCGATTAAAAAGAAGAAAACCCAAGTAGACGTCAACCGTTCATGCCACGCCGGATCCCGGATGGCCGATGCCGCATTGGCGTGCGGCGTGTGGGCAGGACTGGATTGCAACGTCATTCAGCTATGCTAAAAACAGCGTTCAGCAGGTGGTGGTTTAGCAATAGCCATCGCCATCGCCGTCTCACTTGCAATTTCATGATCTGCAATCACAGCAACGCGCGATTGCGCAACACCGGATGCTTCTTCAAACTCTGCGCCGTAGAGATCGGCAAGCGTTGACTCATCAACGGCGCTGGCCGGCAAATCAAAATGAATTCGCCCCGCTTTGAGGCCAACCAAGCGGCTAAAGCGTTGGCGTGCCAGCTGCACATCGTGCAGGCTCACCACGAGTGTTGCATGGCGGGCGGTGGCTTCATCTTGAATCGTTTTGAGCGCAGAAAGTCCCAGTGCGGGGTCCAGCGCCGAGACAGGCTCATCGAGCAAAATCAAGGGCGTGTCAGAGACGAGCATACGAGCCAAACCAACGCGTTGTCGTTCTCCGCCTGATAAGCGATCACATCGGAGCCAGAGCTTGTCTTCGACCCTAAATTGCGCGAGGGCCGCATACGCCTCGGCCACCGCGGCGTCGCGGGGTTTATAGAGAGACGCAAGCGCGGCCAACATGCTCGTTTTCGCCAATCGCCCAGCCAGAACCGTATGCACCACGCGTTGCCTAGGCGGCAGCGGCGGCGCTTGTGGCGCCAGAAAGATATTCCCGCGTAGCCGGTGCAAGCTGGCTTTTGATAATTTCCAAGGTGATGCGCCATCGATTAGCAACATACCGCGCGAGGGCGCAATCGCGCAGGCCAGCGTGTGGAGTAGTGTCGTTTTGCCAGCGCCCGAAGGGCCAATGATCGCGATCTGTTCGCCAGCTGCGAGGTCAAGCGACACATCGTTCAAGATGCCCCGCATTTCGCTGCCGCGCCCCAACTCAACATCAATATTCGCGAGCGAAATCTTCATCTTGTTTTCTTGTTATGTGACTATTTTACTAAACCGGCAACATTGCAAATTGGTTTTGCCAATAAGAATCGTGGCGGCAGCCAAGAGAAACACCCTCCGGCCACTG
>JAYWAM010000069.1:0-6933 GCA_043782425.1 Betaproteobacteria bacterium
AGTGGCAGCCATTACCGCACCGCTGAACGCAGCCAGCTACACCGCGCCGGTGGATGTGCCGATCACGGCGACGGCGCAGGACAGCGACGGCACCATCACGAAGATCGAAATTTTCCAAGGAACGCTGAAGCTAGGTGAGTGCAACGCATCGCCTTGCACCGTGACCTGGACAGGTGTCGCGGCGGGCAGCTACACGCTCACGGCGAAGGCCACCGACAACCAGGGCGGCACGGCGACGAGTACGCCCGTGGCGATCACGGTAGGAGTGCTTAGCGCTACGCTTAAAGTCAATCCAGCCACGGTCAATATTGGCGACAGTGTACAAATCAGTACTCTGGTGACCAGCACGTCAGCCATCGCCAATTTGCCGCTCAAAGTGCGTATTTACGACCCGCTAAGCAGCACCACGCTTTCCGAATGGACTACCACAGTGACGCTGGCCGCCAACACGGCTTATTCCTGGTCCTTCGCATGGAGCACAGCGGGGCAAACGGCCGGAACTTACCAGGTTGCTTTGACCGAAAAGCACGGCGCAAGCGAAGTGCTGCTTGCTGATACGCCCCTCACCTTGCAGTCGCTGGCGATAGTCAAACTTTCGGCTGTGCTGACTCCGCAGTCGCGCGTACTTGTGCTGGCGAGTTGTTACAAGTCCAGCGAGGACGATCATTCTAAATCGTCAGACTCCTCCGGCAATGAAGACAGTCCCGATGAAAATTGCGCCGAGCAGCGCAAGGTTTTCCTGGATGGCTTGCTGACCGATCTCAGCATAACGCATCGCGTGGTGACCGATGTCGAAGTATTCCGTGAGGAACTGCGTTGCGGGAATTGGAACGAATACTGGATATCGGGCGGGCGCGAGAAACTCAAGGACCGGCTGGCCGAGGAGATAGGCGAAGAGGTCTTCGCGGGCAAGGGTCTGATCGTCGATGGCGTTCACGACGAGCGCAACAACGGCATTGACGATATTCTTGGCGTCAAATACAAAGGCGCGCTGTCTGGCAATACGGCTCACACTGTCGTGGCGAGCGATACACTTCTGGCAGTCAGCAATTTCACCGCCAAAGGCCGCGCCATGACGTTCGAGACCCTATCGACACGGGCCGTTGTACATGCTCGCTTCGACGATGCCAAGGGCAGCCCCGCTGTCATATCCAGCCAGTATGGGCAAGGACACGCGCTAACTGTGGCTTTCGATCTTGCCGCCACTATGCTGGCCAATATCAACGTCGAGGCTAATGCCAAGCCGTTACTGGTCAAGGTTGCGCCTAGCGTGGTGGAACCAGGTGCGACAATCAGCGCGCGCCTGTCGATTGTAAACACCGGCGGGGCTGGTAGTGTAACGGTTCAGGCTGCGTTGCCTGTAGGCGTTACGCTACAGAGCGCCAGCCCGAGCCCAACTGCTGGCGCTGTGTGGCAATTGAATCTTGCTGCCGGCGAGCAACGTAATATCGATCTGGTATTGACTGTGCCTGGCGACAAAGGTATTTACGTGGTTCGCTTTGATTCCGGTTCTGCCTTTGCGACGCTAGATCTAATGGTCGCGGCTTTTGGCGATGGCAGCCATGCCGCGCTTGTGCAAGCTTTGTCCGCGCTCAATCTCACGGGCGGTGACCGTAGCGCACGCGACAACGCCGTGAAGGACGTGAACGATTCGGCAGTAAAACTTTCCACCGATCCCGAGGGCGCTTTATATGCGTTGCTCGATGCGGCCAAAGAAGTTGGCAGGATCAATAGTCCCGGCGAGAGCACGAATCTGCTTGCTCATCTTGCCGTCAAGACGGCTTCAGCGTGGTGCCAGCAGATTCCTGTGTGTATGCGGCCCGATCAGGGAATGCCGACACTGGGGAATTATCAAGTCATGGTATTTGGCGATGCGCAATTCTCCCAGGGGAGCGTGGAAGGGTCTGTAGGTGTCGCAGGTGATGCGCACATAACTAATCAGACGATGGCGACTGCATGGTTTGGAGATTCTGCGCGAGTCATGGCGGGGGGAGAAATAATATGGCAAGGCTCAGGCAGCATCGGCAACGGCGGGAGCGGCATCGCGCGCGCGGTCGGGAAAATTTCCATTCCGTCTGCGGTCAAATACCGCTCGGCTGCGTCCAGCTTGCAGACGGAAAACTGGGATGGCCTGGGCACGTACTACAAGCAGCTATCGGATCGCCTGGGTAAACTTGTCGGCATCGCCGCCATCGAAGATGCGGGAAATACGCTGACTCTGCATGGGACGAGTCCTACGCAAAATATCTTTACGTTCAGCAGCAGCCAGGCGGGTAAAACGCGTTCGCTGGTATTCGATGTTCCGCTGACATCCACAGTGATCGTGAATGTCACGGGTGGCAACCCTTCGTTCAGCAATGGCCAGCAATATGTGTTGCAAGGCGGACAAAGGAGCCCGCTGCTACAGCATCCTTTAGCCACGCAAATACTTTTCAATTTCCCTCAGGCGGATTCGATCAGCGCCAGCAACTGGCCGCTCCAGGGAACGCTGCTTGCTCCGGAAGCAAAATTTATCCAGACAGGCAGCAGCTACTACGGCCAGCTTTTTATTCACGAACTCTTTGCCAGCGGTGTGCAATTCCAGCAATGCGGCGCATTCAAGGGCGTGTTGCCATGATGATTTACGTTCTGCGACAAGTTAAGGAACCTCTGATTAAGTGTCTTCCGCGCGAAAGCGGGGAACCATTTTCCGTTGTAAAACATGGATTCCCGCTGAAGCCTGCCCTCGAATGCTTTAATCGGGGATTCCTTACTTTAATGCTTTCCGGAAAATAAAATGAAGCACAGGCAACCTTTTTCGATTCTTTCGTTCTTTACGCGAACAACGTTAGCAATTTTACTTGCCGCCAATGCGGCCCTTGCATACGCCGAGGCGCCTATTGCGGCGACGCTTGAACGTGAAATTGTCGAAGCAATCGCGCATGGTGAATCGCCGCAGGTATTAATTAATCGCTGGCATATGCAGAATCCACAGAAGGCAATCTCCGTGCGGCCTCCGCAGCGCAGCGAGGGAACGGTGCTCAAGCAGGCGCTGGATGGCGTTCGCGATGCGCTTGATGCAAGCGCTGCGGGAAAGGGCGATGCAGAGTCGCTTTCCGCTGCGCTCGAAAACCTGCGCGCCGCCGACGCGCTCGTCAGCGCGACGTTCTCCGATGCAAAAAAACGTCTGCGCGATGCCGGGGTCTCGGCAGAATTTGAAGATCGTTTACTTGCGGCCGAGTCGCGTGTGCGCGCGCCCATCGATGCGCTGTATGGTGTATTAGGTGTCGCCACTCCTGCGCAAAAAAGTCATGCAGCACGCGGTGTCATCGATAAGAGCGCCATTGAGCGCGCCAGAACCATCCTGATGGGTTTGTCGGCTGAACCTCCCGCAGCGATCCTGCGCGCCACGACACTCCCCGTGCGCCCGGCGAATCTGGCCGCGCGCACGCCGCTTATCAGTCCGCTGGTCACGCCATCCTATCTTGTCACTACTGAGACCGGCTACCAGCAGGCGGATATGGCTGGCGCGCCTGACGCGCCATTCAGTGACGAGATTCTTGCTAAAGCCAAGGAACTTGGCTATGACTACGCACGAATTTTCGAATTTGTGCGCAACGAGGTGAAGACAGAATGGTATGTCGGCAGCCATAAAGGCGCGACCGGTGTGCTGCGCAATAAAACCGGCAACGATCTGGACCAGGCGTCGCTGCTCATCGCGCTGCTGCGCGCAAGCGGCGCTCCGGCGCGTTATGTGCAGGGCGTCATCGAACTTCCAGTCGAGACGGTCGCGTCGCAGATGGGGCTCGCCGATGCAGCGCTGGTTCCCGAGGCGCTGGGTCGCGCCGGTATTGCCTATGCGCCGGTCGTGCAAGGCGGGCGCGTGGCGCTGGTGCGCATGGAGCACATCTGGGTTGCAGCCAGGGCGCCTTACACCAACTATCGCGGTGTCGTCCTCGATACCACCGGCCCGACCTGGTTGCCGCTCGATGCGTCTTTCAAACGTCTCGAAGGTGCTGCGGCAACACCGCTACTTGACACGCTTGGTTTGAGCGGCGGCGCGCTTGCAGCCGAGTACCTGAGTGCTGACCGCGACAAGGACCTGCTCGCTTTTATTCAGACGCGCGCGGCTGCTGCGCTTCCCGCAGGGCAAAATTATTTGCAGGCGTTGGGCGCGGCGCGCATCGCTTTGCAACACCTCGATTTTTTGCCTAACACACTGCCGTATTCAGTGGTCGCAGTGACGCGCGAAGCGCCGGATCTCGATGCGCAACTCGAAGTGAGCGTGCGGCTGCGCTTGTCTACAGCAGCGACACCTGCAACCGCAGGTCTGGACAAAAGTTTTTCTCTCAAGGAGCTGATCAACAACCGCGTCACGCTTTCATACGAAGCTGCTACATTGAATGATGATCGCGTTTCGCTGTTATGGGGCGGCATTGATTTAACACCTGCTTACCTGGTCACATTACGACCGCAGATTCGCATTGGCGGACAGAACCGCGGCTCGGGAACGGTCGCCCTCGCGCCTGGCGCTGCGGTTAAACTTGAAGTCACCTTCAGCGGACCGTTTGGCGTGCACACTTTCGATCAGACGCTGACGGCAGGCGCCTATCACGCGCTTGGTTTTGCCTCTGGCGATCTCAGCCGCTCCGCCGATTCGCCTGCCGGGGATGCCGAATTCGATGCCGCACGTCTGCTTGATGGCATCGCGCAAAGCTACGTCAAATCGTGGAAGACGGCCGACGATGAGTTTGCCTTGTTGACCGGTGCGGCGGTGTTGCGTCCGCTGCCTTCTCTGGTGATGGTCAACAACTATCTGCGTACCGATGCGGTTCTCAATGTCACGTTCGCGGCAAGCTGGCGTGGCGTGACCGTTGACGCCATGACGCATATCGCCGAACCGATAGGAAAGAACAGTGCGCGCGCCGATTGGATGGAGCTATCCGCGTTGCAGGGTTCTTCGCTGGAGCAACTCACCTTCAAGAATCAGTTCCAGGTCGATAGTGTGTCGGCGGATCGCGTGCTCGCCCTCACTGGCGCGCGTGTCGCAATCGACAGCGCCAACCTCGAAACCCAGCTTTCCACGCTCGGCCACGCTGCTTCGGTCAAGGACGATATACGCAATTGGGTGCGGCAGGGTTACGCGGTCACCACACATAATGCGCCGCTAGCGAGAAACGCCTGGAGTGGATCGGCATGGGTTGTAAAAGATCCTGCCACCAAGGCGGCAGGCTATTTTATTTCCGGGCGGATTGCCGGCGGAACGAGCACCCCGGCGCCCGATGCGTGGACGTTGCAGTTTCTCGTCGATGCCCTCTCCAACCCGAATGGCGGCAAGGCCAGCGATGACCCGCTGGCTACAACCTCAATCGCGCTCATTAGCGAAACCGACGGGCAAACAGGAACAGTGGGAGAGGTGCTCAAGACCAAGCTTGCCGTGCGCTTGCGCGATGTAAACGGCCGCCCTGTCAAGGGCGCGAATGTCACCTTTGTTTCCACTCGCGGCGGCGGCGCGTTCGGCGGCCAGGCGAGCATCGTAGCCGTATCGGATGGCGCAGGCATTGCTCAGGCCGAATTCACATTGGGAACAAGCACTAGTCTCAGCACGGTTCTTCTTTTTAAGAACCAGGGTGATAAATACCCAACCCAGGTCGGGCAAAATTTTATCAGCACTTCCGTAGCAACGCGCAAGGGAACTCTTTCCGCAATTGAGCCCTTCAATGCATTCGCGTTTCCCGGTGATCCCGATTCCGTGGTTGACAGCTACGTCGGGAATCAGGGAGCGCTAGCGAGCATAGTGGTCAAGGACAAATATCAGAACCCGGCTGCCAACGTCAATGTCGATGTCAATGCGCAAGATGCCATCAACACCTGTACTAATCCCGCTGGTTCACCGAAGCCCGCGCTGGTAGGCGATTCGAGTACGTGTAATGCGGTATCGCTTTATGGTGCATGCGGCGGGCCTTCTTATTCCACATCCACCGACTCCTTTGGAAAGGCCTATTTCCGGGTGTTAATCGATTACACCGATGGCGCGCGTTACCCCATTTCAGGCACGGCGGCCGGCAAGTCATTTTCACACACCTTTTCCGACGGGCAATCCTGTAGCGGTGCATGGACGCTGGTCTTTTTGCAAGCACAGAATGTTGATGGGGCGGCGGTCAAGCTGGGGGCGCGCTACAACACGCCTATTCCGTTCAAGCTGTACCAGGCTGAGACGGCCAGCTTTACCACCAAGGTGCTCTACGATGACAAAGGTAACCCAAGCGGCTGCGAGGTTAAGACCTCGCCAGACCGGGTTATCAAGCCCGTCGATTCGGCTAGTTTTAATTTCTCCGTTTCTGGAGGCGGCAGCGCCGAGCCAGTACAAACGTCCAGCGCCTACGACTATCAGACCTTCGCCAGCGCAGGCCCGGCGCCCTCGCGCGTCAGTGTAGGCGTCACTGTGAATGTCAGCGTGACAACACCGGTGTTCGAAAAGGACTGTAGCAAGACCCCAACTACTTACACTAGCGTCATCACCATGCCGCAGAGCAATGCGCCCTATTTCTATGGTCTGGATGTGAAAGTGGATCGTGCGTTTCCCATTGATACACCAGCGGGAACCGATACCAGCCGCATTTACCTGGATGACAGCGGTAACTCGTTATTTCCCACGCAAATTGATTTTTCGATCTTGCCGTCCGATTACCCCGTGATTCATCCAACGAGAGTCGATATGCTGGTGGGCGGCGCCTTGACAAATTATCTGGCCGACGTATCGAATAAAACTCAGAGCAAGGTTATCTTCGAGGGCGGCTACCCCTTTGACAGCAGCAAGCTGAACGAGGCCCAGTTGGTGGTGAACGCATTCACCGACATGGAGTTAAAGTCAGATCCCTTCCCGCTGCCGTTTCGCCAGCGGATTATTGCTGATGCTGCGCAGACATTGCGCATGTCAAGCGACGTGGATCT
>JAYWAM010000070.1:0-6927 GCA_043782425.1 Betaproteobacteria bacterium
CCTAATTCTAAGAAGTAGGAAGCAGCCAGGCAGCCGTAGGGTGCGCTTGCGCACCAATCATTCGCCAAATCCACCCTCCATATTCAATGCCGAGACGCCCGCCCAATCCTCCGGGAAATCGCCGTTCCTCACAAAACGATGGAACGTAGAGTAGGGCCAGTCGATTACGCGCGCCACATGGCCGTGCTTAACCGGATTGTAGTGGATGTATTCCACATGCCGCGCCAGATCATTGTCGTCGCGAATCTGGTGCTCCCAAAACCGCCGTTGCCACAGCCCGCCTTCGCGGCGCTTGCCTCTCGACTTGCTTAACCGCTGGCTTTCAAGTCGTGCGGCATGGACTCGCGTGACCGATTGTTTTATCAATGACCATCTGAGAGAAAAGTCGGAATCTCCCTGGGGCAAGCGCCAAATGGCATGCATATGATCGGGGAGCAAAACCCACGCAATGATGTCGAGTGGGTGGGTCTCGCGCGTGCGTGAAATAGCTTGATGCAGCGCCTCGCGGCACCATGCCTTGGTTAACAGCGGCTGGCGCTGGTGTGTGACGACGGTGAAGAAGAATGTGCCCCCTGGAACAAAGGCGCGACGGTATTCGGACATGATTTGTGTTTGACGGTGATGGTGCGCAAGCGCACCCTACGTGAGGTGATGGGCGGCATTGAATAACACGAAGTTCAAGTAGATATTTTCGTATTCTATTTGCATTCGGTCGACTCCGGTAAAGTAAAAGCGACCCAATAAGATTGTCCAATAATCACTCAAAATAGCTGGAAACCAGCATGGATACTGGTTCGCAGCCCAGAAGTCGTAGGGTGCGCTTGCGCACCAATCATTCGCCTTATCTGTCTATATTGCCCTGTCATTGCAGCCAATCCTCGCCTCCATAAATTTCCTTGAGGCGGGTGTCGGTGAGTTCTGCGGGAATGCCGTCGAACACCAGGGTTCCGTCCGATAGCCCGATCATGCGTGTGCAGAAACGTTTCGCCAGATCGACGTTATGCATGTTGATGACCACCGGAATATTGCGCCTGTCGGCCAGCGCCGACACCAGCTCCATGATCTCGACCGAGGTCTTGGGGTCGAGCGACGAGGTGGGCTCGTCGGCCAGCAGCACCTCGGGATGCTGCATGATGGCGCGAGCTATGCCCACGCGCTGGCGCTGCCCGCCCGAGAGCCGGTCTGCCCTTTCGTGCGCCAGATCGGCCAGGCCGATGGATTCGAGCAGCGTTCGCGCTTCATCGATATCCGCGCGTGGGAATTGGCGCAGCAGAATTTTACTTAGCGGCAAATATCCCAATCTGCCGCACAAGACGTTTTCCATGACGGTGAGACGTTCAACCAAATTATGTTCCTGGAACACCATGCCGATGCTGCGGCGCGCTTCGCGCAGTGCGGCGCCGCGCAGCGTGCCAAGATCGCGCCCGCGAAACCAGATTTCGCCAGCGCTGGGCTCGACCAGCCGGTTGATGCAGCGCATGAGCGTGGATTTGCCTGAGCCGCTCGGGCCGATGATGGCGCTGATGCCAACGCCATGCAAAGTCAGGTCGATGTTGCGCAGCACCGCCACGCCGGGCCGGTAAGATTTGCTCAATTGATGGATGCGGATGGAACGTTCGGTGTGGGCCATGAGTCCTATGCGCTGCGGTAATGTCGTTGTTGCTGTGCTAACCTTGGTCACTGCTGCTACTGCGTCCTTACAGATCAATCGGAGTTTCAAGTATGAACAAGCTATACAAAACCCTGTTATTGCGCTTGATGATCGTCTGCGCGGCCAGCGTCATTTGCGCGGCGCAAGCCCAAAGCGCATCGAAAAGTTTGCTGTGGCAGGTCAAATCCAAGAGCAACACAGTTTACCTTTTCGGCACCATACACGTCGGCAAGCTCTCCTTCTACCCTTTGCCCGATGCGGTGGAAGGCGCCTTCAAGAAATCCGCCAAGCTGGTGGTGGAAGCCGATGTCACCAATCTGGACAGCATGGCGGCGACGCTGCCGCTGATGAAGTACACGCCACCCGACTCGCTCGATACACAGATACCCAAGCCTCTTCTTGATCGCGCCAAAGTTCAGTTTGCGCGCTTCAAAATTCCTTACGAAGAGGCAAAGCTGCTCAAGCCATTCATGGTCGGCGGCTTGCTTAGCATTGCAGAATTCACACGCTTAGGTTACGACCAACGCTATGGTGTTGATGGCTACTTCATCGAAAAAGCGGTGTTGGGCGGCAAAGCGGTGCTTGAGCTGGAATCGGTTGAACAGCAGATGAAGCTGCTGAGTTCGCTAGCGCGTGAGGAGCAGGAGGCGGTTCTTTCCAACGCTATCAGCGCGCTTGAAAGCGGCAAGGCGACCGAGCAGATCACCGGCATGTTCAACGCCTGGAGCATAGGCGATGCGTCGCTGTTGCAAGATGTGGTGAAGCAAGCCAATGAGGGTATGAGTATGACCGTAGTGCTCGACGAAAAAATGCTTTACGGTCGCAACCCGGCCATGCTGTCTAAGATCGAGGGCTATCTTGCCGGTGCGCAGATTCATTTCGTCGCGGTTGGCGCCATGCATCTGGTCGGCAAGCGCGGCTTGGTTGAAATGCTCAAGACCAAGGGCTACGAGGTGAAACAGTTGTAGGGATTCTTTTTCGTTTGATGAGCCGAGTCGATTGAGAAAAGAAATCCACAGATAACACAGAAGGACACAGAAAATGAAGCCCCCTGCAACCGCACTATCATAGGTGCAGCGATGGAAGCGCATCGACCATTGCCTTCGCTTTTCCTCTTTGTTCCTCTGTGACATCTGTGGATCATCTGGCTAATCCTGCATCGCATAGGTGGTTGCCTGAGTAGCCACTTTTATTTTACATACGCAATGCGATAAATCGCATTTGCGTGATCGTCCGATACCAGCATCGCGCCATCGGGCATCACCATCACATCGACCGGGCGGCCCCAGACTTTTTCGCCCGGTTGTAGCCAGCCTTCGGCGAACACTTCTTCTTGCGCTTTGCCGTCTTTGAGGCGCACCAGCGCCACCTTGTAGCCGACCTTTTTGCTGCGGTTCCAGGAACCGTGCTGCGCGACAAAAATCTGATTTTTGTATTGCGCGGGAAACATCTCGCCGTTGTAAAAACGCATGCCGAGCGGGGCGACGTGCGCCTGGAAATTCACTTCCGGCGCAATGAATTCTTTGCATTGCCGCTTGGCGCCGAATTCGGGATCGCTCACCTCGCTGCCGTGGCAGTAGGGATAGCCGAAATGCATGCCCGCCTTGGGCGCGTGATTGAGCTCGCACGGCGGAACATCGTCGCCCAGCATGTCGCGGCCATTGTCGGTAAACCACAGTTCCTTGGTATGTGGATGCCAGTCGAATCCGACGCTGTTACGCACGCCGCGCGCAAACACTTCTGGCGCGTCAGCGGCGGCCCCGTCAACCTTGAAGCGCAAGATGGCGGCGTAAGGATCAGCCGGTTCGCAAATGTTGCACGGCGCGCCGACCGGCACATAGAGCATGCCATCAGGGCCGAAGCGGATAAATTTCCAGCCGTGGTGGCGATCACTGGGGAATTTGTCGGAGACGAGGGACGCTTTGGGCGGATTGGCAAGATTGGCCTCGATGTTGTCATAGCGCCAGATGCGGTTGACTTCCGCCACATACAGCGCTCCCTGTCTGAACGCCACGCCATTGGGCATGTTCAGGCCCGATGCGATGGTGATGACTTGCTGCGCGCGCTTGCCGTCGTGCTTGATGGCGTACACCTTGCCCGCGCTGCGCGTGCCGACGAACAGCGTGCCCTTGTCGCCCAGCGCCATGGAACGCGCGTCTTGCACGTTTTCGGCAAACACGCTGATGGTAAAACCTGGCGGCAACTTGATGGTTTCGATGGGCAATACGGCGCTCGCCAGCGTTGTCCAGAGCGGCAATGTTAGGGCAAGCAGCCAGCGCAAATGGTGCATGTTCAGTACCCGCCTTTTTTCAGCATGGCTGAGAGGTTGCTGGCGCTGAAGCCAGTCATGCGCTGCTCACCCACCAGAATGGTGGGCACGCCGCGTGCGCCCATCGCCTGGAAATCACGCTTTCCCTGTTCGCTGGTTTCGACGTCGTAATCGGTAAAAGGAATATTCTGGCTCGCCATCCACGCCTTGGCGCTCTTGCACGGGCCACACCACGAAGCGCTGTAAATCACCACATCGGCGCGGTTTGCCGCAGCGCCGCCCTTGATGGGACGCTTGAGAATGGAAACATAATCCACTTCGGCGGGCCCGCCGAAGGACTGCACGCCCACCTTGACTTGATTGGGTTTTGCTTCTGGCGGTGGGTTGTCGCCGTAGTGAACCTTGCCGTCCTTGTCGGTCCATTTGAACACCTGCGCCGCAGAATCGACGGCGGACATTAGGGCAAGGGGCAACAGTAACAACAACAACGTGCGGTGCATAGTGGGCATGGGGTTTCCTTGGTTACGAAATTAGGGAAGCTCTGACTAGGTCCTGATTTGTCATTCCCGTGAAAACGGGAATCCATGTTTCTCAAGAAAAAATGGTTCCCCGCTTTCGCGGGGACGACACTTGTTCAGAGATTCCTTGGAACAGTGCTTGCCAGCAATTATTGCAGCTTTTACCCGGCCCGCACAGCGCACGGGCTTGAAATGTCTGGCAGCGAACCCATCTGCACGGCTTGTCATTGAAAAAACGTCACTACTCAGAGGCCAAAAACAGAACGCTGATGACGCTGATAATTATGATTAAATAGGATTTTTCTTGTTTGATTTCTGGAAATTTATCATTAT
Organism: Betaproteobacteria bacterium; assembly: GCA_043782425.1. GTDB lineage: Bacteria > Pseudomonadota > Gammaproteobacteria > Burkholderiales > Usitatibacteraceae > JAYWAM01. The sequence continues at coordinate 4,772 of JAYWAM010000070.1, forward strand.
CTGCGTTCATCATACTCATCCGCGTCATCTGCGTCCCATTAAATTTGTTGGCGCTGAGTAGGTACGAAAAATCGAGGAAAAACATGTCTGCCACTGCTACCAAAGAAACCCTGAGCTTCCAGGCTGAAGTCAAGCAACTGCTCAATCTGATGATTCATTCCTTGTATTCCAACAAGGAGATTTTTCTGCGCGAACTGATTTCCAATGCGTCAGATGCCGCCGACAAGCTGCGCTTCGAGGCGGTGACGCGGCCCGAGCTTTATGAAAATGATTCCGAGCTCAAGGTACGTATCAGCTTTGACAAGGAAGCCAAGACTATCACCATTGCCGACAACGGCATAGGTATGTCGAAAGACGAGGTGATCGCCAATATCGGCACCATCGCCAAATCGGGCACCAAGGAATTCTTTCAGCAGCTTTCCGGCGACCAGGCCAAGGATGCGCATCTCATAGGCCAATTCGGCGTGGGCTTTTACTCGGCCTTCATCGTCGCCGACAAGGTGACGCTTATCAGCCGCCGCGCCGGTCTGCCCACGCAAGAGGGCGTGAAATGGGAGTCGGACGGTTCGGGTGAATTCACCATTGAACCCGTGGATAAGGCAGGACGCGGCACCGAAGTAACGCTGCATCTTAAAAAAGATGAGGAAGAATTTCTCGATGACTGGCGCGTGAAAGCGGTGATCCGCAAGTACTCCGACCACATTCAGATCCCCATCATCATGAAAGGCGAGGCGAAAGAAGACGCCGAACCCACAGCCGAACCCGCAGACGAAACCGTCAACCGCGCCAGCGCGTTGTGGACGCGCCCCAAGAACGACATCAGCGATGAGCAGTACGAGGAGTTCTACAAGCACGTTTCGCACGATTGGGAAACGCCGCTCACCTGGACCCACTCCAAGGTCGAAGGCAAGCAGGAATACATTCAGTTGCTTTACATCCCCTCCAAGGCGCCGTTCGACATGTTCGAACGTGACCACAAGCACGGCATCAAACTTTACGTGCGCCGCGTGTTCATCATGGACGATGCCGAGCAGCTTATGCCGCGTTATCTGCGTTTCGTCAAAGGCGTGGTCGATTCCAATGACCTGCCGCTCAATGTGTCGCGCGAAATCCTGCAAGAAAGCCGCACGGTCGAAGCCATCAAGGCCGGCTGCACGAAAAAAGTGCTCGGCATGCTCGAAGACCTGGCGCAAAGTGATGTGGCCGCAGATAAGGAAAAGTACGCCACATTTTGGCAGGCCTTTGGCCGCGTATTCAAGGAAGGCATGGGCGAGGATTTTGCCAACAAGGACAAGATTGCCAAGCTGTGCCGCTTCGCCTCCACGCATAACGACAGCGAGGTGCAGGATGTTTCCTTTGCCGATTACCTTGCACGCATGAAGCACGGTCAGGAAAAAATTTATTACGCCAGCGCTGATAGCTTTGCTGCGGCCAAGAACAGTCCGCATCTTGAGGTGTTCCGCAAAAAAGGCATCGAGGTGATTTTGCTCACCGATCCGGTGGACGAATGGTGGCTGGCTTCGTTGCACGAATTTGAAGGCAAGAAGCTCCAGTCGGTCGCCAAGGGCGATCTCGATCTGGGTGCACTCGCCGACGAGGCCGAGAAAAAGGAGCAGGAGAAGGCCGCCGACGAGTTCAAGCCGCTGGTGGAAAGAATCAAGAGCGCGCTGGGCGACAAGGTCAAAGAGGTGCGCATCACACACCGCCTCACCGATTCACCGGCGTGTCTGGTGGTTGATGAGCGTGACCTTTCCGGCAACTTAGAGCGTATGCTCAAGGCCGCAGGCCAGAAGGTCGGCAAGACCGCACCCATCCTGGAAATCAACCCCGCGCATCCGCTTATCGAAAAGCTCAAAGCTGAAACGAACGAGGCGCAGTTTGCCGACTGGTCGCACGTGCTATTCGACCAATCACTACTCGCCGAAGGCGGCCAGCTCGAAGACCCGGCAGGATTCGTAAAACGCCTCAACGCGCTGGTGCTCAAGCTCGGCGCTTAGGAGACCGTCCGCCATTGCGCAGTGCTGCTAAGAACAGGAATCCACAGAGAACACAGAGGAACACAGACGAGGGCTGGCCTTGCGCTCGAACGGTCAGGGTTGTTCGAGATCCAACATATTCGTCGTCCCAGCGGAGGCTGGGACCCAGTCCCATCAACA
>JAYWAM010000071.1:0-18281 GCA_043782425.1 Betaproteobacteria bacterium
TCATGCTAAAGTGTGGAAAATCCCTTTCGGGGTGAGGATGAATTATGCAATTTAATCAATTGCCGAGGGGGCTTCTCCGCGTAGCGGCTTCGTTCAACAAATGAACCAATGATTGAGAAATGGAATTGGGATCGAGCCAACCTGCCGAACGTGTTTTACTTCAACAAATGCGCCACGCCAGCACGTTCTTCTTCGAGCTCTTTAAGGGTGAAATCCATTTTTTCGCGGCTGAAGGCATCAATTTCCAGACCCTTGATGGTCTGATATTTTCCGTTCGCCGTGGTGACCGGGACACCGTACATCACGCCCTCGGGTATGCCATAACTGCCGTCGCTGGCAATGCCCATGGTGACCCACTTGCCGCTCGAGCCTTGCACCCAATCACGCACATGATCGATGGCGGCATTGGCGGCTGACGCGGCTGACGACAAACCGCGCGCCTCGATGATGGCGGTGCCGCGCTTGGCGACGGTGGGAATAAAAACTTCCTTGTACCAGGCTGTGTCGTTAATCATGTCCTTGACACTTTTTCCTTCGCAGGTGGCGAAGCGATAGTCGGGATACATGGTCGGCGAGTGATTGCCCCAAACAAGCAGTTTCTCGATGCTCGCCACCGGCTTCCCGAGCCGTGTGGCGATTTGCGACACGGCGCGATTGTGATCCAGGCGCATCATCGAAGTGAAGTTCTCGCGCGCCAGGCCGGGGGCGGAATTCATGGCGATGTAAGCATTGGTGTTAGCCGGATTGCCGACCACCAGGACTTTTACGCTGCGGCTGGCGACGGCGTCTAGCGCCCTGCCCTGGCCGGTAAAAATCGCACCGTTGGCCTCAAGCAAATCCTTGCGCTCCATGCCCTTGGTGCGCGGGCGCGCGCCCACCAGCAACGCAACATCGGCGTCCTTGAACGCCACCAGCGGATCAGCGGCTGGAACCATGCCGGCGAGCAGCGGGAACGCACAATCATCCAGCTCCATCATCACGCCCTTAAGCGCGTTCTGCGCCTTCTCGTCGGGAATCTCCAGCATCTGCAAAATGACCGGCTGGTCCTTGCCGAGCATTTCACCGCTGGCGATGCGAAACAGCAATGCGTAGCCAATTTGTCCGGCCGCGCCGGTAACGGCGACACGCATGGGTTTTTTCATGAGGATGCTCCTGAACGAGGGTTGAAAATCGGGGTAAGTATTTGTGGTGGGCGCGCCGCTTGCTGCGGCGCAATAACTTCGTAATCATACTCAATTGCGCTGCTACAGTGCAACGGCAGTGATTAGCTTGTACAGGTCAACTAGTTCATCGATCTCTGCTTTCAGGCGCGGCACGCCGCCAGCGTTTCTGGAGCGGGCTTGCCCGCGATAACCAACGCTAATTCATCGCGGGCAAGCCCGTCCAACGAATTGTGGCATAACATTTTTCAACATTTTCTTCACACGCTCGCAGCTTGCTATGATGGGGTTCCTAACCGAGCGACACTATGCAAACCGATCTCCACACTACACGCTTCCAATTGAGCGCCGCATTTTTCGCTTTGTCACTACTCTGTTTAACGCCGCTATGGGTAGTCGCCAGCGAGATTAACCCCGCTGCTGCTGAACCTGCCGCACGACAACACGCACCCAACCGGCTGATCGATTCGGGTTCGCCCTATCTGCTGCTACATGCTTACAACCCGGTGGACTGGTATCCGTGGGGACGAGAAGCACTGGAACGCGCCAAGCGTGAGAACAAGCCTATTTTTTTGTCGATCGGCTACAGCACTTGCTACTGGTGCCACGTGGCCAATAGCACGCTTTACAGCGACCCGGAAATTGCCGCGCTGATGAATCGCTGGTTTATCAACATCAAGGTTGACCGCGAGCAGCGTCCCGATGTTGACCGTATCTATATCCAGGCCACGCTGTTGATGACCGAGTCGGCGGGCTGGCCGAATAACCTTTTTCTCACGCCTGACCTGCAGCCATTTTTTGCCGGAACATATTTTCCGCCTGCCGACGACGAATTTGGCCGGCCCGGTTTTACCACGATCATGAAACAACTTCACAGCGCCTGGGAAGATCAACGCCCTGCTGTTATCGCCAGCGCAGAGCAGACGCATGCGCGCTTGCGCGAAGCGATGCAACGGCGCGCGGCGAACTCAAGCCAGCCAGTCGATAGCGCACGCTGGCGGCAAATGGCGGAAACCGAAATGCGCGCGGAATTTGACGAAAAAAATGGCGGCATGAATACGGCAAGCGGATCCAAGTTTCCACAAGGGCCGGTTCTGGATTTATTGCTGGCCGAAGCGCGCATGGGGCAAAGCGGAAAAGCCCAGCGGGCGATGCTCAGCAAAACGCTCGATGCTATGGCTTTCGGCGGCATTCACGATCAAGTCGGCGGCGGCTTTCACCGTTATACCACTGAGTCTACCTGGTCGGTGCCGCACTATGAAAAAATGCTCTATGACAATGCGCAGTTGTTGCGCATTTATGCGCAAGCCTTTGCGATCACCGGCAACACCACGTACAAGGTGGTGGCCGAGCGCACCGCAGCATGGCTGCAGAGCGATCTGGGTGCGCCCGAGGGCGGTTTTTTTACCGCACTCGACGCCTCGGTGGCGGGCGAAGAAGGGGTCAGCTACACATGGGAACGCGCCGCAATCGAAACCCTGCTGGGGCCACAGGCGACGCAGCGCTATTTCGACGCATTTGAATTGAAGCCGGTAACACAGCGTAACCGAGCGACGCTGGAAGAATATGGCGTGTTGCGCGTGCGTTTACCTATCGGCGAAACGCTGCGCCGCACGCACCTGCCAGATGCCGCGCGCTTGTTCAGCGCTTTTGCGGAATCCCAGACGAAACTGCTGAGCGCGCGCAAGTTGCGCAAACAACCGGCACGCGACGAAAAAATTCTGGTGGGCTTAAATGGACTTGCCATAGAAGCCTTCGCGCAAAGCAGCCGCATACTCGGCAAGCCCGCTTACCTCGACGTGGCGCGCCGCGCGGCGGAGCGGGTGTGGGCTCTTGCCAATGATCCTGCCAGCGGCCGTCTGTATCACGAGGCCTTGCACGGGCGCGCGCACATCGATGGATTTCTGGAAGATTACGCTTTGCTGGGTCGCGCGCTGATGGCGTTGCACAACGCAACGCGCGAGCCGATCTGGCGCCAGCGCGCGGCGTTGCTCGCCGATGTCATCCTGCGTGATTTCCTGCGGCCCGACGGCGCGCTGACTGCGGTGCGTGACCAGAGCGATTTGCTGGTTTCCGCCGATGACACCAGCGATCAATCCTATCCCTCGGGAACATCGGCGGCGCTGGATCTGCTGTTGCAACTGGCGGCGGGTAATCGCCAAAACCGCTATGCCAAGGCGGCGCAGACGCTGGTCAAGGCAATGAGCGCTACGTTGTATCAATCACCGCTGCAATGGCCGAGCCTGCTTGCCGCTCTGGTTCATTCACCCGGCGGCAAAGTTGCAATAACTACGCCAACTGTGGCCAGCGCCAAAGCCACACCTGTTGCGAGGGGTGCGTTACCCGACGCACTACCCGGCAGCGCTGATAAAGTAAGCATCGCCGCGCGCGTTAACCGTGGCAAACAATTCGATGAAGTGATTATGACTCTCACGATCAAACCCGGCTGGCACATCAATGCCAATCCGGCAACGTTTGAATTTCTCATCCCCACCAGCGTCAGTTTTGACGGCTTGACACCACAAAGCGTGCGCTACCCCGAAGCCACGCCATTCAGCGTGCGTTTCAACCCGACGGTGATTGCTGTTTACCAGGGGAAAGTGAGCGTGCTGGCGAAATTCGCCAAGGGCGTGCTGCCGAAGAAAAACCTGCGCGCAATACTTTCAGTTCAGGCGTGCGACGAAAGCGTATGCCTGCCACCGGCAAAAATTCCATTTAGCGTGCCGCTGCCTTGACAAGTGTCGCGACCCAGAAATAGCGAGACATAATGAAACGGATGGATTTTTTCGCATGGCAAGGCGCGAGGAGGCGACATAGCATGAACTATGGCAACGACGAGCAACGCGGCCATGCGGAAAAAGACGCCGTTTCATGTTTCGATATTTCTGGGTCGCGACACTAGACTATCGCGCCGCGAAAAATTGAACGCCCCAGCCTTGATCTCCACGTTAATCGTATCCTTGGGGGCAAACTTGCCTTCAAGAATAGCCTTGGCGAGCGGATTCTCAAGCTGCTGCTGAATGGCGCGCTTAAGGGGCCGCGCGCCGAATACCGGATCAAAACCCGCCGCAGCGATTTCTGCTAGCGCGGCATCGGAAACCTCAAGTGTCATTTCCATACCGGCCAGTCGCTTCTTGAGATACCCAAGCTGGATGTTGGCAATGGACTTGATGTTCTTTTCATCAAGCGCGTGGAATACCACAATCTCGTCAATGCGGTTGATAAATTCAGGACGGAAATGCGCCTTGACTTCACCCATCACCGCCAGCTTGATGACCTGGTAATCATCGCCAGCCATGCTCTGGATCATGTGCGATCCCAAGTTGGAAGTCATAACGATCACGGTATTTTTAAAGTCCACGGTGCGGCCCTGACCATCGGTCATGCGCCCATCGTCGAGCACTTGCAACAGCACGTTAAACACTTCCGGATGAGCTTTTTCCACTTCATCCAGCAAGATCACGCTGTAAGGTTTGCGGCGTACTGCCTCGGTGAGGTAGCCGCCCTCTTCATAGCCCACGTATCCCGGCGGTGCGCCGATGAGGCGCGCGACCGAATGCTTCTCCATGAATTCGCTCATGTCTATGCGTATGAGATGCTCTTCGGAATCGAATAAAAACTCCGCCAGAGTTTTGCATAACTCGGTCTTGCCCACGCCCGTCGGCCCAAGAAACAGGAACGAGCCATATGGGCGTTTCGGATCGGCCAGCCCAGCGCGCGAGCGGCGAATGGCATCGGCCACCAGGCGCACCGCCTCATTTTGCCCTACCACGCGCTGGTGCAGCTTATCTTCCATGCCAAGAAGTTTTGCACGTTCACCCTGCAACATTCTCGAAACCGGAATGCCGGTGGCGCGCGATACCACCTCGGCGATTTCTTCTGCGCCGACCTGGGTGCGTAATAGCCGCTGGCGCGGCACGGCCTGGCCTGGCTCTTTTGACGCAGAAGCAGTGGCGTCCTGCGCCTTCTCCGCAATCTCGTAGTCACGTAACTGTTTCTCTAACTCAGGAATTTTCCCGTACTGCAATTCGGAAACTTTTTGCCAATCGCCCTTGCGTTTAAAGTCTTCCATTTGCAGTTTGAATTTTTCCAGCGCTTCCTTGAGATGCTGGCTGCCCTGCACGCGCGCTTTCTCGCCTTTCCAGATTTCTTCCAGATCGGAAAATTCCTTCTCCAGGCGACGGATTTCATCTTCGATCAGCGACAGGCGCTTTTTCGACGCTGCGTCTTTCTCGCGTTTTACCGCTTCGCGTTCGATCTTCAACTGAATCAGGCGCCGGTCCAGCTTATCCATCACCTCGGGCTTGGAGTCGATTTCCATTTTGATGCGCGAAGCAGCCTCGTCTATCAGGTCGATAGCTTTGTCGGGCAGAAAACGGTCGGTGATGTAGCGCTGCGAAAGCTCCGCCGCCGCAACAATAGCCGGATCGGTGATGTCCACGCCATGGTGCACTTCGTATTTTTCGCGCAAGCCGCGCAGGATGGCGATGGTGTCTTCCATCGTTGGCTCACCGACCAGCACCTTCTGGAAGCGGCGCTCGAGAGCGGCGTCTTTCTCGATGTACTTGCGATATTCATTGAGCGTGGTGGCGCCGATGCAATGCAACTCGCCGCGCGCCAGCGCAGGCTTGAGCATGTTGCCGGCGTCGATCGCGCCCTCGGCCTTGCCTGCGCCTACCATGGTGTGCAGCTCGTCGATGAAAACGATAACCTGGCCTTCTTCCTGCACCAGCTCCTTGATGACCGCCTTGAGGCGTTCCTCAAATTCGCCACGGTACTTGGCGCCTGCCAGCAATCCGGCCATGTCGAGCGACAATACGCGCTTGCCCTTGAGCGAATCGGGCACTTCGCCGTTTACAATACGTTGCGCCAGGCCCTCGACTATGGCGGTCTTGCCCACGCCCGGCTCGCCGATGAGCACGGGATTGTTTTTGGTGCGGCGTTGCAGCACCTGGATGGCGCGGCGGATTTCGTCGTCGCGGCCGATCACCGGATCGAGCTTGCCCTTGCGCGCCTGCTCGGTAAGGTCGATGGTGTATTTTTTCAGCGCTTCGCGGCTGCCTTCGGCTTCCTGCGAAGTGACGCCCTCGCCGCCGCGCATGGCGGCGATGGCCGACTCCAGCGCCTTGCGCGTGGCGCCGTGCGCTTTCATCAGCCTTCCGGTGTCGCCTTTTTCATCGACAGCAGCAAGCAAAAACAGCTCGGAAGCAATGAACTGGTCGCCGCGCTTGCTGGCTTCCTTGTCGGTAAGGTTGAGCAGATTGCTCAAATCGCGCGAAGTGGAAATTTCGCCGCCCTGCCCTTCCACTTTGGGCAGGTGTGCGATGGCCTGAGCCAGCGCCGTCTTGAGCTTGGGAACCGCCACGCCCGCGTGCGCGAGCAAGGAAGCGCTGCCGCCGTCTTCTTGATCGAGCAGCACGGCCAGCAGGTGCTGCGGCTCGATATAGCCATTGTCGTTGCCCAGCGCCATACTTTGCGCGTCAGAGATGGCCTGTTGAAACTTGGTGGTAAACTTGTCGAATCTCATAGATAGTCCCTGCTTTTCGCTTAGTTAAAAAGTTTGGGACTTGCTCTGCCTTTTCAAGAGTTTTCAAGAAAAAATGTCCGACCCCTTCCACGACCTAGAAGAAAACATTACCGCCGATGTCACCCTTGCGCTGCGTGAAGATGTGCGCCACGGCGACCTCACCGCCGCGCTGATTCCCGCCCAGGCGCACGGCCACGCAGGCGTCATCACGCGCCAGGATTGCGTGCTCGCCGGCAGCGAATGGTTCGAGCGTTGCTACACCGAACTCGACCCCGATTGCGAGATTTTCTGGCATTACAAGGATGGCGACAGCGCGCTCGCCAGCACGCCGCTGTGCGAAGTCCAGGGCAAGGCGCGCGCGCTGCTCACGGCAGAACGCTCGTCGCTCAATTTCCTGCAACTGCTCTCGGCGGTCGCCACCAAGACACGCAGCTTTGTCGATGCCGTCAAGGGCACGCGCGCGCGCATACTCGATACGCGCAAAACGATTCCGGGGCTGCGCATGGCGCAAAAGTATGCGGTGCGCGCAGGCGGAGGCTTCAATCACCGCATCGGTTTGTTCGATGGCATTCTCATCAAGGAAAACCATATCGTCGCCGCAGGCGGCGTGGCGGCGGCGCTGCGCGCGGCGTTCGATCTGGTGAAACACGACGCGCCGTCCAGCACCATGATAGAAATTGAGGTCGAAACCCTAGATCAACTTAAAGCCGCGCTCGATTGCGGTTGCAAACTGGTGCTGCTCGATAATTTCACAATAGACAAAATGCGCGAAGCGGTGCAAATCACCACGAAATTCGGCGACAGCGGCAGCGAACTCGAAGCCTCCGGCGGCGTCTCTTTGCAAACCGTGCGCGCCATTGCCGAAACCGGCGTGCAGCGCATTTCAGTCGGCAGCCTCACTAAAGACATCAAAGCTATCGATTTGTCGCTGCGCTTTACGGCGCACTATTGAGAATTCCCAAATTTGTCACGGTCCCACCCTCACCCCCACCCTCTCCCGCCCAAGCGGGAGAGGGGGTTTTCTCCCTCTCCACCGGAACGGGGGAGAGGGTCGGGGTGAGGGGGTCGTGGAGCCAAGAAACTGTCGTGAATTAGGGAACTCACATCAGCACCCGAAATCCGCGCCAGGATAAACTGCCCAACCCTCTTCACTTTAAATCGGATCCCATAACATGACCTCCCTCTCCTCGCAGATTTTACGTGTAGCTGCTGTGACTGCCGTGTTGTTCGTCTCCGGCTGCGCGACCCTTTCCGGCCCTTCTCCCAAGGCCGATCCGTTCGAATCGTTCAACCGCGCTTCGTTTAAGGTCAACGAAAAGCTCGATGAAGTGCTCCTCAAACCAGTGGCGCAGGGTTATGTCGCAGTAACCCCCGTGTTCGTGCGCGCCGGAGTCAGCAATGCGTTTAACAACGTTGGCGATGTCAACACTGCTTTCAACAATCTGCTGCAAGGAAAAGTCGGCAACGCTTTCTCCGACCTGGGGCGTGTGCTGGTCAATAGCACGCTTGGCGTTTTGGGTTTATGGGATGTCGCCTCGCCGATGGGGCTGGAGAAACACGAAGAAGATTTCGGCCAGACGCTGGGCAAGTGGGGCGTGGCGAGCGGGCCTTACCTGGTGTTGCCGCTGATGGGGCCAAGCACGCTGCGCGACGCCCTCGGACGACCGGTTGACTCGGCTTTGGGCTATTACCGCCACATCGATCACAGGCGCACCGCCAACAGTCTTTTCGTCACCGAGATCATTTCCGTGCGCGCTAACTTACTCAACGCCAGCGACACGCTGGAAACAGCAGCGCTCGACAAATACAACTTCCTGCGTGATGCCTATCTACAGCGGCGCCTGGGCAAAATTTACGACGGCCAAGCGCCGCAGAAAAAGCGCGACGAACTTGATGACAGTCTGGAACCGCCACCCAATAAGTAATTCCAATTATTGGGAATTCCCAATTGAATGACAGCCCCACCCTCAGAATGAATTTGTTCTCAAGGTTCGCGACCCAAAATCCGATGGATGCAACCCATCACTCTCAGCATTCGACACACTACCCAAGAAGGCTCAAAGGAAGTGTTGGTCAAACTGCTGCGTCTGCCTATAGAGGCGCCTTATGCCTCACCCACCGACGAACAAATGCGTCGTGCCGCTTACACAGTGTTTTTGGAGCTTGATCGCAGAGAAACTGCATCTTGAGAGTACCTCCGCATGTGGAAGTCTGACTGGTTGATCTTTGTCAGATGCTCAAATCAAATTGGTAACGTCTGCCGTTTGCGACTGGCTGGGTATCGATTCCAGTGTTTAACCTGAAGTTCCTCCCCCAAAAAAGCGTGTTTCCCCTCTGAATCCCCCGGATTTCTTGGCTCCACGTTCTGTCTACATTTTGATCTGACCGATCAATTCGAGCGCACGCCTTTGCTTGTCGCTCGGCGTCGTGGTGATCTCAAAGCTTGGCGCGTCTGCGCCGCTCTTTGGCGTGCGACACGTGTTGCACACAATGGTCGCTAAGTCCTTCATCAAGGTCTGAAAGCTATGCGTTGGGCTGCCGTCTTCCAAAGTGCGACTACGCGCCTTGTGCATCGCCGCATCTGATCGCTTGGCCGGTGCCACCGGGTCACGCATGAGTTTGGCGGCTTGATCCTCATCGGCAAACATCAACTCACGCCACGCCTCTCGCATATGCCACTCCACGTAGTAGGTCAGCATGCACAGGAAAATATGCGCACGCACCCTATCCTCCAGACGGTGATGAATCGGGCGCACCTTCAAATCCATTGTCTTGATCGACAGAAACGCGCGTTCAACCTGGGTCAGCGACTTGTAGGTGCGCACACAGGTGGCTGCATCCATGCGCTGCGCGGTGACGGACGTGCGAATGATGTACAAGCCATCGAGCGCCGCCTCGGCGGCAATGTTGGCGGCCAAGCGGGAGAAGGTGAATGAACTGTCGGTGATCACCAACTCGAAATGCTTGGCCACCTTGTATTGGTTGACCACCTTGCCAACAGTTACGCCAATCTTGTCTTCGCCCACCAGTTTGCCCGCAGCGACGCGCACCTTGATTCTGTCCAGATTCTTCTCGGTGGCCAGTAACAAATCGTTGCGGGTGTGCCCGCGCAGTTTGGCCAACTCGGGATTGCGACAGGCCACTAGGCGCTCGCCGGGAAAGTCCGGTGAGCTGATCTCCAACAAATTGCGCTCATCGAACAAGCCCAATTGCAGGTGACGCTGCGCAACCAGCGTGCGAATCGAGGAACTGCGCAGCGCCGTGATCCACGCCACATCGGCATCCGTGCTCATCTCATCGATGGCCTTTTGCGAGATCATGCCCCGATCACCCACCATCACCATGCGCTCAATGCCAAACTCCTGACGCAGACGTTGCACCTGGGGCATGAACGTGGTGCTGTCCGAGGTATTGCCCGGGTGCACCGAGATCGCCACCGGGCAGCCTCGCTTGTCGGTAAGCAGCCCATAGTTGACCTGCAAGGTGCCGCGCGTGCCGTCGCGGCTGTAGCCCAGTTTGGCCAAGGGGCAGTGGCTGCCCTCGAAGTAACTCGATGAGAGGTCGTACAGCACCAGGGCGTCTTCCTGGAGGTGGCGCGCCGCCAGCTTCTTTTGAATCCGGTCTTGAGCGGCGAGCAGCCAGTCCATGGCGGCGTACAGATCGTCCTCGGTGGCTTGCGTCACACCAAACTGCCGCGCCAGTGTGCTGGTGTGCCACAGCCGGGTGGTGGTCAGCTTGGTGGCCGGGCAGATGATGCGCGAGGCCACCATGGCCTGCACCAAATCGCGCTCGGGGCAGGGCTTGGAGGCTAGCAGCGAAGCAAAGCCCAAGCGCTGCATGGCCAGGGCGACGGCCTGCACGTGGCCGTGGGCGCGCGAAGAACGAATCTCGAAGGCCTCACCCGTCGGCACAAAAGTCTCGCCTTGCAAGGAGCGTCGAATCAAATCGATCACAGAGTCGGGCAAGTGGGACAAATTGCCCAGCGTCTCGTTTTTGACCTTGCCGTCCTCGCGGTAACTGCGGCGCAACAAATGCGTGCAATAGAGCTGGTCTTTATACCTGCGCTTAGTGGTAACTACGTGTGCTGTGCCTGTTCTTGATGCCATAGCTTTAAGTATAGGGCAATCTGCGAAATACGCAAGTCATTTAGTGACTACACTTTCGATCACAAAAAAAGCCACCGATTGGTGGTTTTCCCCAGCTACGAAGACAGAAAGAGGCGATTTATAGGTAGGAAATCGGTAGGAACTTCAGTTTAACCCTGCATGCGGGACGCGCCAAAAGCAGCGCGCCCCTTAACTCGGATTTTTTCAGTGGTCCTATTCACTCGGCTGGCCGTGGCCGGGAGGTGCGATGAGACCTCCCTGCTCCTCTGGAATGGGCGTTGGTGGAACGCTCAACCTGCCCTGGTCAGAGAAAGCGCACGGCCCCTTTTTCTACTGTCGCCCCCCCGAAAAATCGACCCTGGCCCCTTTGGCGGTGACGAAGCTAGACCTGCCCCCGGCGTCCTAAATCATCGGCCACCAAAAAGAATGGTTACTCTGACCCCGAATACCGCTCCCCCTGCGTCAATGCCCGGCGCTTGGCGAATTGGGCCAGCAAGCCATCCACCGCCAACCAAGACGGCGCAAGTATAAACGCCGGGATGCCACGAAGCTAGACCTGCCCCCGGCACCCTAAATCATCGGCCACCAAAAAAGAATGGTTACTCTGACCCCGAAGGTATTGCTCTTTTCGCTCTGTAGACTTGCGTTACTTGCATTCGCCTGGGCAGTAAGCGTCCCCCTCCACATGACTGCCACCACCACCACCGCCCGATTGATTCCCTTTACTCGTCTCCCATCCAAAGCCAAAACCAAACCCTGGATCACCGCAAATTCCAAACGCACATAAAGGGAAGGCTTCGGGATTCATTGAACGTTTATTGTTGGGACTTGTCGCCAATATCGGCCCACTGCTAAGTCTCATAGACCAGTCACCCTTTTCATCCAACCCTCCGTATAGTGTGTTTGTTATGCCGACAAACGCCCCTTCGGCATATAGATCAAAAAATAGCCTGAAGTCAAAGCCAATCGGGAATTTCCCAAAAGTTGTTGTGTCGGCTAGGCTGCCAGAAAAATTAGTCGGTTTATATGCCGCTGCTTTATCTTTGTAGCGAACGCCTACGTAGTGCTTTTTACCTGAGTTGACAAGTACCACACCTGAAGCATTTATTACTTCCCCCAAGTCCCCGGATAGACTGTTATAGGCCTCCTTGGTAGCTAAGGTGGCTACGGCAGCTTGCGCGTATGGATTCAGACCATATTTGGCGCCTGCAATTAAACCGGCTTCGTAGCCAATCTTGAGGGAAGCTGCCCCGCCAAGCAGCAATTGCTCCGGGTAGACACGTTGAAGGGGCAGATCGGGAAGACCAGAATATGTTGCCTCTTGATACGATAACTGCGCTCTGAGAATCTCTGTGTAAGAGGACGTGCCAAGTTTTGGCGCAGGTTCCCTCCCCGTCGGATCCACCAAGCGAATCGGGTTGTTCAACACATAGCTATAACGGTTGAACGACTGCGGATTGGACGGGTCCGCGACGACATCGTCCGCCGAGACGAAATGCATCGCTGCCGGGTTGTAGTAGCGCGCGCCGTAGTTGTACAGGCCGGTCGCCATGTCAAAGTCCTTACCGTTGTACTTCTGTTCCAGCGTCTTGCTGCCGGTTTCGCTACGCGTGCTGCCGTAGGGGTAGAACTGCGTCGCCTTGACTTCCGTCCCCGCACTATTGCTGACGATGTTGGACGACCCGAGGTGGTCGGAGTGGTAGTAAAACACATTACCCGGCAAGTTGCCTCCCACACGCTCGGCTATACGCTCGCCGTTGGCGAAGTAGTACTTGGTCACCGCCCCGCCAATGACGCGATAGTGCGGGAAGGGGGTGATGGTGGTCACGCCATTTTCAACTTTCGTTACCCGATTGCCCGCGAAGTCATAGGTGTACTGGCCATAAAACTTGGTGGTGTCATATACATAGGACAGGCGATTGTCGTAGTCCCAACCGGAATACTTGGCCACCGTGCCGCACACATTGGAGACCTGGCTGCCGTTGGCGTCATAGCCGTAGGTGCAGGCGCCATCGCTCAAGGGTGCGTGAGGGTGCGCCGCGCCGGGGGCGGGGTAGGTGAAAGTCCCTGTCGGCCCGGTGAGCATGTTGCCGATGGCGTCGTAGGTATAGCGGTGAATATACGCCGGTAGCGCCAAACTACCTGCTAGAGTCAAACGGTTTAAGCTGTCGTAGCCATCAAAATTCTCGCCAGCCGAGTGGAGAGGATCTACTATCCTGATAACGTTGCCTGCTTTGTCATAGGTGTAGTTGAGGAATTGCAGTCCCGGGGTGGTGATTCTACGCAAACGAAAACTGGCCGGCCCATAATAGACTGCGCCATCGGCATCATAATAGTCATAGGTGGTCACCTTGCCATTACCGTAAGTCTTGCTCGCGACCTTGCCCAGCGGGGTATAGGTGATCGAAGAGAGATATTCTTGCGGGGCATTGGTAATCGAACTGACCTTGGCGAGCAGCCCCTGGGCGTCGTAGGTGTTCTTCACCACCTCGCCATCAGGGTAGGTGAGGGTATCGGCCCGGTCCAGGCTATCGTAACTGGTTTTCAGGCTGTAAGAGGAAGCTCCAATGCTCTTGTAATTCTCGACTTGGCGCCCGCGCTGATCGTATGCGTAGACGGTGTAGCCGGACGAATCCATTACCGACGACAGGTGCCCAATTCCGTATGCGCCCAAAAAGGCGACATCGTAGTTATACCTTACCACCTTGGCATCGGGGTAAGTTTTGGTCGCGATACGGTTGAGGCTGTCGTAGCTGAAGGTTAGCTGCTGGTTCTTGGCGTCGGTTTGCGCGAGCATGTTGCCGTTGGCGTCATAGGTATAGGTGCGTCTGCCGCGGTCGGCATCCACGCTACTAACGGCGCGGCCCAAAGTGTCCAATTCAGTTTGTGATACGAAGTTGCCTACAGCATCTCTAACGGACTGGGTGATATGGCCGGTGGCGAGGTTAAAGCTGTCGTAGTAGTAACGGGTCATACCACCGCCCGTAGGTTCGACCACATTGGTGAGCCGCTTGAGCGCATCGTAACTACGCGTGGTGGCGTTACCTTTGGCATCGGTGGTAGTAACATCCCAGAGGTTGTAGGCAGCAGTCGTAAACGTACCGTCGGGACCGGTCACCTTTATAGGTCTGCCCAGGCCGTCGTAGTCGGTTACGGTTCTAGGTTGGGGTAAGAGCCTGCTGGTGAGGGTTGGCGCCGCTGTTATGTAGGGTACGCTGACAGACTCGAGCAGGTCACGCGTGTTGTAGATCGTGTTCTGGGTGATCCACTGGTCTGGAGCAATACCTTCATTCTTGGTTTGGATAGTTCGCCCAAATCCGTCCAAAAAAGTAATGCTGGTTAAGTAGTCGGCACCCATTTCCGGGGACTGGCGACGCTCGAGCTTGACGGAATTGTCGACGGTATGCGAAACCGTGTAAGTCCAGATCGTCGACGGCGCCGACGCTGTGTCGGGCGGAACGACGCTGGCCTTGAGGCGGCCCAAGACGTCGTAGTAGCTGTCGCTACGCACGTTGTTGGGATCGGTCACTGTGGCTAGCGCCCCTGGGTAAGCATAGGCGCCTGTTACGCTCGATGAGCTAAGAGGTGTTACGCCGACTCCCCAGTACGTGCTGGTCGTGCTTTGGCACAGCGCATTGGTCGCACTCACCGGGTAGGTCTTGTAGGTATCGTCGTACTGGACCAGGCTGGTATAGCCGTTACCGGGGCTTGCGCACGCATTGCCTTTGGCATCCAAGGTGCCGATGCGGTTGCCAAAGCCATCATAGGCAAATTTCGTGACCGGATTTACGCCGCCCAATAGCCAGTTTTCCTGGCTGGTGAGATCGCCTTTAGTGGGCGCAACACCTTTGGCCTGGCCGTCATAGCTGAACCACGCTTCGCTCGTCTTGCTGCCGGTCGCGCTGTAGAGACTGGTTTGCGTGTGATACGGCCGATTGACGATATACGCTGGGGAGTTGTAGGCGTAGTCGGTAATGGCGAAGCGGGTGGGGGTGGTGTCGCCCGAAGTGGCCACCTGGCGCACGTTGCCATAGCTGTCGTAAAGGTAGTCATTGCGGGCAGTCATTTTTACGAGGAGACTGCGACTGCCAAAGGTTTCCTCTACCCGGGCAACAAGGTCCACCCTCGAAACGCCGGCACTGGGCGTGCCTACGTAATAGTTAGATACCGTCGTATATCCGGTTACATCAGTTGCGGTAGGCCATCCATCTGATTGATAGACCAGCCCTTTGCGCTCGTGATCCTGATAGTACGACGTACGGGACGGGAAACCAGCGGAATCGGTGACATTGACCATACCATAGCCGCGGAATTCATTGTGCGGCCAACCGACATAATTTCCTCCGTTAAAAGTGTATTGCGTTTTTGCAATGTTGTAGTCCGCTAGGGTTGTCATAAAACTTGGTACCCAGCGGATCGTGTTGACCGAATGCAATCGAGTGTAGTTGAAGCTGGTCTGGCCGCTCAGGGAATTGGTGACTCGTTGCAGGTGTCGGTGGTTGTTGGTCATATCCAGCGCGGAATAGCGATAGTCGCTGGTGTTGCCTTGGACGATGTCAGGGAAACCGTCACCGTTCATGTCGGCCATTGCCAGGAAGTTATTTCGCTTGAGCGTTTGTGTCGGCGCGAAGTCAAGCGGAATGAAAGGACCCCAAGTTCCCTCCTTCTGCCCAGGAAAATAACCATAAGAACCTGCGATGCCGACCAGGATATCGACATAGCCGTCACCATTGATATCGGTGAAGCGGTGGTACTCGCGGATTCCTGGGTCATTCAAATAATTGGTCTCTGTCGGGTCAAAGGGCACGTAAAGCGGGCTCAACAACTGGGAGACTGGGTCTTTTATAAATGCCATGTAGCGATAAGTATCAAATCCATTGGCCCCTCTGTTGGGGTAATACTGCAACACGATTTTATTGCTGGCGGGCTCGACCGAAAGAAATACGAAGTCCGGTAAACCATCGTTGTTCATATCTATCAGCGCTACTGCTTGTGCTCCTGGGGGTAACGATTCCCCAGTGTAAGTAGAGCCATTTGGATAGTGGCTGTTCGTGTCGAGCTGAATGGCCACGCCATTGCCAAAACTTAATCCATTAATGCCATTTCCGAGATTTTTATACCAGGTTAGTGTAAAGGATGCGACTGTATCCAATGTGATATCGCATGGAACGTTATATTGCGCTCTTGATATATTTACAATGTCGATCAAACCGTCGCCATCCATGTCGGCCAGGGTAACGTCGTGATCTTCTGGCACGGTGGCCGCTACCGTTTCGCCGTTGCGACATCTGCGGAGGCGTGGCGGTCGGCCGGTTGATGCCGGAATATTGAGATTAACCGGCGGTGGATTGACAATCCCCGCACGGTCATAGAGACGGCCATCTAAACAATTGGGTCCGGTACAACTCCACCTTGGAAGTGCATCACCGTCTTTTTTCTTCCACCAAAACCACTTCCCGGCATCGGCCCCGCTGCTGGGGTTGTACAAAATATCCGTATTGCCATCGCCGTCCAGGTCGATCAATACCGTATCGCGGACACTGACAATGGTTTCTGCAGTCACCTTGTGCGCGACTGTAACCGTGGGGATGGTGCCGTCTGGAAGGGGAGACCCCACCACGATCTGTTGTTTGACTACCCGCAGTACTTTTTCCTGTGTGACAACATCGCAAAGCGCGGGCAGCAGCGCCTGTGCAGCCAAGTAGTCCGTACCCGCCGTATCGACGTACAGATTTACACCAGCAGAGAAACCGTTCGGTCCATTTTTCTTATAGTTGTACGTGCGCCCGGTTCCCCCCGTGATGACATCGGGATAACCGTCATTGTCCATATCCGTTAAATAGGTACACTCGCTGTTGTTGCCGCTGCCGGTAAAGGGGCCGCCCAGCCCGTAAAAGTTGGCCGCTTCATCGCCGACCACTTGCGTTTGTATCAAGCTCGGCGTAGCGGCAGGATCTGCATGATAATAGAAAGTCGTTGCAGGCAGAGGTATTGCGCCCGCCGTGTCGCCATCGGCGCCATACTCTGTTACAGAAGTCAGTTGAGTGGTCCGCGCGACCCCGCGCCCGAATATCGGGGTCTCGGTGTAACCAAAAACGTATTTACGCACCAGTTTGCCACCCAGCTTGACTTCGATGCGCTGCAGGCGCTGGTCGCTGGTGATCTTGTCACCGCTCGTGTAACCGTACGAGATGTCGGTTCGGGGCTCCAGGAAAAAATCCATCGTGCGGCAGGACGAGATGTCCCATCGGCAGGGAAGCGATGTCCCCATCGTGTACGCAATATGTTTCGGATATATGTCACCACCGACCGGGTCGATATCGTAAGTAATACCCCAGTAATTGCCATGCTTATCGATCACTCTGTCCAATTTCCAGGAAAATGTTTGGGTTGCGTTACCGGGATTTTTTTGCGGGGTCATAAACATGTATTGCGTCCCGGATTTGTCTGTTACCAGCCAAGAGTTACCAAAGCTGATATATTCAATTCTCATAAAATTTTCTATCTCGGTGTGATAGAAGTTGCCAACAGTGTTAGTTAGGTCTTTGCCCGTGTATACCAGTTTTCCGCCGCCGCTCCAGTTGAGCACAAAGGTATCGTTTGATGTGTAAGTGGGTGTAAGGCCATAGTTCGGCCCGCGACGCTCGATTGACCCCAGCCCCGCAAGGCTCCAACCATCACCAAGCAAATC
Source organism: Betaproteobacteria bacterium (assembly GCA_043782425.1). Taxonomy (GTDB): domain Bacteria; phylum Pseudomonadota; class Gammaproteobacteria; order Burkholderiales; family Usitatibacteraceae; genus JAYWAM01. The sequence continues at coordinate 17,485 of JAYWAM010000071.1, forward strand.
ACCGCCTCCGCCGCTGTTGTACTGAAGCGCAAGATTCGGCCCCATGCCATTGGTGCCCGGCGGAGTGACGAGGGGGATGGTGTAGGTGGATGTGCCGGTGTAGAGATCGACGTTGCCCTGTGCTGTTGCACTGAGGGGCGCAAGAAGCAAGGCCGTGAAAGCCGTGAGCACAACGAAGAAACGCACGATGCGGCCTGCTGACAGGGTGGTGATTTGCATGGAATTGCTCCTCTTACAATTTCACTATTGGGCGCCTATTGGCTGGCGCGGTTTTTTTTGTTACGTGCTGCCCCACTGGAGAAAATGGATTCCCGCTTTCGCGGGAATGACACTATTCCTGGATTCCCGCGCGGTTACGTAACTGAGCGGGAATGACAGTATCTCTATGGGAATGACAATATTTTTACCCCAGTTCAACCTTCCTCTTTGTGAAGGGAGTGGCTGAATCTCCTAAACCTGACTCGCTTTGGATAGATTCAAAGCGCAGTCTCCGTGTCTTTGGCGGGGAGGGCAATACCCGATACCCCCTGAAATGGGGGTATGACTTGCATGAAAGATGAAATAAATCTAAAAAAACTACGCAGCCAACAGCTTGGCGACCAATTCGCCGCGGTTGGTCACGGCAAGTTTGGCGAACAGCTTGCGCACATGGTCGGTTACCGTGTGGTTGCTGACCTGCTGGTGCTCTGCGATTTTCTGGTAGGAGTATCCGGCGCAGAGCAGCGCGCATACCTGCACTTGTTTGGGCGACAAGGTTAGCTTTTTGGAAAGACGCATCGCCTTGAGCGCCAGCGGTT
>JAYWAM010000072.1:0-6918 GCA_043782425.1 Betaproteobacteria bacterium
GTTAACCGCGTGGGCACACGTGCCCACCCTACCTGATGGTATTTTTTCTTAAAGAATAGGAGACAACGATGGCTAGCTACACGCTCGACACCCTGGAAACCTGCCACGCGCCACTACAGTCGTTGCAACTTCGCATTGACGCACTGGCGGGTATGCCCGCTTGCCTTGCAGGCGTTATCGCCGCCGCATCAGATGCGCAGTTGCGCCATAAACCTGCGCCCGAATTCTTTTCCATCATCGAACAAGTGTGCCATTTGCGCGATATAGAAATTGATGGCTACTCACTACGCCTTGAACGCACTTTGCGTGAACACAATCCGCTGCTCGCCGACATCGACGGCACGCAACTCGCCATCGAGCGCAACTACAACGCGCAAGCCGTCGGTGCGGCATTCATGGCGTTCCGCGCCGCACGCGGAAGCAATGTGGCCAAGCTGCGCCGTCTGAACGAGGCTGACCTGGCGCGCAAAGCCGTGATGGCGGGCGCAGGAGAAATCACCCTCGCCAAACTCATTGCCATGTGGGCAGCGCACGATGCTGGGCATCGGCAGGAGCTTGACTTACTCCTTGCCGCACGTTGAAAACGATTGTATTCCCGGGACTTGATGGTAGCGCGCAACTGCTGCAACGCTTTGCTCAAGTCTCCCCGTCCCGCTATCAAGTTGAGACCGTTTCGTATCCGCGCCACCTGGTTGCCTTGGAGGATTATGTCCGTTACGCAGTGGACATAGTTCAATCTGCCAACGCGGATGTCATCATAGCCGAATCGTTTTCCGGGGCCGTGTGGTTGCATGCGCTTGGTCGGCTGGAACGTCAGCTTAGCGCCATGATTTTTGTCGCGACTTTCACAGCGCCGCCGCATGCACTCTACTTGCGAGCAGTTTCTTTACTTCCCCGCGCGCTAGTAGCTCCGTTTATGCACCCAGCAATGAAAGCCGCCTGCCTGAACGGAGGCATAGACGCCAAAGTCATCAAACAAACAGTTGAAGTGATACAGAGGTTAGATTACGGCAAGATACGCCAACGACTTGCCTTACTGAGCCGCTTGCCGCAGCACCTTGATACATCATCGCAATCCACGCCCGCGCAAAAGATAATTTACCTTCAAGCGAATCAAGATCGCTTGGTTCCACGCTCAGCGGCTGAAGATTTTCTGAGACTATTTCCAGGTTTGTCATTGCAGTGTGTCGAAGGGCCGCATTTCTTATTACAGGGCAGACCGCTTGAGGTTTGGCGGGTGATCGATGCTGTGCTTGATGGATTGTGATACGGGACGCGCTAATCAACCACAAAGAGCTTCGCTCCAACCGTGGTGGAGGAACGATGCGCTTCGGCGTTATCGGCTACTTGGTAGCTCATGCCGGGTTTTAGGGTGAACACACGGCCATCTTTTAGTTCTGTGCGTAACTCACCTTCCAGGCAGAAGAGGATATGGCCTTTGACGCACCAATGGTCGGCCAGGTAACCGGGTGTGTATTCGACCATGCGCACGCGGATGGCGCCAAAGTGGCGCGTTTGCCAGTACGCTACGCCGCTTTCACCTTTGTGTTCGCTGCGTTCAAGCGCAGACCAATCGGTAATGCCAAAGGGGATGTCAGTCATTTGCATGTGCTGCTCCTAGCCCGCCCGCTTGAACGCCGCCAGCGCCGCCCCGGCTCCCACGAATAGGCTGCCCAGAAAGCGATTGGTCCAGCGGATGTGGCGCGGGTCTTTCAGCAGGCGCAATACTTTTGCCGCCAGCCCGGTGTAGCAGCCCATCACTATCAGGTCTACAGACACTAATGTAGCGGTGAGAATGACGTATTGCAGCGCTTGGGGTTTAGCGGGATCGATGAATTGCGGCAACACGGCAAGCAGAAATATCAGGCCCTTGGGGTTGGTCAGGTTCACCAGGAATCCCGTGGTGAAAATTCCCCACGCGGCGCCATCACCTGGCGCTGTATTCGCCGCTACCCGCGCGTCGAAAGCGAGCGGTGTTTCACGCCATTTCATGATGCCCAGGTAAACGAGGTAAAGCACGCCGCACCACTTGAGAATTTCAAACGCCGTGGTCGAGGAGACGAGGATAGCGCCGAGGCCAAGCGCGATTATGGTGATGTTGACCGTGGTGGCGGTCTGCATACCGAGCACATTCCACATGCCGCGCGCCCAGCCGTAGCGCATGCCCGAAGACATGCTCGACAAAGCCCCCGGCCCGGGTGAGACGCAGAGAATGATGCTGGCAATAAGAAAGGTGATCCAGGTGGAGGCGCTCATGATTTTGGTTAGAACAAATGGTTAGAACAACCCGACGATCCTGCCGTCATCGGTCACATCTATGGTATTGGCGGACGGCGTTTTCGGCAAGCCGGGCATGGTCAGGATGTCGCCGCACACCATGACAACGAACTCTGCCCCGGCGGCAAGACGCACTTCGCGCACGTTCACCACATGGTCGTTCGGCGCGCCGCGCAACAGCGCATCGGTCGAAAAAGAGTACTGCGTTTTGGCGACGCATACCGGATAGTGACCATAGCCTTCGGCCTGCAAGCGTTTGATCTGCGCGCGCACCTTGCTGTCAGCCGTGATATCGGAGGCGCCATAGATTTTGGTGGCGATGGTTTTCATTTTATCCCACAGCGTGGCGCTTTCTTCGTACAAAAACTTAAAGTTATTGGGCGTTTCGCACATCTTCACCACTTCCTCGGCCAGCTCTATCGCGCCTTTGCCGCCCTCGGCCCAGTGGCGCGCCACCACGATTTTCGCGCCGTGATGCGCGACGCGCGCCATGAGCAGCTTGAGTTCGGCATCGGTGTCGTGCGTGCGGTGATTGATGGCGACGATGCACGGCAAACCAAAGTGGTTGCGCACGTTGTTGATATGGCGCTCAAGATTAATGATGCCTTTTTCGAGCGCCGCAAAATTTTCCTGTGCGGCATCTTTTACCTCGACGCCGCCTTGATACTTGAGCGCGCGCAAGGTGGCGACGATCACCACGGCTGAAGGATGCAGGTCTGCTTTACGGCACTTGATGTCAAAAAATTTTTCGGCGCCCAGGTCGGCGCCAAAACCCGCTTCGGTCACCACATAGTCACCGAGTTTCAGCGCGGTCTGGGTGGCGAGCACGGAATTGCAACCGTGCGCGATATTGGCGAACGGGCCGCCGTGAATGAAAGCCGGATTGTTCTCCAGCGTCTGCACCAGGTTGGGCGCCAGTGCATCTTTCAGCAACGCGCTCATGGCGCCCTGCGCATTGAGATGGCTCGCCAGTATGGGCTGTTGATCGCGCGTGTAGCCGACCACAATCTTGCCGATGCGTTGCTTAAGGTCCTTGATGCTGGTCGCAAGGCAAAAGATCGCCATGATTTCGGAGGCGACCACAATGTCAAAGCCGTCCTGACGCGGGAAGCCGTTGGCCGGGCCACCGAGCGCAATGGTGATGTCGCGCAATGAGCGGTCGCTCATATCGAGCACGCGCTTCCAGACGATACGGCGCACGTCGAAGCCCAGATCATTGCCCTGATGAATATGATTGTCGAGCAGTGCTGCGAGCAGATTGTTAGCAAGGCCGATGGCGCTGAAGTCGCCGGTGAAATGCAGGTTGATATCCTCCATCGGCACCACTTGCGCGTAGCCGCCTCCCGCTGCACCGCCCTTCAAGCCGAACACCGGCCCGAGCGAAGGTTCGCGCAGGCAGATGATGGCTTTTTTACCCAGAAGGTTCAGCGCGTCGCCCAGGCCCACCGTGGTTGTGGTCTTGCCTTCGCCCGCCGGTGTGGGGCTGGTGGCGGTGACGAGTATGAGTTTTCCGTTGGGCCGTTTGTCGAGGGTACGGATATAGTCGAGCGCGACCTTAGCCTTAAAGCGCCCGTAAGATTCGCACGCGTCTTCGGGAATGCCGAGTTTGGCGGCAATCTCGGTAATGCGTTGCATCTTGGTTTTTTGCGCGATTTCAATATCGGGCAGCATGGCAAACTCCGGTGGATTGCGGGTAGGTTTTTCGAGTGCGAAAAAGTATGGCGTGCTATCTCTGCTCCCGCCTTGATAGAAATCAAGCAAGACATTTTTCGTGCCGCCAAATGTGACAAAACGCCAAAGCGCGCTAAACTTCCAGCACGCAATTTAACCCATGAGCGCCCATCATGCACTTTCACGAAAAACTTATCCGCGATTTCTATAGCGCTTTTGCACGCCGCGATGCAGAGGGCATGGCGCGTTGCTACCACCCCGACATTGTTTTCAGCGATGCGGTGTTCCCTTTGCTGAAAGGTTCAGATGTGGCGGCGATGTGGCGCATGCTGACTGCGCGCGCGCAGGATTTTTCGCTGGAGATGAGCCAGGCGCACGCCGATGACGACGGCGGAGGCGCACACTGGGAGGCGCGTTATGTGTTTTCCAAAACCGGGCGGCAGGTGCACAACAAAATCGACGCTGTGTTCGCCTTTCGCGATGGGCTGATTGTGCGCCACATTGACCGCTTCAGTTTTTGGCGCTGGGCGGCGCAGGCATTGGGGCCAGCGGGCTTGGTGCTGGGTTGGTTTCCGCCCCTCAAGTGGCAAGTGCGCAGGCAGGCGCAAAAAAGCCTGGATCAGTTTCTGCACACTGCCATGACCTCACGTTCTGAAACCGGCGGCATGCTGCTCGGGTTGCTGGGCGTGGCGATTTTCAGTCTCACGCTGCCTGCTACGCGCGCGGCGGTGACGTTTTTCGATGCGTTTTTTGTCGCCTCCGGGCGCGCTGTGGTGGCAGGTGTGTTGGCGGCTTGTGTGCTGCTCGCGTTGCGCGTGCCTGTGCCAGCCAGAAAAGATTTCCCCGCGCTGGCGTTCACGGCGCTCGGCGTGGTGTTCGGCTTCCCGTTTTTTACCACCTGGGCGATGCAGTTCGTCCCTGCAATACACGGCGCAGTGGTGCTCGCATTGCTGCCGCTGGCGACCGCATTGGCTGGCGCTTTGGTGGCGCATGAGCGCCCTAGCGTCGGCTTCTGGATCATGGCGCTGTTGGGAAGCGCAGTAGTGGTGGTGTTTGCGCTGTATCGCGGCGGCGGCGCCATGCACGCAGAAGACTTGGCGTTGGTCGCCGCCGTTGCGGCAGCAGCGTTCGGTTACGCCCACGGCGCTAAACTCTCCGCGCGGCTGGGGGGCTGGCAAACGATCTCCTGGGCGCTGGTGTTTTCGCTTCCGCTCAGTCTCGTGCTGTGCGCCTTTCTCACGCCGCGCACCCTCACGCTGGCGCCGTTACCCGCGTGGCTGGGTTTCGCTTACGTCAGCATCTTCAGCATGTATGTGGGATTTTTCCCCTGGTACAAGGGTCTCGCACTGGGCGGCATTGCGCGCGTCGGGCAAGTGCAATTACTTCAACCGTTCCTCACCTTTATCGGCGCTGCCATTTTGTTGGGCGAGAGCATAGATGCCGCCACGCTGGGGTTCGCCACACTGGTAGTAGTGCTGGTTGCGCTCGGCAGAAAAATGCCGGTGCGCAGGAACGAAGCTCAACCTTTGTAGCCTTTGTAGGGCGGATTAGCGTAGCGTAATCCGCCGGATGTGTTCCGCCATGCGGCGCAATAATTTGTCATTCCCGCGAAAGCGGGAATCCATGTTCTGCTAGCAAAAAATGGTTCCCAAGCTGAATTCTCGCTTACTTCATGCGCAAAACAATCACGTTTCCAACCAACGACAGCGCGATGCCGATCACGGTTATCACGTGCCAGGTAAAACCTTCAAAGAACGCGGAAATGACTAAGGCGACGATGGGCACCATTACGCCGATGTATCCGGCGCGGCCCGCGCCTATGCGTTGCAGCAGCGTGAGATAGCCGGCAAAAGCGATAATTGATCCGAATACCGCGAGGTACAACAGCGACGCTGCATAGGAAAGCGAAAACTCGAATGCCAGGGTCTTGCCGACGGCAAGTGTGGTGATGAGCGAGAAAATTGCGCCATACAGCATGCCCCAGGTCATCGCTTGCCAGATGGACAAGCCGAGTTTTTGATTGCGGCTCGCGACCACACTGCCTGCCGCCGAGGTAATCACCGCCAGCGCGGTATAGATGGCGCCGAGCGCGCCGTTAGCATCGCTCGACAGCTTGTCGAACTCCGGCCAGGACACCAGGGAAATGCCGGCGATTCCCAGCAGCGCGCCGATGCTCACGCGCCAGCTCAGCGGCGTGCCGAAGCATAGCCACACGCCGAGCATATTGAGCAGCGGGCTGGCCGAATAACCGATGGCCACCAGGCCGGATACCACATGGCTTTCGGCGTAATACACCAGGATGTAACTCACGCCATACATGAGCACACCCTGGCCCGCCAGCGCCAGATGCTGGCGGCGGCTGAAAGCCAGACTCAAGCCGCGCGCGCGGCAATATATAAACAGCAGCAGCGCGGCCAATGCGAAGCGATAAAAAACCGAGGCCTCGGGCGCCACCTTGCCAAGCTGAAAGGTGATGGCGAGCCAGGTTGATCCCCAGATCGCGACACAGCCCAGAAATATTTGTAGATTCGACAAGGCGTAGCGCTAAGTTAAATGCATATTTATGGCGCAAGCTTCAATTGCGACAGGATGAAAGCGTAGGTGAAGGCCGTCTCTTTCAGATAATCGTAGCGTCCCGACGCGCCGCCGTGTCCGGCATCCATGTTGGTTTTAAGCAGCAATGGATTGGCGTCGGTTTTCAAGGTGCGCAGTTTGGCCACGTACTTGGCAGGCTCCCAGTACATCACCTGGCTGTCGTTGAGCGAGGTTTCTACCAGGATGGCGGGATAGGCTTTTTTCTCCAGGTTGTCGTAAGGCGAATAAGAGCGCATGTATTGATACGCGCGTTTTTCGTTCGGGTTGCCCCATTCGAGATACTCCCCCACCGTGAGCGGCAGAGTCGCGTCTAGCATGGTGGTCATCACATCGAGGAACGGCACCTCAGACACCACCGCATTGAACAGATCGGGA
>JAYWAM010000073.1:0-2612 GCA_043782425.1 Betaproteobacteria bacterium
GTTGATGCTGTGGCGCGATCCATCCTGTGTGCCACCGCCGGGAAATCTTGGTTGCATGCCCGTTGCAGACCTTGTTCTGTCGGCGGCACCGACCGGGAGCTGCGTCGCACTAGCGTCGGGTGAGCAGGCGGTTGCTGCATATCAGGCCTGTGTTGAGGAGTGGCGCCTGTTGACGGCAGCAGCCCTGTCAGGCCTTGCCCTGCAAGCACTGCAGATGGCGACAGATTACGCGAAAGAGCGCACGGCATTCGGTCAGCCTATTGGTAGTTTCCAAGGGATCGCTCATCCACTTGCGGACGCATTCACGGACAGTGACGGTGCGCGCTTGCTGGTGTGGCGTGCGATCTCGGCGCTGGGACATAGCGAGCCAAGGGCCGGGGCGCTTTGTGCGATGGCGTATTGGTGGGCGGCACGCACTACAGGAAATTCGATTATTCGCGCGGCGCATTGTTTTGGCGGCTACGGCTTTACCACCGAGTACGACATTCAGCTTTACAATCGCCGTGGCAGAGCCTGGGCGCTGTTGGCAGGTGATCCGCATTTGGCACTGGACGACGCGGCGATGCGACTATGGGGCAAAGCTACGCCGGCATTGCCCCACGCAGGCGAAGTCGGCATTGAATTTGGCTACGGCGCAGCAGCAGAAGCGTATGGCGAAGAGGCACGGCGTTTCTTTGAAAAGACGCTGACGCCGGCATTAAAGGCTCACGCGCATCATAGCTGGGATGGGCATGACACAGGTTTCCAAAAACAGCTCGCCGAGGCAGGTTTCTTGTTTCCCGGCTGGCCGAAAGAACATGGCGGGCAGGGACGCGGCCTTTACGAAGTCGAAGCGCTGACTGGTGTTTTTCATGAATTCGGCTGGACGCATCATGCCATCGTCACCGGTGAACTTGTTGGCCCGACGATCATGGAATTTGGGAATGAGCGGGTGCGGGAAGAAATTATTCCGCCACTCATGCGCGGTGATTTCATTGTGGCGCAAGGATTTACGGAGCCCCATTGCGGATCCGACGCTTATGCAGTGCGCACCCGCGCTGTCCGGGATGGCGATCATTGGATCATCAACGGTCAAAAGATGTTCACTAGCGGCGCAAATATTTGCAAGTATGTGATGCTGCTTACTCGCACCGATACGGAGCTTCCCAAGCATAAGGGGCTGACCGTGTTTATGGTGCCGTTAGATGCGCCCGGTGTTGAAATACACCCCGTGCACACCATCAGCGACGAGCGGACGAACGCGACGTTTTACGCCGATGTGCGCATTCCCGATTATTACCGTTTGGGCGAAGTGAATGGCGGCATAAGGGTCATGAGTTACGCGCTGGAAATAGAACATGGTGGTTGGCGTATCGATGAATTAGCGCAATCTTTGGCGGCAGCAGCTGATTGGTCCCGCGAAGCCAGTGGTGCGCGGTTTGATGATCCGTTGGTACGGCAGCGATTGGCGGAAGTGGCCACCCATGTTGAAGTGTCACAGTGCTTGAACATGCGAGCTGTCTGGTCGGGCACAGAGAAAGTTGGCAATGCGGCCTTCGGACCGATGTCGAAACTGTTTGCCACGGAATATTCAATCAAGGGAGCTGTGGCTCTGATGGATATGACCGCCCCTTACTCCATGTTCAAATCAAACGATGGGCTGGGCAAGATCGAGTTTTGTTATCGTTTGGCGCAAATTTCAGCGGCCTATGCGGGCACCAGCGAGATCATGCGTAGTCTGGTCGCGGAAAAAGGCATGGGATTGCCACGCAGCCGAAGTTGAGCGACCAATCGGATAAATCGGAAGAATCAATTTACAGGAAAGTTTGTCGATGAGTTCGAACATTTGGGGACATTCCGGCCAAGAAACAATTGTCGATGCGTTGAACAGAGCGGTCGATAGGGCGGGTAGCAAGCCATTCATCGACTTCTCAGGTGAGGGGTATAGCTTTGCCGAGTTTGACGAGAAGAGTGACGATATCGTGCGCGGGCTGGATGCTTTGGGATTACGAAAAGGGGATGGCATCGCTTGGATGCTCGACAATCACAGTGATGCTGTGTTTTTGCTTTTTGGTGCGATCAAAGCTGGCGTTGTTAATGCACCGATCAATACGGCCCTTAAAGGGGACTTCATGGTCCACCAAGTCAATGACTCTGGCGCCAGATTCATCGTATGCGAAGGCGATTATGCCGAGCGCATCTTGTCCGTAGAAGACGACTTAACTCATGTTAGGACTCTGCTATACCGAGGTGATCCCCCACAAGCTACTTCAAAGAAACTCAATATACTGCCGTTCGATAGTCTTAAGGTTTCCGAAGGTAAGTTACCAGTTGTCGACTTACTGCCTACAGATCTGTTTACGCTGATCTACACCTCCGGTACTACCGGCCCATCGAAGGGCTGCATGGTTAGCCATGGCTATGCACTGAACCTAGGCCGTCAGATAAATGCGATGCAGGCAATGACGGAAGACGATGTTCTTTGGACGCCTTTGCCTCTGTTTCATCTCAATGCAATTTCGTCCAGTATTCTGGCAGCAATACTCGGCTGCTACCAGGTTTCAATTTATCCGCGTTTTTCGGTGACCAACTTCTGGCCGGAAATCGAGCGCACGAAGGCTACCTGTGCGAGC
>JAYWAM010000074.1:0-2610 GCA_043782425.1 Betaproteobacteria bacterium
GAGAGGGGCAACAGTATCGCTCAACAGCGGCGTCCCCCCGCTTTACGTGTAACCCTCGTCTGAACCACGCCCGGATGGGTTAGTTTTGCGCCAAAAACGATTTTGCTTCGTGCATTTCCGCCCGTTCCGTGTCGGCGTTCTTAGCGATGGTCATGAGCTTCGCAAAATACGCGTGCGCTTGCTGCCTATCGCCGACAAGTTCGGCTGCCTTGGCCGCACCATAAGTACCACGAAAGCGATTGGGCATCTCGAGAAACGAGGCCTCAAATTCCTTGAGTGCCTGGGCCGGCTGCTTAAGTTCCAGGAGCAACTCACCCAGTTGTTCGCGCATCGACACGAGGCGATTTTCCATCGCCACGTGTTTCTCGCTGGCGTCTTCCAAGTCGGCCGCGGAACGCATCAGCTTTAACGCTTCTTCGCGCCGGCCTTGGCCATGCTCAAGCCAGGCCGACGCTGCTAACTGAAACACCTCAATCTGCCCTTCCCAGTAATCTTGTTTGGATTGTGCCGCCTCCTCACGCAGTGCACGCAGCTTATCCACCTCATCACGCGCCTGAGCTACGTTACCACTACGGGCAGCCCCTAAAGCTCGGGTGAAGCGCGTAATAGCTTGCGCGTAACTCCAGCTGCTCGGATACACGCGTAGGCTGGAAGCCTCGGCCCACGCCTGCCGTTCCAACACATAACGAGCAGGGATGGCGGCCAAACCGGTGTGCACATAGATGGGCGCCTTGGTCAGATCCTGCGCTTTCTGGTAGGCGATGGATTCGTCGAGCAGCGCCTTGGCCGCTCGGTCTTGGGCTAATTGCAGATAGGCGTAGATCATGAAATCCGAATAGTGAGCTGCCGCAACATGCGCGGGAAACGCGTCCTTGGTCTTGGCCGTGTAAGCGCGTGCTACAGCCACGGCAGCTTGGTTGGACACGATCGACTCTTGCCATTCACCCAGCATCGAATAAGTATGCGCGGGCATATGCTGCGCGTGGGGCGCCTCCGGCGCGATCTGCGCGTAGCGTTGTGCAGCGGCGAGCGCGCGGCTTGCGAGCGGCGGGTAGTCCAGACTATGGATAAGATAGTGCAACACGCCCGGATGGTCCGGCTGCTGGGCCGCAACCTTCTCCAGAATCGCTACCGCCTTAAGCTGATTGGCGTAAGTCTTGTCGCTAGGCAAGGCCGTGATGTTAAGCGCGAGGGCATAGAAGAGCGCCGCCTCCTGGTCCTCAGCATGATGCTTGTAAATCCCTTCCATCGCCTTTTCGTACGCAAGGGTGCGTGCGCGGTAGTCGGTCTTCTCCGCATCCCGATAAATAACTCCGATGGCATTGATGTAATCTTGTTCACGCTGCGTCTTAGCACCGATTGCAACGGCTTTTTGGATGCTTGCTAACCCGTCTGCCAAGGCTTTGGGGCTAGGAGGGCTTGCCAGCGGATTCCCCCACGAGATCATGGCCAAGCCCCAATGACCCATTGCACACGCACCATCCTTGTCAAGGGCCACGCTGAAGAGCCTCCGCGACTCCGAGAACCAGAAAGAATGCAGGCCGGCGACACCCTGGTCAAACAAGGCCTGAGCCTCGGAATTGCAAGACGTCTCGAAGTGCACGCTACCAAGTTTTTGAGAACTGCCCTCTTCGCCTTCGTGGGCGTGATTGGACCCTATACCAAGCACAGCTAGAATAATTCCTAAGGGCAGGAATATACGGGACTTCATCGAAGCTCTCCTTTACATGTGGATGTGTGGCAACTTCGCCCATACCGGCGGACTTGGTACGCGGATAGGGATTTCAAACGGCCTTTTTCGCGAACCCTCAATCTATCGCCTATGCGGCGAGTAGTCAATCACAAGCCTCTTCCAATGGCATATGAGTGTTGATGCCCAGAAGATCGGTTCTGTCGCAAAGTTTTTTTTGATGGCTTTGGAATCATGTAGGTCATTGAATTTATGGTGCCCCGTTTCGATTTTGCTCGAAAAACCAAACTTTGCGACAGAACCTTCTCGCGTATCGCGTGTAGCCGCTTCGTCCGGCTCATCTCGAACTCCCTTCGGGGCACTAGGACGACCGGGCAGTTGTCGCGCTACAAAACCGGACAGATCATGAACTCGCAACAACCAACACGCGCGCGCAACGCTTGACGACTTGCAAGCCGATTGACAGATTGACGTTTGCTTAAAAGGGGCGTATCTAAACCCTGTTGGTGAAGTTTTCGGGGTGGTTCGAACCCCGGCTGTTACGAAAAAATCGCACTGGTTCTATTCACTGAGGAGGAAAACATGATCTGGGGTCGCAAACAACTATTCGTCGTTTTTACCAAGTTCATCGTCACCGTCGCGCTCGCTGGATTGGCGGCTTGTCAAAACATGGGCGCCGATACCAAAGCCGCTGCAGGTAACCCTGCGGGCGCTATCACAGAAGGCAGTTTCATTACCAGCGACGGCGTCAAGCTGCACTACATGGAAGCCGGTAAGGGCCAGCCGCTGGTGATGATTCCCGGTTGGTCACAGACCGCGGCACAGTTCAAGCATCAGCTTTCTGGCCTAAGCGATAAGTATCGCGTCATCGCTATCGATATGCGCGGCCACGGCGAATCCGACAAACCGACCTATGGTTA
>JAYWAM010000075.1:0-18219 GCA_043782425.1 Betaproteobacteria bacterium
CCGCGAACCAACGCCAGTTGATCGCGGGCAAGCCCGCTCCTACAAATTGTCATCACGCGCGCAATCTGGAATAGCTGGCTTCTGAGTGGAACATCGTGGCCGATAAAACCTTGCCCGGCGAAGACACTTCGCCACTCAAGTTCCCTACCGAGTTCCCCATCAAGATCATGGGCAAGACGCAAGATGGCTTTGCCCAGGCGGTGGTGGAAATCGTGCTGCGCCACGCGCCGGATTTCGACCCCAATAGCATGGAAATGCGCGCCAGCCGCAACGCCAACTATCTGAGCCTGACCTGCACCATCGTCGCCCAATCGCGCCCGCAGCTCGATGCCTTGTACCGTGAATTGGTGGCGCATCCTATGGTGAAGATGGTGCTTTGAGAGTCTGACTATGTTCACCTATCCCACCTCTCTCACTTCAGCTTCAGCGCAAGTTTTTCAGGACCTTGCTCCCATCGTGCGCCATCTCGGCCGCGCCGACTTTGAGTCGACCTGGCGCGCCATGCAAAGCAGCAACAAAGCACGCAGCGCGGATACGCGCGATGAAATCTGGCTGGTCGAACACGCGCCGGTTTTCACTTTGGGGATGGCGGGCAAGTTGCAGCATGTGCTCAATCCCGGCGACATCGCGGTGGTGAAAACCGACCGCGGCGGACAGGTAACTTATCACGGCCCTGGACAGATCGTGTGCTATGTGATGCTCGATCTGCGCAGGCTGGGCTATGGCGTGAAGGCGCTGGTGCGGCGTATGGAAGCGGCGGTCATCGCCCTACTCGGCGAATACGCCATCGCCGCGCACGCCGAGCCTGCCATGCCGGGCGTGTATGTACACAGAGACGGCCAACTCGCCAAGATTTCCGCCGTCGGCCTGCGCGTCGCCAATCACGCCACCTATCACGGCGTTTCACTCAATGTAGACATGGACCTCGAACCGTTTGCGCGCATCAACCCGTGCGGCTACGCGGGCCTGATGGTAGCGCAGATGAGCGACTACCAGGTTTCTGATAGCATGCAATGCATCGCCGACAAGCTCGCGGCGCACTTGATAAATCATGTGTATGGGAAATAGTCATGGCCGAAGCCGGCGTCAAAGAAAATAGCGCACAGAAAACCGCGCGCATCCCCATCAAAATTGTTCCTGCGGAGCGGCTTAAAAAGCCCGAGTGGATCCGCGTGAAAACCGCCTCGACGGCGACACGCTTCAACGAGATCAAACAAATCCTGCGTGACAACAAGCTGCACACGGTTTGCGAAGAAGCCACGTGCCCCAATATCGGCGAATGCTTCGGCAAGGGCACGGCGACGTTCATGATAATGGGCGACTTGTGCACGCGCCGCTGCCCGTTTTGCGATGTCGGCCACGGCCGTCCGCTGCCGCTCGATGCAGACGAGCCGCGTCATCTTGCCCAGACCATCGCGCAGATGAAGCTGCGTTACGTCGTCATCACCAGCGTGGACCGCGACGATCTGCGCGACGGCGGCGCGCAGCATTTTGCCGCTTGCATACGCGCGGTGCGCGAATTGTCGCCGCAAACGCGCATTGAAATCCTCACCCCGGATTTTCGTGGACGCCTGGAACGCGCCCTCGACATCCTGCGCGCCAGCCCGCCGGATGTGATGAATCACAATCTGGAAACGGTTGCGCGTTTATACAAACAAGCGCGCCCCGGCTCCGACTATCAGCATTCGCTGAAGCTATTGCAAGCTTTCAAGGCCGAGCACCCCGGCACGCCGACCAAAAGCGGTTTGATGGTGGGCCTGGGTGAAAGCAATGAAGAGATTTTGCAAGTGATGCGCGACTTGCGCGCTCACGGCGTGGACATGCTCACCATCGGCCAATACCTGCAACCCTCGGCACACCATCTGCCAGTGCTGCGCTATGTGCATCCCGATGACTTTAAAATGTTTGAGAGCGCGGCGCTGGGCATGGGCTTTGCACACGCAGCTTGCGGTCCTATGGTGCGCTCCAGCTACCACGCCGATCAGCAGGCGCACGGGGCGGGTGTGGTTTAGGCAGCCCGCGCGTAGGGCGGACTTATCCGCCACGTCAAGTTAGAGAGGGGTTGGTCAGCGTAATGATGGGATGGCGGACAAGTCCGCCCTACGCCAGGCGCAAATCACTTCACCAGCAACAGCGGCGCCTTGGCCAGATAAATCACTTTGGTCACCACCGATCCGAGCACCATCCCGCTAATCGAGCCGGCGCCGCGGCTGCCCAGCACGATCTGGTCACACTGCTTTGCCTCGGCATATTGCGCGATGACCTCAGCGGCGTGGCCCACGCCGATATGATGCGAATATTGAATTCCAGCCGCATCAAGCAGCGCACGCGCGTCCTTGAGCACGGCCATCCCCTCGTCGTGATAATAGGCGTTTAAATCCTCGCGCTTAATGAAGAGCTTGATGTTCACACCGGCTATGGGTGTCTGCACGTTGAGCAGAAACACCTCAATTGGCGCCGCATACCAGGCGCGGTTTTTTACCAGGTGATCGACGGCGCGCAGCGCGTTTTCTGAGCCATCAACTGCAATCAATAGTTTCAGCATGGCATCCAACATTCCTTTCTTTGAATCCATCCGGTTGATTACTACAGCGACTCATTGTGCGGTCAGTACATGCATGACTACTTCAGGTTCTTCGAAGTTGTCGGTTTATTTTCGGCCGCCAAGTCAACCAGCGGTTTGCTAGGACGAGAGCGCCGCGCCAACCATTTACCCAAGCCCAACACCAGCAGAGCACAGGCCACCGGCCCCGCTGTGTGCAAGTACGATGCATTGCTATCTACCCAGGACCTGGCGATGGGGTCGGTGACCGCCATTTCCCCGGCAACCCATCCCAGCAGCATGGCGCCTATGGTGATAATGATTGGAAAACGTTCCATCACTTTGAGAAGCATAGTGCTGCCAAAAATCACCAACGGGATACTGATCAACAGGCCCAGCACGAGCAGCAGCACGCTGCCCTTGGCTGCAGCAGCCACTGCGATTACGTTGTCCAGGCTCATCACCAGATCAGCAATCAAAATCGTCTTGATGGCAGCCATCAAGTTGTCATGCGCCGTATGCTTCACTTCGTGCTCATCTTCGGGCATCAGCAGCTTCACGCCTATCCAGAGCAGCAACGCTGCGCCTACCAGCTTAAGATAGGGCAGCGCCAGGAGCTTGATCGCGAACAACGTCAGTAGAACACGCATTATGATCGCTGCCCCGCTGCCCCAGAAAATCGCTTTATTCTGTTGTGCAGGAGGCAGTGAACGTGACGCCAATGCGATCACCACGGCGTTATCGCCGGAAAGCACGATATTGACACCGATAATTTGCAGCAAAGCGGTCCAGAATAGGGAATCGGTTAAATCCATATAATTTGCCGAAATGGTGTTATCGAAGGAATAGTGCGATTATCGGTACGACACTATAATATGAACTGGCAATCAGACCGCAAAAAATGAAACCCTCGCTATTTGGCGCAAGCATGACACGAAACTTATCAAGCCTCGCTGTAAAAGCGCTATGCCTCTTGCCATACGTCGCCGGGATGGCTTTGCCGCTGGCATTGTGCAATGCTTATGCGGCGCAAAGCGCGACGCCAACAACGGCCG
Source organism: Betaproteobacteria bacterium (assembly GCA_043782425.1). GTDB lineage: Bacteria > Pseudomonadota > Gammaproteobacteria > Burkholderiales > Usitatibacteraceae > JAYWAM01. The sequence goes on from JAYWAM010000075.1 coordinate 3,598, forward strand.
CAAATTTTAGCGCAAATAGCGCCTGGCAAAGCAGCCTGCTCGGTATGCGTGAAGCTTACGCCAAACAGGATATTCGAGCGCTGCAAAAGGCGAAAGCGACGGCGCTCGAAAAGCTTGCCGGGCATCCTCTGGAGTCCTATGTTGAATACTGGTGGCTTTCCTCGCGGCTTGCGCTTGATCCTGCTGCCGAGCGCGATGCAATCGTGCGTTTTCTGTCGCAATATCATGACACCTACCTGGCGGAGCAACTGCGGCGTGAATGGTTAAAGCAGCTTGGCAAGCTGCAAGACTGGGCAAGCTTCAACGCCCAGTATGTCAAACTCGCCGCCGAAGACCTAGAAGTCACCTGCTATGCATGGCAGGCGCGCCTTGAGCAACAAGATCGCGAGGTGCTGGATGAAGCCAAGGCGCTGTGGCACAGCGGCAAAAGCGCGCCCGAGCCGTGCGATGTGCTATTCAATACGCTGCTCGCGCAGAAACGACTGAGCAGCGAAGAAATCTGGGCGCGGGTACGCAAGCTGCTCGAAACGGGCGACGTGGCGGAAGTCAAGCGTCTTACCAATACCATGCCGGAAATCGTGAAACTGCCGCACAGAATGCTGGCATCGATTGTCGCCGATCCTGGACGTTATCTGGTGAACGAAAGGCTCAACGTCAAATCGCGCCCCTCCATCGAGCTTAGCCTGTTCGCCATGCAACGTCTGGGGCGTCGCGATGCCCCCGAGGCCGCCGACTGGCTGACCAAGCGTGGCGCCGCGCTGTCAGACGCGGACAAGCGCTTTGCCTGGGCGCAGGTCGGCCTGCATGCCGCGCAGCAGCACGAGCCGCGCGCACTCGAATGGTATGCCCTTGCGGCGGGACATCGTCTGAGCGATACGCAAGCGGCGTGGAAGGTGCGCGCCGCGTTGCGCGCCCAGGATTGGCCCGCGGTGCAAGCCAGCATCGCGGCCATGCCGCTGATGGAACAGCGCGCACCGGCGTGGCGTTACTGGCTGGCGCGCGCCCTCAACGCCCAGGGCAATATCGCAGGCAACAAGGCCGCTGCCGATACCCTGCTTCAGGGACTGAGCAGTGAAATGAATTTTTATGGCTTGCTTGCCGCCGAAGATCTGGGCGTCCTGGCCGCGCCACAGTGGAGCGCCTTTCAGCCGCAACGCGCGGATATTGACGCTATCCTGGCGCTCCCTGCAATGCAACGCGCTTTGTTACTTTATCAAGTCGGCTTGCCGGGCGAGGGACTGCACGAGTGGTTTTGGGCGGTGCGCAATATGGACGACAAACAACTGCTCGCCGCCGCCGAAGCGGCAAACGAATTGGGCGTGCCTGATCGCGCCATGCGCGCCGCCGAGCGCACCGTGCAGTTACATGATTTCAGCCGCCGCTACCCGATACCGTTCCGCGAGCTGTTGTCCTCAGCCGCCAAAAAGTATCAGCTCGACGAAGCCTGGGTCTATGGCCTGATAAAACAGGAAAGCGCGTTTGTCTCCGAAGCCAGATCGCGCGTCGGCGCCACGGGATTAATGCAGATTATGCCGGCCACGGCAAAGTCGATGGCCAAGTTGGCGAGCCTGAAAGACTTCCAGGTGGCGAAACTCGCGCAGGTGGAAACCAATGTGCTGCTCGGCGCCCATTACCTGCGTCATGTACTCGATGATCTGGGCGATCAAGTGCTTGCCACAGCCGCCTACAACGCCGGGCCGGGCCGCGCACGGCGCTGGCGCAGCGAAGCGCCGCTCGAAGGCGCGATCTACGCCGAGACCATCCCGTTCGACGAAACGCGCGATTATGTAAAGCGCGTGATGGCCAATGCTTTTTACTATGCCAGCCGTCTTGGGGCGCCCAAGAGCAGTTTCAAAAAAATGATCGGCGTGGTGCCTAGCCGTTCTTCCGGGGAAGTGAACACCGCAAGCGCGCCGTCGCTTTCCCAATCTAACGCCATCCCAACTCAGTGAGAAGTGCACAATGATAATTTCCCGCGTATGTTTACTGGGCGGCAGCGGATTCATCGGTCGCCATGTGGCCGAACATCTTTCCAGCCTGGGAATTGAAGTGGTGATACCGACGCGGCGGCGCGAGCGCGCCAAGTTCTTGCTGGTGTTGCCGACCACCGATGTGCTTGAAGCCGATGTTCACGATGACGCAACGCTGCAACAGCTTTTCAGCGCCTGCGATGCGGTCATCAATCTGGTCGGCATCCTGCACGAAAAAATGCGGGGCGATTTCGAGCGCACGCACGTCACGCTCGCACGGCGCGTCGCCGCCGCCTGTGTCGCCGCAGGCGTGCCGCGCCTGATCCACATGAGCGCCTTGAACGCCAGCCAGAGCGCGCCGAGCGAATACCTCAAGTCGCGCGCACGCGGTGAGGCAGCGGTTAACGAAGTCGCCCAAGCCACAGCGCAGCTTCAGGTCACGATGTTTCGTCCCTCTGTGGTATTCGGGCGCGACGGCCAATTTTTTAATTTTCTCGCGCAACTAGTAAAGCGCCTCCCGCTGATCCCACTGGGATCACCTGACGCAAAGTTCCAACCGCTTCATGTTGACGACCTGGCGCACGCCATCGTCGCCAGCCTCGGCAAAAGCGAGACTTTCGGCCAGACCTACGCCATGTGCGGACCAAAGATTTACACGCTTTACCAGTTGGTCGAATTCGTCACCGGCGTGATGCGCAAAAGCCGCACTATCATCAAGCTTGGGCCTGGCATGTCGATGTTGCAGGCGCGCGTACTCGAAATTGCTTTTTTCTGGAACAAAATCCTCACGCGCGACAACGTCAAATCCATGCGCGTGGACAGCGTGTGCAACTGCGATTTTCCTGCCGTGTTCGGCTTTCAACCGGCGAGTATGGAGGCTATCGTCCCGCAGTATCTCGATGGGGCAGTGGCGCGCGGGCGTTACCAGTTGTTCCGCCATCGCGCGGGACGCGGCTCCAGTAAGGCGCAATAAGCGCAGCGCATTGCGCCGCAGCGTGGCTATTTGCGCGCTACCGGCGGATTACGCTACGCTAATCCGCCCTACGACAATCTTTGCGCTATAACGATTTTATGTAGGAGCGGGCTTGCCCGCGATAACAACCATTTCGCGGGCAAGCCCGATCCTACGAACAAACGGATTTATTCGCGTTTCTATCAAGAATTGGAATTGAATCCACAATGAGGGGCCTTCATGTCTGAACTCACGCTAGTCATCGGCAACAAAAACTATTCTTCCTGGTCCATGCGCCCTTGGGTGCTGCTGAAGCAACTCGACATTTCTTTCAAGGAAGTCATGCTCAGATTTGAAACCCAGGAATGGAGCGAAAACATCGCACGCTATTCTCCCTCGCGTCTGGTTCCGGTGTTGTGGCGCAAGCACAACGGCAAGGACGAAGCCTTGTGGGATTCACTCGCCATCATGGAAGCCGTGCACGAAATGTTTCCTGCTAAAAACGTTTGGCCGAGCGATGCCAGCGCCCGCGCCTTTGCACGCTGCATCAGCGCCGAAATGCATTCCGGTTTTCGCGAGCTGCGCAATCTGATGCCGATGAACATCCGCGCTAGCCATCCCGGCAAGGGAATGAATACCGAAGTGGCGGCCAACATCAAGCGCATCGAAGCCCTGTGGGCAGAGGCGCGCGCACGTTTCGGCAGCGGCGGGGACTTTCTATTCGGACAGTTTGGCGCTGCGGACGCCATGTATGCGCCGGTGGCGATGCGTTTCAAGACTTACGCGCCCGCGCTTTCAGCGGATTCACTGCGCTATTGCGAAGCGCTGCGCGCAGCGCCGGGGATCAAGGCATGGATTGCCGATGCGCTACAGGAGACGCAGTTCGTCAGTCACGACGAGCCTTACGCCGTGGCGCCGCAAACTTGAATTGCATCTTGATCGTTGGGTCATTGTATTGAAACCCCTGATTATTGAGAATTTCCTAATTTGAAACAGCCCCACCCTCACCCCGCCCTCTCCCGCCCAAGCGGGAGAGGGGGTTTTCCCCCTCTCCACCGGAACGGGGGAGAGGGTCGGGGTGAGGGGGTGGTAGAGCCACGAAATTGTCATAAATTAGAAAACACTCAATAAGTTCTGATAGATTTTTTAAATAGCAATCTTCAACATTCAATTCTCATGAGCGTTCTCTAATGCAAGTCTATGTTGTAGGCGGCGCGGTGCGCGACGCGATCCTCGGCCTTGCCGTCAAGGACCGCGATTACGTGGTGGTGGGTGCAACGCCCGAAGAAATGATTGCGCAAGGCTACAGGCCGGTGGGCGCAGATTTTCCGGTTTTTCTGCACCCCGACACCTATGAGGAATACGCCCTGGCGCGCACCGAGCGCAAAACTGCGCCGGGCTACAAAGGCTTTGTGTTTCACGCCGCGCCCGATGTCACGTTAGAGCAAGACCTGGCGCGCCGCGACTTGACCATCAACGCCATAGCGCGCGAAGTGAATGGCGACGGCAAACTCATCGATCCGTATGGCGGCGCGCAAGATTTGCAGGCGGGCGTGTTGCGCCATGTCAGCGCGGCATTTGCCGAAGACCCGGTGCGTATTTTGCGCGTGGCGCGCTTTGCCGCGCGCTTCGGTTTCAAGGTGGCGGACGAGACCCTGGCGCTGATGCGCGACATGTGCAAGCAAGGCGAAGTCGATGCGCTGGTGCCCGAGCGTATGTGGCAGGAACTGGCGCGCGGCTTGATGGAAGCCACGCCATCAAAAATGGTTCAAGTGCTGCGCGATTGTGGCGCGCTGCAAAAGATGCTCCCCGAAATCGACAATTTGTTTGGCGTGCCACAATCACCCGCCTCGCACCCGGAAATCGACACCGGTGCGCATGTGATGATGGTGCTTGACCAGGCTGCGTTGCGCGGCTTTCCGCTCACGGTGCGCTTTGCCGCCTTGACGCATGACTTGGGTAAAGCCGCGACACCAAGCGAGCTGTGGCCCCAGCATCCCGGCCACGAGCAAAAAAGCGTCGAGTTGGTCAAGGCCCTGTGCCGCCGCATCAAAGCGCCCAGCGATTGCCGCGATCTTGCCATCGTCGCAGCACGCTGGCATGGCCAGGTGCACAAGGCGCTCGAATTGAAAGCCGATGCGCTGCTAGAGCTGATGGACGCCGCCGACGCCTTGCGCCGTCCCGAACGTTTTGCCGAACTGCTCGACGCCTGCGCCGTAGACCATTACGGTCGCAAAGGCTTCGAGCAAACCCCCTATCCGCAGAAAGACTTCCTGCTCGCAGCGCTGAAACAACTGCGGCAACTCGATTACAGCGACATCACTTCAAGCGGCGACGACATTCCCGCGCGCATTCGCGCGCGCAAGCGGGAAGCGCTGATTATTTTCCTAAACTAAGTCTCGAACGCAGCAAGCTCGGCAGGGCGAGCGAAATCGATGAGGCCAAGCAGCAGCTGCCGGCCAGCCCATGTCCTTCTCATTTCACGACAACAACTTGTCGCTGCACACGCGCAGCGTTAGACATCCCACACCAATAGGTGACAATAGGCACACATCTAGATACACTGGCGGCATGAAACCATTTCGCTGGAACCACGAAAAAAATGAGGCGCTAAAAATTGAGCGCGGAATTTCGTTCGAGGTAATAGCACTCGCTATTGAGGCAGGTGGTTTGCTAGATGTATTACACCACCCGAATCCGGAAAAATATCCAAATCAGTCCGTTCTTGTCGTGGCATTTGATGGTTATGTTTACTTGGCGCCTTACGTTGAAGAGCAGGATTACTATTTCTTAAAGACAGTGATTCCAAGCAGAAAGGCCACCCGAGATTATTTGCTTAAGGAGTAACACAAATGAAAAAGCTTGACGCCTATGAAAATGAAATCTTGAGCGCCTACGAAAAGGGTAAACTTAAGTCCACCTCTCCTTCAAAAGCGGAGTTGACGAAATTCAAAGCTGCTGCATCAGCCACCTTTCTGAAGGAAAGACGGGTCAATATCCGCCTTTCCGCGCCGGACTTGATGGATATTCAAACACGCGCACTTGAAGAAGGCATGCCATACCAAACATTGATCGCCAGTGTACTTCACAAGTTTGTGGCAGGGCGCCTTGTAGAGCCTTCGACCAGGCTAAACTCTCGTTCTAGCGGGACTCGTCCAAAGCGGCGCGCCTCTTAACTTTACGTTTGAACTTACCATGCTGCCCAGCCGAATTGACAAGAACGCTCTCTGGAAAGTACACGCTGAAAAATTCCGCTGTGATCATCCGCAAAGCGAATTGCGGGAGAGAACAATAAAGGGCGGTGGCAAGCAATTTGTGCAGCAATGCCTTCACTGTGGCTTGGCTATTTCAAACCCAGTTAAGCGAGAAGTCGCTTTCGCAGAAAATGGTGGCAAGCCGTTAACGCCGTTTGATGAAAAACTTCTTTTGACATGGGAGGCGGCCTCGAAAGAGGCCGCTGACAAGATCATGAACGCAGATGATTCCGCGTTCTGGATTGCGTACGAAAAATATCTAGCAGGCCCTGTGTGGAGAAAAAGGAGAGAAACAATCATAGAGAGGGCCAGGGGCATCTGTGAGGGTTGTCATGAGAAACCCGCAACCCAGGTGCATCACCTATCCTATGAGCATGTTGGTGATGAATTTCTATTTGAGCTTGTTGCGGTGTGCGACGATTGCCATGACAAACTGCACAATCCGAAATAGAAGTTCTAACTATTGCATCGAGAGGGACGCTCCGCCAGCGGCTATTTAATGGCGGCTATTTAAATGGGCCAGGGGTCGGTATGTTCTGGGATGTCGTGTCCCCTTAGTTTTCGCCTCTTTCCAGGGCACTAGAGGGCATATGATTACAAAAAAACGCCTGACCGATCTCGTGTTTTCTTTTAATGAGGGAACTACGATCCACGGAATCCGTGATGTGGGCAACCGGATTGAATTCTTTGGACGTAACGGCGAGTCGATCACACCTCGATACGTGGCGATCGGCTCTGGGCACGAACGCACATCGGGAAAATACAAACCGACCGTTAGGGTGCCTGTCGATCCGCTCAACATATCCCCCAATGTCTCAGATTGGGTAAATCGTTACGACCATCTTTACGCCGTTGATACAGGTAAATTAGAACTAAACGACGGAAGAACCGTATATTTGAGCTGTGCTGTTAAAGCGCAGATAACGTTCAAAGGGAAAATATGGGATAGCCATATAGATCGACTAGACGCCTTGGTCTTCACCAACCCCACAACGCCGCCGGAGCTGGTTGGCTGGATCGATCTAATTCAAAGAATCAGTGGTGAAACGACAAAAAAGATTGGAATCGTCGTTGATAGTGAGATTGACCGCCTCGCCGCCATCAACGTCGGGGAAGAACCCATAGTAGATGGCGCTCCACTTGCGCGAAATATCGAACTCATTTATGCCAGCTCCGATAAAGACGCCAATGTTCCGTTCAACTTTATGATCAGGTTCTGTGATGCAGACACTAAACTTCTTAAAAGGAGGATCAAGGCTGATCTCGCACGTCTCAACCTCCTTACACCATCAAGCGGACGACACTGTGAGTCGAGCTTTTACTGGCGCGTTAAGCCTGGGCCCTCAAGGGACCGCTTTGATCGGCTTTATGGACTCGCTACGCTACGACCTTCAAATACACGGGTTAAGAAGTAAGGCGGAGGACGAATATTAATGGGTCAGGGTCGATATTTTCTGGGATATTGGGTGGATTCTAGTTCCAACCGCACCATTGTCTGAATTTTGGCGGACATGATGAGTAAATCTGGTAGCGTGAGAAGTGCGACCCACTCACATTCCAGGAGAGGCCCACCATGCCCTACGCACAGCTTACCTCACAAGAACGTTACGTTATCTATCATCTGAAGCTCTTCAAGCTCAGCCTGCGGGAAATAGCACGTCGTCTCAACCGACATCACACGACCATTAGCCGCGAGATTCAGCGAAATGGGCCCAAACACCCCACCTGGGTCTATTGGCATGAGGCTGCTCATCAACGCGCATTGCAGCGCAGAAGTCAGCCCCGCCATCACCGCAGACATGACCATGTCCCATTGCTGAACCATGTTGAGAAACGCCTGCGTGAGGACTGGTCGCCTGAAGCCATCGCTGGCCGGCTACGGATGGATTACCCGGAGAACGAGGGTATGCGTGTCAGCACACAGACGATCTATCGCTGGATATATCGAGATGCAAGCCAAGGCGGCACACTCTTTACTTGCCTCTGTAGGCAACACAAGAAATGGCGCAGGCAACGCAGGTATGGCACGGGGCGCGGCCTGATTCCGGGGCGGGTTAGCATTAATGAGCGCCCTGATTGTGTGGTCAATCGGCACCGTTTCGGCGACTGGGAAGGAGACACGGTAGAAGGCGGAAAGGGCAGCGGCAATATCGCCACCCATGTAGAGCGCAAAAGCCGCTATCTCATCGCTGCCAAGCTGGTGAACAAGACCGCTATCGTCACGGCAAAAGCCGTGACTGCTGCATACAAGCGCATTCCCAAAGCGATGAAACATACGCTAACCCTGGACAACGGTAAGGAATTCGCCCGGTTCAAGGACATCGAAAAGGGCGCAGGAATAACCATCTACTTTGCCGATCCCTATGCCGCCTGGCAGCGAGGAACCAACGAGAATACAAACGGATTGCTTAGGCGGTATTTCCCGAAAGGTTCAGACTTTAGAAACGTCACCAAAAAAATACTTGCGTCCGCCGTTAAAAAACTGAATCATCGACCACGCAAGTGTCTCGGCTACCGAACACCTCACGAGGTCTTCCAAGAAGCAAAGCGTGGTGCACTTGGAATATGAATCCACCTTGTTCCTCGCCCCTTTAGTTGCTTATAAGCGAATGTGTTTCTTCCGCTTCTTTTCTGGGATGGATTGTTCCTGTTTGGCCTTTGTCGCAGGTGGCGGAGCCACAGGCAGAGGGAATCCAAGAAATGCCATTATGAAAAATATCGGCAACAATAAGTAGAAAAGCGGCCTCTTCCAAGTGAGCTTGTTTTTCAGCATTGCTCGTAGGTGAGGTCGCGCAAGCGCGAATTCAAGGGATGTAAGAAGTTCACAACTTCTCGATGCACAGTTGTGGCCTACAAAAATGACTTTTAATCTTCAAAGGAACCTCCATGACCCACGCCATTCGCATTCATCAAACCGGCGGCCCGGAAGTGCTGCAATGGGAAGCCGTCGAAGTCGGCAAGCCTGGCCCCGGTGAAATCCGTATTCGTCATGGTGCGGTCGGCTTGAACTACATCGATACCTATCATCGCAGCGGCGCTTACCCGATCGACACGCCTGCCATACCCGGCCTCGAAGCCGCAGGCGTGGTGGAAGAAAGCGGCGCCAACGTCACCGATGTGAAAATCGGTGACCGCGTTGCCTACGCCTCGCCTCCCCTGGGCGCCTATGCCGAAGTGCGGCTGATGCCCGCTGAGCGGGTGGTGAAAGTTCCGTCTGGCATCAGCGACGTGCAGGCCGCTTCTATGATGTTGAAGGGCATGACGGCGGAATATCTGCTGCGCCGCACCTATGCCGTCAAGCGCGGCGACAGCATTCTTGTGCATGCGGCGGCAGGCGGCGTCGGCCTCATCCTGTGCCAATGGGCCAAGCACTTGGGCGCAAGCGTCATCGGCACGGTGGGCGATGAAAAAAAAGCGGCGCTGGCGCGCGCGCATGGCTGCGATCACACCATCCTTTACCGCAGCGAAGATTTCGCCGCCAAAGTGGCGGACATCACTGGCGGAAAAAAATGCGCGGTAGTCTATGACGGCGTGGGCAAGGATACTTTCATGCAATCGCTCGATTGCCTCAAGCCGCTCGGCATGATGGCGCTCTACGGCGCGGCGTCGGGGCCGGTGCCGCCCTTCGATCTGGGATTGCTTGCGCAAAAAGGCGCGCTATTCATCACGCGCCCCACCATCATGGTGTACAACGCGCAGCGCGCCGACCTGGTGAAAAGCGCGCAGGCGTTATTCGATGTGGTGCAAGCCGGAGCGGTGAAAATTCAGATTAACCAGAGCTATGCGCTCAAGGATGCCGCCCAGGCACACCGTGATCTTGAAGCGCGCAAAACCACCGGCTCTACGGTGTTCATCGTTTGAAGTGGCGCGAACATTCGCTACTATTGAGCGTTTCCTAATTCATGACAGTTTCTTGACTCCACCACCCCCTCACCCCGACCCTCTCCCCCGTTCCGGTGGAGAGGGAGAAAACTCCCTCTCCCGCTTGGGCGGGAGAGGGTCGGGGTGAGGGTGGGGCTGTCGCAAATTAAGGAATTCTCACTAATCCCGGCTGCTGCCGTAGCCGTCATCCAGGCGCTTCTCAAATTTTCCGACCACCACGCCGGGGGCGTTGAAGATGACAGAAAATTCAACGCGGTATCCCCAGGTGTCACGGAAAAGATAGTCGTAGGCAGTTTCGCCGCGGCGCTCGAACTCCATGATGCGCATGGGCGGCCCTATCATGGTTCGTACATCATCAATAGTCGAGCTGCCGATAGCGATTTTCGAAAAATGATCTTCGTCGAGCACCTGCTCGTAGGAAATCAGCTTGCCCTGGGGATCGAAGCGCGCGACGAAGGTGCGCACGCCCAAGGGGCCTTCGGGATATTGCCAGATCGTGCCGCCGTCCTTAGCGTTAAGTACGACGGCAGGTTTGCCTTTGATCTGCTGCAATTCGTTCTGGCTGCTGCCGGGCCGAATTTGCAGATTCAGAGCAGCGCAACCGGATAAAATTAGAAATGCAAGCAGCACAATTTTGAATTTCATGATTCCACCTCAACTGTCCATAGTCTTAATGCTGGCGATGACGTCAGCGATGGCTTGCTGTGCGGAGCCGTAAAGCATGCGCGTATTCTCGCCGTAAAAAAGCGCGTTCTCGACGCCGGAATACCCTGCACCCTTGCCGCGTTTGTTGACGATCACATTCTGCGCCATGTCGGCGTTGAGGATGGGCATGCCGTAAATGGGTGAGGATTTATCGGTGCGCGCGACGGGGTTCACCACGTCGTTGGCGCCGATCACCAGCGCCACATCAGCCTGGGCGAATTCGCCGTTGATTTCTTCCAGATCGAAAATCATTTCGTAGGGCACGCCAGCTTCGGCCAGCAACACGTTCATGTGGCCCGGCATGCGGCCCGCCACAGGATGGATGGCGAACTTCACTTCTACACCGGCCTCCTGCAACAGCTTGGCCATTTCCCACACTTTGTGCTGCGCGCCGGCCACCGCCATGCCATAGCCGGGAATGATGATGACCTTCTGCGCAAAACGCATCATCGCGGCGGCGTCCATGCCCGACGCCTCCTTCATGGTGCCGCTGATTGCGCCGCCTTCCTGCGCCGCACCGGTAATGGGCGTGAAAATCACGTTGGTGATGGGCCGGTTCATGGCTTTGGCCATCAACTGCGTTAGCAGCGTGCCCGATGCGCCGACGACTATGCCAGCGATGATGAGTGAGGGATTACCCAGCACATAACCCTCGAAGCCGACCGCCAGCCCGGTGAAGGCATTGAGCAGCGAAATCACCACCGGCATATCCGCGCCGCCGATAGGTGTGGTGAGAACTACGCCGAGGAGCAGCGAAATGGCAAAGAAGGCGACAAGCAGTTTTGCATCAGGGTGACCGCCATCCATACCAGCGGTAACGATCATCACGCCGACCGTCACCGCCACCAGCGCCAGCACTACGTTCACCGCATTTTGCGCCGGTAAGCGGAAGGTTTTTTTCATGATGCCTTGCAACTTGGCGAACGCCACGCACGATCCCGAGAACGCCACCGAGCCGATCAACGCGCCGAGCACCGCCAGGGTGCTGACGATAGGACCGTGCATTTCGCCGCGCGCAAATTCCAGCGCGGCAATGGCGGCAGCCGCGCCGCCGCCCATGCCGTTGTATACCGCCACCATCTGCGGCATGTCGGTCATTTTCACCACCTTGCCAGCCCACCAGGCAATGCCGCCGCCGAGCACCAGGGCGACAATCATGAGCGTGAAATTTTTCATCTCCGGTGTGGCAAAGGTCACCAGTGTGGCGAGTATCATGCCGATGCCCGCCCACACGATGCCGGCCTTCGCCGTCACCGGCGAGGACATGGCCTTGAGGCCAAGAATAAACAACACGGCAACGATGAAATAGGAAGCTTGAATCAATATCTCTATATTCATTTGGCTTCCTTCTTCTTACCGGTCTTGAACATTGCCAGCATGCGCTCGGTCACGACATAGCCACCGGCTGCATTGGCCGCCCCCAGGAATACGGCAAAAAAACCGATCGCCAGTTGCAGCGGATTATTGGGATCGGCGCGCCCCAGGGCGACCATGGCGCCGACCAGCACCACGCCGTGCACAAAGTTGGAACCCGACATCAACGGCGTATGCAGAATAACCGGCACGCGCGAAATCACTTCATAGCCGGTAAACGCGGCCAACATAAAAATATAGACGTAGAGGAAATTTTCCATTTATACCACTCCAAGGATTTTTTTCACCGCTTCGTTAACCAATTGCCCATCGCGCGTCACGCAGGAATTTTTGAGCACTTCGTCTTCCCAGTCGAGGGTGAGCGTGCCGTCCTTGATGAAGGCGGCAAAGAAGTTGTAGAGGTTCTTCGCGTACATTTCGGAAGCGTGCACCGGCATTTTCGAGGGCAGATTGAGCGGGCCGATAATGGTGGCAGGTCCCACTTTTACCGTTTTCCCCGCCTCAGTACCGACGCAGTTACCGCCGCCTTCAGCCGCCATATCGACCACCACCGCACCGTTTTTCATTGCTGCAATCATGTTTGCGCTGATGATGAGCGGGCTTTTCTTGCCGGGAATGGCGGCAGTGGTAATCAGCACATCGGCGTTGGCTACCGCCTTGCCGAGTTTCTCCGCTTGGAGAGCTTTTTCCTCTGCGGTCAATTCGCGCGCATAGCCGCCGCTGCCTGCGGCAGAAACCCCCGTGTCAACAAACTTGGCGCCGAGCGATTCGATCTGCTCCTTGGTTTCAGGACGCACGTCATAGCCTTCGACAATGGCGCCAAGGCGCTTGGCGGTGGCGATGGCCTGCAAGCCGGCCACACCGGCGCCGACCACCAGCACGCGCGCCGGGCGTATGGTGCCTGCCGCGTAGGTCAACATGGGGAAAAACTTCGGGCAATTTTCCGCGGCGATCAGCGCGCACTGGTAACCCGAACACGCCGCCTGGCTGGAAAGCGCATCCATGCTTTGCGCGCGAGAAATGCGCGGGATCAGCTCGACGGCGAAGCTGGTGATGTTTTTTGCGTTCAGAGCGGCGATGCGCTCCTTGCTCGAATAAGGTTGCAGGAAAGCGATGAGGATAGTGCCCGGCGCCAGCGTCGCGATTTCTTCGATACTCGGTGCTTGCACCATGAAAACCAGGAGCTGGTGCGGGGTCGGCGCAAACAACTGCGTAACATTCGTCGCGATCAGATCAGCGCCGAAGTCTTCGTCGCGGATCGAGCTGCTGCTACCGGCGCCCGTCTCAACACGAAAATCAGCGCCCAGCGCTTTAAATTTCTTAACAACCTCGGGCGTCATGGCGACACGTTTTTCGCCAGGCGCCATCTCTTTGGGAATGGCTATGGTGGTGGGCATGCAATAGTTCTCCCTGAAATGCAGTCAATGTGTTTAGAAAATCGTTGCTAGTTTAGCGTGTTTTTGCGCTTTCGGTTTCACGCTTTCTTTCCCATGCCGACTCAGAGTTCCTCTACTACGCGCAGCCGCCCGCAAGATGTCGCATTCAAACAGCCCAGCGCCGTGCGACGCAAGGCCATCCCGAAGGCCGACGGTGGCGGCGCTTGCTGGGCATGCCGTCAGTAGCAAAAGGTGAGCCGGACGAGAAACAGTCTGGGGGACTGTTTCTCGCCTGCGAACGGCACATGGCGAGAACCCCGGCAGCGCAAATGGCGATGTCCAACGCGCGCTTGAAGGCGCAAGGCTTGGTCAGTGTGCGTGACCTGTGGATGAAAACGCAGAGTGATGTTGTTTGAGGTCATCGGCGCGAGACGCTCGATGAATCGCCCGGTGCGGACCCGCACGGCCAGGGGTTAGAGACCTCCGGCTATCCGATTAGGCCGCATTTATTGAATGCACTCAAGGACAGCATCATCTCGCTCCCCATTTTCAAGACCTTTCAATGCACCGAGCCAATTATCAAATAAGGCTGGCTCAGTTCTGAGATATAAAGTTGCATTACTTGCAACTTTTGTATGTGTGAAATCACTCCAGTCAGACTCTGCCTTTGCTGTAATTGATAACTTTCCATTCCCTGATTTATGAAACTCAAATCGCGCATGAAATGCGCCGCTTGCGTATTCTGGACCGAATTCTCCAAATCTCAAATCAAATAGACCACCATACACATGATCTTTAAAAACATTAAGATCCTCTACGGTTTCAGATAATGTTTGGTGGCCAACATATACATCACATTGGAATAGCGACTTCCCATCGTTAATTGATATTGCTAATTCGACCATATCATCGTCTTGCCATATCTTCTTAAATTCGATTGATGGTTTCATATCGTTTTGACGCCCAACGTCTAAGCTAACCGGCCGCCGGAGCGCACAGCGCGTAGGGAACCAAACAACGCAGATGTTTGGCGGTCCGTGTTGAGCGCAGGGTTAGCGAAATAATCGGCCCCATGCCGCAAATCGCGCCGAAGAAACACGCGGTGGCTC
>JAYWAM010000076.1:0-18196 GCA_043782425.1 Betaproteobacteria bacterium
GCGACCGGCAACGCCGCAGCGCGCCCGTCAGTGCGGCCAGAATGTTCAAGTTATTATTTCTCGGCTCCTCAATGGTTGGCTCGGTCATGGGATCCTCACTTATCCTTGTGCTTGTCGATAGCATCACCCAGCAAGCCTCCGGCTTCACGTTCACCCAGCGTCAGCTTCGGCGCCGCGGTCTTAATGCGCTTCTCCACTTCCTTGATGTGTTCAGCCGGCAGAATTTGTTCAGGCGGCGTGCCGCCAATGCGCTTGATGGCAGCGCGGACTTCCTTGCCGACTTGTTCGTGGGTCTGGATGGCTTGTGCCTGATTGCGCACACCTTCACGCGCCAGCTTGTCTCGTGCTTGAGTCATGCGGAACTGGTTGGCCGCCAGTTCGGTGGCGTTCATACGGTCCAGCAGGTTGTCTTTTTCGGGAATCGCCTTGCGTTGCTTGATGGCATCACGCCCCAGGCCACCGTATAGGCCCTTGTAACCCGCGTCGTGGAATACGCCGAACATATTGCTTTGTACGCCGGCATCCTGTGCCGCACCGGATAATGCCTTGAACTCTTCGGCTGTCTGCTTGCGTAGCTCCAGCCGCTCCATGTCGGCGGCGGCTTGGTCGCTCTGTTCCTGACGGCGAGCCTGGACAGCAAAATATTTCTGTGCCTGGGCGATTTCAGGTTTGCGCGGGTCGCCGTTCTGGGCGACGAGGTAGCAGGCGAAGCGCGAGAGCTGATAATCATCAACTTCGCGCTGCCCACCCTTGCCGAGTTCGATCATTTTGCCGGCGCCGGCAAAATGATGCGCGGGGTTGTTCCCTGAGGTTTCGCAGGAGGTCATGGCGCGTTCGATGGCTTGCTCGAAACGGCGCCATTGCGTATAGCCGAGCAGGGGCTGCAAGTCGCGGGCGCTCCAGTATTCGGCGCCGTGCTCGTTGGCAAGCTTGAGTTCTTCAAACGTCTTTTTGCCTTGTACTGGTAGTTGCGCCATGACGTCTCCTGTTACCTATGAGCGTTCAGTAGGGTCTCTATGATGTGTTCAGCCGATAGAATTTGCAGGCAGCGTAAATCGAGCCAGGCGAGACCGGCGAAATTGATAGATGGTTTTATCAATGGCTCCGCTCAAGAATGCTTTCCTTGTTCTTCCCATGCGGCGAGTTCCAGCGGGCGCAGGCCGAAGCGGATGACGTTGCCCGCGTGCAGTGTCTGGAATTCCTCCCGCACCAGCGCGACAAAGCGCGCTTGATTTTTCTTCATCACCGTCGCGGGCATGATGGCGCGTATTGCGGCTTCGCCGGCGGGCTGTGCGCTGCGAACGATGGCGCGTACAGCCTCGGCCAGTTCATTGCGGTAGCGCAGGCGAAAGGTGTCCGGCGGGACCAGTTGCTGTTGCACGGCGACGTATTGCTGGCAGGAGCGCTCATACGCCCAGACGTATACATCGCGTAACAGCTCAATGCGATTGAGTTCATACACGCCCAGCACCGCATCCACATAGGCTTGCTGCGGCACGTCGATGAATGAAAGCGGACATAGATTGTGCTGGATCAACGAGATGTTGGCGGCCAGACGCGAGACGCGCTTATTCACATCTTCGAAGGGTTGCAGGTATGGCAGGTGTACCATCAGGAAGAATGACTGCTCGAAAGGGTCCTGGATTTCCGCTGCCATGCTCATCACGATGCTGAACAGTTCTTCCAGGCGTTGCGGCATGGCAATCGGCAGATAGACACTGCCGCTTATTTCCACCGGGCGCTTGCGGATGCGGCCACAGGTCAGCGGATCGGGCAGCAGACCGTCGGAAAGAAAGGCGTGCAAGGCGATGATGGTTTCCGGGGAGACGCCTGCGTGCTCGGTGTCGCGCACCAGATATTCGATGGCAGTCTTGTGGTTCAGGATCATCTGGGTTTCCAGCGCATCCTTGCCTTCGGCGGCTTGGCCGAATTCGATTAAGCGTTCGGTGTCGAGGCGGCTATAGGTGTTGCCTTCCAGCTTTGATGACGCCCATGAAAGATCAATGAGCAGGCGGTTTAGAATGTCGCGCGCAAAAGTACCCGCCGGCGTTTGCTCAGCGGGTGAGCGGCCCAGGCTATGCAGTTGGGCACGTAACGATTCAGGCAGATAAGCGCTTTGGTTAGGGCGGTATTGCTCAAGAAACGCATTCTTGTAGCTTACCGGTTTGCGTTGTTGGCGCGCTTGGCGGACGTAAGTCTTGATTTCTTCGCCTTCGGGCGAGGTGGGAACATAGGCTTCGCCGCTAGCCTGCATGCTTAAAGGCCCAAGGATGATATTTGCGGTACCCGTGCTCGGGGCAAGCCGGTACTTGATCGCACGCCCCTCACCCTGCGGAAGGATTCGTTCTTGCTCGATCAGGACAGCCAGGCGACGCTGTAATGTGCGGCGTTTTATATCTGCGCCAAGCGCCTGCACAAGCCTCTCCACACCAATACCGTCCGGGTGGCGGGCTAACAGTTCAACAATCTGGTCAAGCTCTTGAACCGAAACAACTTTTGGCATGCCATTCGCTCTTTTTGTGGCGCGGAACATAGTATCGCGCCATTTTATTTGGCGCGCAATAGCTAAATCGCGCCATTTAAACTACCTATTTGGCGCGATTAACTTGCCTTTATGCGTTGCGCGAGGTCAGTCACTGCGAGAGCTTGCGTTTGATGCGTGATTTTTTTACCGCGCTAATCAGCGAGAGTTTGAGTGCGACGAGCCGCGCCTCTTCATCGCTTAATTGCAGAAAATCCTCTGCGCTGCCGACTTTCCAGCCGACGGCTTGGAGGCGCTCTAATTGGGCAGTTTTCATGGCATTTACCCTCATGCTAGCCGGGGATTCACAACTCTGGGCAAGATCACTCAAACGTTAAAGCGAAAATGCATCACATCGCCATCGTGAACAATATAGTCTTTGCCTTCCAGGCGCATCTTGCCCGCCTCCTTCGCTCCGTGCTCGCCTTTGCAGGCGATAAAATCATCGTAGGCGATGACTTCGGCGCGGATGAAACCTTTTTCAAAATCGGTGTGAATAACGCCTGCGGCTTGCGGCGCGGTGCTGCCGCGATGGATGGTCCACGCTCTTACTTCCTTCTCGCCTGCGGTGAAGTAGGTTTCTAATCCCAGTAGCGTGTAACCGGCGCGGATCAGGCGGTCGAGGCCCGGTTCTTCCAGGCCCATATCCTGCAAGAAGGCGAGCTTGTCGTCGCCGTCGAGTTGTGCGATTTCGGCTTCGAGTTTGGCGCAAATGGGAACCACGGGCGCCTTTTCTTTGGCGGCGTGCTCGCGCACTTTGTCGAGCAGGGGATTATTCTGAAAACCATCCTCGACCACGTTGGCCACATACATCGTAGGCTTGGCGGTGATGAAACACAGCGGCTTGATGAGTTCAAGCTGCTCCACATCGAGGCCGAGGCTACGCACCGCATTGCCCTGGTCGAGATGCGCCAAAATTCTTTCCAGCAAGACCACCAATTTTGCGGCTTCTTTTGCGGCATCTTTGTCGGTAGCGCGCGCCTGTTTTTGAAAGCGATGCAACGATTTCTCCGCGGTCGCCAGATCGGAGAGCGCCAGTTCAGTATCAATGACGGCAATATCCGAGAGCGGATCAATTTTGCCCGCTACGTGCACTACGTTGGGATCTTCGAAGCAACGCACCACGTGAGTGATGGCATCGGTTTCGCGAATGTTGGCGAGAAACTGATTACCCAAACCCTCGCCCTTGGATGCACCCGCCACCAGACCGGCGATATCGACAAACTCGACAATGGCAGGAATGATTTTGAGTGGCTTGGCGATATTGGCGATGGGGGCAAGGCGCGCATCGGGCACTTCAACCACGCCGACGTTCGGCTCAATGGTGCAAAAAGGATAGTTCTCGGCTGCGATACCGGCCTTGGTCAGCGCGTTGAACAGAGTGGATTTACCGACATTGGGTAAACCGACGATACCGCATTTGAGACTCATGATTTATTTTCCGTTTTAGGTTCAGGTGATTCATTCTTGGGCGCTTTGGCGGCGCTGTGCAGTTGCATCATGGCTTTTTCCATTTGCCCTTCAATCAGCAGGGGAAGCAGCGCCAGGCTCCTGGTCACGGCGTCATGAATGGCTTGGTGGTCTTCGCGGCTGGGGGCATGCAGCACGTAATCCACCACCTCGGGGCGATTGGCGTCGGCGCCAAATTTGGCCGCCCAATCGCGTGGGTGGCCTATGCCGAGACGCATGCGCCAAAACTCGCGCGTGCCGAGCTTGGCTTCGATATCCTTCAGCCCATTGTGGCCGCCGCTGCCACCGCCCAATTTGAGCTTTGCTGTTCCGGGTGGCAGATCGAGCTCATCATTCACCACCAGAATTTCACCCGGCTCGATGCGATAGAACTGCGCCAGCGCTGCAACGGCTTTGCCGCTGGCGTTCATGAAGGTCTGCGGTTTAAGTAAAAAAACATCGCCCGTTGCAACTTGAGCGCGCGCCACCAGCGCCGAAAATTTGGCTTCTTTTGACCAGCTTGCGTGTTTCTCGCGCGCGAGTTCGTCCACCCACCAGAATCCGGCGTTGTGGCGTGTCTCCTCGTATTCCCTGCCGGGATTACCGAGACCGGCAATGAGTTTGATAGCGTTCATAACGTTATGCGACTAAGAGCACAAACAAAAATGCCCGCCAAAAAATATCTGGCGGGCATCACGCAATGTACTACGCGACTTATGCAGCGGATTATTTTTTATCCTTACCGGCAGGCTTTTCATCTTTCTTGGTCTTGTCATCTTTTTTAGCCTTGTCGTCTTTCTTACCCTCCTCCTCTTTCACCTTCTGATTCGCTGCGGGAACCTCGGCAGCGGCAATAGCCGGCGCCTCAGTGACCTCTTCCGCTACGACAGCGCGCGGAATAATAATGGTCGCGATGGACTGATTTTCATTGCGATGCAGCGCAACGGATTCAACCCCTTGCGGCATCTTGACATCGGCAATATGGATCGAGTGGCCCGACGAGAGATCCTTGAGATCAACTTCGATAAACTCCGGCAAATCCTTGGGCAGGCAGGCAATGTCGAGCTCGTTCAGGATATGCGACACGATGCCGCCGGAGAGCTTGACGCCGGGCGCAATATCGCCGTTGATAAAGTGCAGCGGCACTTTCATATGGATTTTCCTGTCGGCGGCAACGCGTTGAAAATCGACATGCAACACATTGGCCTTGAAGGGATGCATTTGCACGTCGCGCAACAGCACTTGCTGCATCTTGCCGTCAATATCCATGTCGAGAATCGAGGCGTGGAAAGTCTCTTTCTTGAGCTGGTGGAACAGGTTGTTGTGATCGAGCTCGATGTTGGTGGCGTCCCGCCCACCGCCATAGACGATGCCCGGAACTTTATCGGTACGGCGTAGGCGGCGGCTCGCACCCGTTCCCTGTACGCTACGTACGCTGGCTTTTACGGTGATTTTCATGAGTAACTCCAAGTTAAAACTATCCGCGACCAGATAGTTTTTGTTGCAAAAAACAGGTCAATAATGTCAACCTGCGGTGAAACTTATTCTGTAAAGAGAGAGCTGACCGAGCCGCCCTCGCTGATCCTTCTGATCGTTTCTCCCAGCAGTTCGGAAATTCCGATCTGACGAATTTTTGCGCAATTACGCGCGTCTTCGCGCAGCGGAATGGTATCGGTCACCACCAGTCCATCGATTGCCGATGCTTCGATGCGCGCGACAGCAGGCCCCGACAATACTGGATGCGTGCAATACGCCATCACCTGCGTCGCGCCGTGCTCTTTGAGCGCCTTGGCCGCGCCGCACAGCGTGCCCGCAGTATCGACCATATCGTCCATGATGACGCAGATGCGGCCATTGACTTCGCCGATAATATTCATCACCGTCGAAACATTGGCGCGCGTGCGGCGCTTGTCGATAATGGCCAGATCGGCATCAAGCCGCTTGGCCAGCGCTCTTGCGCGAACCACGCCGCCGACATCGGGCGACACTACAATCAAATCCTGATAACCGTGCTTCCACACATCACCCAGCAATATGGGCGCGGCGTAAATATTGTCCACCGGGATATCGAAAAATCCCTGTACCTGATCGGCATGCAGATCCATCGTCAGCACCCGGTCCACCCCCACCACCTGCAACATGTTGGCTGCAACCTTGGCGGAAATCGCCACACGCGCCGATCTCGGCCTGCGATCCTGTCTGGCGTAGCCGAAATACGGAATCACCGCCGTGACACGCGCCACCGAAGAGCGCTTCAAGGCATCGACCATGATCATCAATTCCATCAAATGATCGTTGGTCGGCGCACAGGTGGACTGAACTACGAAGGCATCCTTGCCGCGCACATTCTCCAGCAGCTCGACCATCACTTCGCCGTCGCTGAATTTCGTCACGTTGGCGCGGCCCACTTGCGTACCCAGGCTTTTGGCCACCTGAGCCGCGAGTTTCGGGTTCGCATTCCCCGTGAAAATCATCAAGTTGTCAAAGGCCATGACTCGTGTCTCAAATCGGGGTAAGCGGCAACATGCCTGCCAACTTCAAAAAATCTGCGCGACACGCAAGGTTCTGCGTCCTTGCCAAAATCTGTGCTTCCACAGACCGGTCTTTCTGGCTGGGGAGGTAGGGATCGAACCTACGAATGCCGGAATCAAAATCCGGTGCCTTACCACTTGGCGACTCCCCATAAAATCTATCGGGACAAAGCGAGCAAAGGATGCTGATTCAGCCCCTTTGCAATAAATCCACGTATGGTATCGGGTAAGCGGCGCTGCGCTTCCTGAGCTGCCTGTTCACTCTCAAATGGCGCGAACACACAGCCGCCCGAGCCAGTCATACGAGAACTTTTTCCGCCGCGCGCAAAAAACGATTCCTGGCTGACTGCATTCAAGGCTTCCAGATATTCTGCCACCTGCGCAAAGCTGGCCGCAACCACGGGCTCAAGATCGTTTTTAAGGCGCGCCAGAAGAGGCAAAAGTGCGCTTGCCGAAAAGTCCGCCATTCTGAGGGGATTTGTGTCTCTTGTCAAATTCGGGTGCTTGAAAATCTGCGCTGTCGGCACGCCCACTGAGGGGGTCAATACCAGGTAAACAAGCTGCGGCAAATCAATTGCCTGTAGAACTTCCCCGACTCCTTCGGCGAGCGCATTGCGGCCAAAAATAAAGAACGGTACATCTGCCCCCAGTGGCAGCGCCAGCGTTTGCAATTCTCTGCGCGTAAGCCCTGTCTTCCACAGATCGTTCAGAACCAGCAAAGTTGTCGCCGCATCTGAGCTACCGCCGCCCAGCCCGCCGCCCATCGGTATGCGCTTGTCCAGCTCAATATCACACCCCAAGCGCGTGCCCGTCGCCAGACGCAACGCGCTTGCGGCACGCAGCGTCAGATCGTTTTCGGCTGACACGCCCGGCAAACCGCTGATACGCGCAATGACGCCGTCTGCGCGCACGCGAAAGCGCAGGCGGTCGCTATAGTCAATCAACGTGAAAGCGCTTTGCAGCAGATGATAGCCGTCCGCGCGGCGGCCAACGACATGCAGGAAAAGATTGAGCTTGGCGGGGGCGGGATAATCCGCACCGGGGAGTATCACGGCAAGGGTTTCCACTCATCAATGACGATTTTTATCACGCTATCGTCTTTAACCGCAGTCAAACGCGAAGCAATCGTCGCCTCGCCCAATCGGCGATAACCCTCAATATGAATTTCCCAACCTGCATGAGAAAGCCGTTGCGCGCGACCCGCCACGTCATTTTGTCCGATGCTCGCCTCGCCGGATTGCGCGTCAGTCAATCCTTGTATCCAATACGCGATATCGCCAATCGGCACGGAAGCGCCAAGCGCCTCGTGAGCCAAAGCCTCGAAGCTGGCCGCAGTACGTCTTTCGCTGCCGATGCGCAGCAGTGCAGGCTGACCGCCTGACTGGGATATTTCCGCAACCGTCTGGCCGAGCGGAGAGAGCAACACGATTTTCTGCGCATCCTTCGCGCGCGTCCAGCGTAACTGTCCGAAATCACCGCGCTGCCCGTGCCGCACGCTGATGCGCCCGGACAGCTCGAAGTAGGGTTGATAAACGGGCGCCTGGCCTGAATCGCTTAATTCTTGCGCAGGTGGAATCGACATACACCCGGCCACGAATAAAGCCAGAGCAAGTAAAGCGAGAATGGCGCGAAGTTTTTGCATGACCTGAATGATAGCCCGAGAAGGACATGCGCGAATTAAGACTTCCCCTTGCACCGCTGCGAGAGAGGCCGCAAATTCAGTAGAGTGCGCTTATGCATCATTCGTTATTGATCTGACATTCGGGCTGGTGCGCAGGCGCACCCTTGCAATTCGATAACGATAAATCTCCAACATTCGTTTATCGAAATCCGCCGCCAGAAGAACTAGCCCTCTTATGTCAAGGCTTGCCCTTGACTGTCTCGCACACAGAGAGGATAGTCGCCGTTCGGGATACACGCCCGCCGGGATTGCACCTTGTTCCCCGGAAACCCTTTAAGTCCCCCTGTAATACCTACGAAAGGAAAACGCTTCATGAAAAGCAAACGCAACATGAATAATCTTCAGAGGCACCTCTCTGCGTGTCTGCTGGCGACGGTCGCACTGCTTGGCGGCACCTCTCCGGCATGGGCCGATGTGCTACTGGGCGCGGCGTCGAATTTCTCGGTCCTGGGCGCGACGGTAACCTGCACCACCAGCACGATCGCCGGAGACGTGGGCATCGCCCCCGCCACCGCGTTCATAAACACCGGCTGCACGATTGCCGGCGGAATGCCCCCTGCAACCGACACGGCCGCGGCTCAGGCGCGCACCGACTTTCTCGGAGCCTACGACGCAGCCCGGAACACAACTTGTACCGCTGTCTTGCCGAGCACGATCACGGGCCCCATGACGCTGACCCCCGGCGTCTACTGCACCTATGCGGCGTTGACGGGAACGGGTGTGTTGACCCTCGACGGACAGGGCAACGCCAACGCGGTCTGGATTTTCAAGATCGGGACTCTGGCGACCGGTGCGCTCACGGGCACCAACTTCTCGGTGGTCATGGCCGGCGGCGGGCAGCCGTGCAATGTGGTCTGGGCGCCGAGCGCGGGCGTAACCATGACGACTTCGACACTCAAGGGAAACATCCTCGCGGGTAACGCCATCGACGGGTCCATCACCTTGACCGGTGGAAGTCTGGCCGGTCGCGCCTTGGCGAACGTCGCCGTGACCATGAAGGACACCAGCGTCATTGGCTGCGGCGCGCTGCCGCCTCCCCCGTCCTGCAAGAGCAAGAAATACTGCAAGCACGGCAAAGATTGCGAAGATGACAAGGACCATGGAGATGACGAGGACGAAGATTGCGAAGATGACAAGGACGACCATGGAGATGACTAGGACAGCGGACACGATAAGGACTAAAGATCGCAGATAATGCATCCAGGGTGCCGGCAACGGCGCCGGGAATTGCGACCCCGGCCACTCGAATTATCAGCCTGGTTCGAACAATAAGAACGGCGGCCAGTAAGCCGCAAGCACAGAGGCTGAACCGGGCGTAGTGAAGAAGTGAATACATGAAAAAGGACCCGCGATGGTCCTTTTTCTTTTAATGGTAAATGGGTGGAGTAGAAAACAGGTTTTTACCTATCCTCCCTCATCAAACCGTGCATGCGGTTTTCCCGCACACGGCTTTCCGATGTTCTTCATGCCACGGCATGCGCATTGCGCCAGCCCGCAACCACAGGAACCTTGTACAAACCGTAGCGTTCATAAAGATCAGCGTTCGGGAAGCGGCGGTAGCCGCTTCCTTTGCCTTTCACTTTATGGCGCTTCATCAAGTGAGGTGACATTAGGGGTCAGAGTAACCTTTCTTTTTTTCGCATGCGTCTGAATGAATGCCAACTCTGACCCAGAAAAACCCTATCATGTTTTACTCCGTGCTGGACTTCGTCAGCCGACCTTTCAGGCTATTCAGCCAGTTATCAAACACTGCCATGCGGAATATCTTTACCATGCGCGAAGTGTATGTGGGTTAGTGTTCCGGCGGCCAGTTTCGCCGTTCGTGGAAAACATGGAGAATTTGCACCTGAGCACCGTGTATTTGATACGAAGGTACGGGGTGGAGGAAATAACCAACTCGAAGCTGTTGGCAATGCGGCCTTTGCGGCCCAGGAAGGGAAACTCGACGAGCTGGCCGACCTGCTGCTCTATGTGTGCATCAATCGCCAGAGCTGCCAGCACATTGCGCTCGGCGATGTAGTCCAGGAGGTCGTCTTTTTTCTCTGCAATCGCTTCCGGTAGCCAGACAATTAGGCTACGACGCATTTGCCTTGTCGGTGAGCTTGGCTAGCAGTCGCGCCTTAGAAGCGGAAAAAACCTCGTCATGCGGAACAAAGACGGTTGCTGAATCGCTGGCTATCGCCATGCGTTCGGCAATGGTCTTGCGGACACGCTCGTCATGTGATTGCGCCTCGATGTTCTCGATTTCGCGCTCTAGCGCTGTGCCGCTCGGTAAATCCAATGTTGCAGTCTTCATGTTTGCACCTATGGGCTAATGCCACCATTGTATCCCCTGAAACGGGCAAGTCAAACACACTCAGTGCATGGTTATGAACCGTACCGCCTGTAGAGGAACGGATCCCCCGCGTACCTGCCGAACCCGTACTTACGACACCTGCTAAAATTCGCTCCACAATCCACTGCGGGTCATTTCTCATCAAAACATCATTGAACACTTGGTCTTTCCGGCTCCTGCCTTTTCTGCGCTGGCGGCCGATGGTCAATCGTGGGACGCTGAAAGCCGATCTCATGGCCGGGCTGATCGGCGCCATTATCGTGCTGCCGCAGGGTGTGGCATTCGCTACGCTAGCCGGTCTGCCGCCGCAGTACGGCCTGTATGCGGCCATGGTTCCGGCGTTGATCGCCGCGTTGTTCGGCTCGAGCTGGCATCTGGTTTCCGGCCCGACCAACGCCATCTCGCTGGTGGTTTTCGCCACGCTGTCGAATCTGGCCGAGCCGGGCAGCGCCAAGTACATCAGCCTCGCACTGACGCTTACTTTCATGGTCGGCGTGCTGCAATTGAGCATGGGGCTGGCACGCCTCGGCCAACTGGTTAACTTCATCTCGCATACGGTGGTGATCGGTTTCACCGCAGGCGCGGCGGTGCTGATTATGGCGAGCCAACTGCGCAATTTCTTCGGCGCGCCCATTCCACGCGGCGCTTCCTTCATCGAAACGCTGCATCAGTTTGCCTTGCACCTGACCGACATCCAGCCGTGGGTGCTGGCTGTGGGCTTGGTCACGCTGCTGAGCGGCCTGGCAATGCGCCGCTGGTTGCCGAAAATACCTTACATGATCGTGGCAATGATCGTCGGCAGTGTGTTCGCTTTTGTCATCAATAACGCGCTCGGCCAGGACGTGAGCGGCATCGCCACCATAGGCGCGCTACCGGGCGCGCTGCCGCCGCTATCCCTGCCGGAATTCTCGTTAGATACCGAGAGCCGTCTGCTCGGCATTGCGCTGGCGGTCACAGCGCTGGGCCTCACCGAAGCGGTATCCATTGCGCGCTCCATCGCGGTCAAATCCGGTCAGCGCATCGACGGTAACCAGGAGTTTATCGGCCAGGGCCTGTCCAATATCGTCGGCAGTTTTTTTTCGGCTTATGCCTCAAGCGGCTCGTTCAATCGCTCCGGCGTGAACTACGAAGCAGGCGCGCGCACGCCGCTGGCTGCGGCCTTCTCCTCAGCCTTCCTCATCCTGGTGCTTCTGGCGGTTTCACCCCTGGCGGCCTATCTGCCGATTGCCGCGATGGCGGCGATCCTGTTCCTCGTTGCCTGGGGGCTGTTTGACTTCCACCATATCGCCATCATCGCGCGCGCCAGCCGCGCAGAGGCGGCAGTGCTGGGCGTCACCTTTGTCGCCACACTGGTGATGCATCTGGAAATGGCCGTGGTTGCCGGTGTGCTGCTATCGCTGCTGCTTTATCTCAACCGCACTTCGCAGCCCGGCATCCGCTCTTTGGCGCCAGACGCAAATGATCCGGGCCGCAAGTTTACTGTGCGCGTGGCCGGTACGCCTGAGTGTCCACAACTGAAGATTCTGCGCATCGAGGGTTCGCTTTATTTTGGCGCGGTAAATCATGTCTCTGAATATCTGCACCATCTGGCTGAGCGCAAGCCGCTCCAGAAGCATCTGCTGCTGATGGGCAAAAGCATGAATTTTGTTGACATCGCCGGTGCCGAGTTGATCTCTGCCGAAGCCATACGGCGCCGAAGTGTCGGCGGCGCACTATACTGCTACGGTCTACGCGAAGAGACAGCGCGCATGTTGGGTAAAGCGCCGTTTCGGCATTACATCGGCGAGGGCGCCTATTTTGCCACCAAGCGTGAGGCCATCGCGGGGATATTCGAGCGCCTGGATCGCGGTGTATGCGCCACCTGCACGAAGCGCATCTTCGAGGAATGCAAGAGCCTGCCACCGCCGGTTGCAAAGTAAAGTACGCAGCAAAAGCTGAGCATCAATCCTCGTCTATGACCTCGGCGGCGATAGGTCTCAGGCTCTCCTTATGGCCACGCAGCATGGCGCCAATGATGATGAGCGCGCCCACCGCCAAGGCCGCCACCATGAGCGCAAACGAGAGATTCTTCAACAAGCTCATCGTCGCCTGATTAAGGCTGAGCTTGTCGAGTTGTGTAAGGTACACCGGTATCACCAAGGCGCGCGAAATAGCGACTATCAGCATAATCGTCGCCATCACCAGCTTGATGACATAGGGCTTCACAAAGGTCGTGCCTATGGCGCCCAACTGTATACCAAACAGCGAACCGAGCAGGATGAGCATGGCAAGGCGAATATCGACGAACCCTTCCTTAGCGTAGGTGATAGTACCGCCCAACCCCATGACAAAGGCGATGACCAATTCTGTCGCACTTGCCACCAGCGATGTAGCGCCCAGAACATACATCATCCCCGGCACGCCGACAAAACCACCAACCGCGATGACGGAAGCAAGCAGACCGGTGAGAAAGCCCAGAGGTAAAATGAACAGCAACGACACGCGCGTCTTGGCAACCTTGAAATTAAGCATCGTGCCGGGGATTTCCTGAGCCTGTATCCAGCGGGCGAGGCGCGAGGGCTTTTCTTCTTCATTGCTATTGCCCGCGCGGTGAATCTTGACCGCATCGCGCATGACAAACCCACCGACAATGATAAGTACGATGAGGAATGCAGTGCTTACATACAAATTCGAGCCAGGCTCGCCGTAAGAGGCGCGGACCGATCTCTGAATGCCCGCACCCCACCAAACGCCGAGCGTCGCACCTACCGCCATGTAAAGGCCGAGTTTGATATCGACCTGCCCGTATTTGTGGCGCTTGTAGGCGCCGACAAGCGCCTTGGGAAACTTGTGACAGATATTGGAAGCTACGGCAACCACACCGGGAACGCCCATGCTCATCATCGCCGGAGTCAATACAAATGCACCTCCCGATCCGATAAAGCCCGATACCAGACCGCCGATGAACCCGACTATGAGTAGAAAGGTGACGTTATCCCAGGTCAGTGTCAGCACATCCATGACGTTACCTTTTCCCGTGCGGCGCCTTGGCGCGTATGCCCAAGGCTTCCCAGAAGTAGCCGGTAAAGGCACCGTGGGCTAATGAGAAAATAAAAGCCGTCACAACCGGAAACAGCCAATTCTCGCGTTTCATAAACAGGGCCAGCATTGCCTTGTCATTGAGATAGGTAAACAGCAGGCCGTAGCAGATTATGGTTGCTATGCCCGATAGCAGCAGGCCGCGCCAGGTTTTTTGTTCTATGCTCATTTTTCACTTTCGAAATATACTTGCGTCAGTTAGAAAAAGCCCTAGACAGGTCGCACTGGTATCCTGACTGTGGGCGCCGCTCTATTAGAAAGCTTGCGCGAATTCAGCCATAGCGTAAAATTACCGGCCTTCCATTCTGCCTATTTGCTTGACACTGTGTCTAGCGAATTTTCCAAATAAGCTAAGAATTGTGAAGTGACCCAAGCGCTTTGCTGCGCCATCACCCCATACGAAAACTATTATGAACCCCCTGCTCCTGATTTCACCGATTTTGAAAAATCCCCCGCTAGGAGGATTGACTAGCGCTTTTATGCCGTGCTAACTTCGATGATTGTGAAATCTTGTCGATTTTTTGTTCCTACCCCGTCATGAAAATAATAGCGGAGGTTTAATGACGGCGTCAATCGCAACCGGTGAGACCATTCTTGTATGAAAACAGCAGGTTATATTTGCCAGGGTTGTGACGAAAAGATAGCGCCAGGCGGCCCCAACCGCTTGCTGTCGGCTTCACAGCTATAGTTGGAATGAAGGGGAAGGCATGCAAAGAAAATACAAACCGCTTGATATGAAACTGCTTCAACACGGAGCCGGCTTTGTCATGCCGGGAGGTGGTACGCCAAAATCGGTTGACCCGGATAGTCCCGCCATCAGCGTCATGACCGATCTATTCCATGTGACGGTGGCTACCATCTCGGCGGATACCACCGTTGCCAAAGCCAACCAGGTCATGATTGTGCGCGCCATCCGTTTGCTCTTGGTGGTGGACCGCGAAAGCATTATCACCGGCGTCGTTACCGCACGCGACACCATGGGCGAAAAACCGATCAAGCTGCTCAAGGAAATCGGCGGCAAGCACGAGGAATTGACAGTCGCCCACGTCATGACCCCGGTCAGCGCGATCGAAGTACTGGACCTGGAATCCGTCATGGCCGCCAAGGTCGGCAACATCGTCGAAACGCTGAGAAGCGTAGGCAGACAGCACGCTCTGGTTGTTGACAAGGATTCGCTTAGCGGCAAGGAGCGTGTGCGCGGCATTTTCTCCGCAACACAGATCGGTCGCCAGCTCGGCGTGGCCATACACACTTTTGAAGTAGCGCGAACTTTCGCAGAGATCGGGAGCGCGCTGCAACAGTAGTGTTGGGCCTTTCGTATCGAATCGCATTTTCCGGGTCTGTGATTTAAATTAGTCCGCAGAAGAATCCTTCCCCGCCCTTTCCCATGTAGCAAGTTCTGTTAGGTTTTTTTTGCTTCCGGTCGTTAGTCTCTTAACTGCCAAGGAGATATTTTGTTGATTGTGACATCCACAGAGAGCTATCGCGCCAGATTTCGCAAAGTGGAGAGGCGCCGCGAGATTTCCCAGCCTATTAGCAGCGTGTCCTGTTCTTTCCGGATGTGCCGGAAAGCGAGGCCATTACGGATGTATTTCTACCTCTCGGCTTGCCAAGTGAAGCTGACGCATAACTTTTCGTTCGGGAGGGGCGCGCGAAATCGCGCCTACTCTTCCGGACGCGACCCCGTCAACTTTGACGTTAGGCCACAATGAAACCGCACGCCATACGCTCTGAAGTGCCATCCGGAAGCGCAATCAACGCACGATTACGCGGTGCATATTTTCACGATTCATACGTGATTGCTGTTCCCGACACCACACGCACTGCGCTTGGCTACTTTCTAACTGCTGTGGCAAATACCCCGCCTTGGGTTAATTCGCTCATGGCATTGCGGAACAAGATCGTTCGGTTTGTCGGTTTGAAAGACCTTGGCGGTCTAGGCGAGTTGAACCCATCTAAGCCTGCGTCGGCTTATGCGCCTGGAGATCGAGTAGGTATCTTCACACTCATTTCCAATTCACCCAATGAAGCGCTGCTGGGAGATCGCGACAAGCATTTGGATGTTGTGCTCTCCGTCTACAAGCATCCTGCTGGTCAAGGTGGTATTCAGTCCGTCTCGGTGACAACGGTTGTCCACATCCACAATCTGCTGGGTCGAATTTATATGCTCCCAGTCACGCCACTGCATAGACTCATTGCCCCAGCGGTACTCACTCGTATTATAGGCAGGGAAAATACAGCCTAAGCTAGCGTTCGAGAGGGGCCACCAAAAGCGGCGCGCCCCTCAACTACAACGTCACCTATTACTTTCGTGGAAGCGGCGGATTGTGCTTTTTATGATGAGGGGCATTAAACCGACGGATCACCAGACTCAACCCAAGATAACTCATACACAGCAACGAAACGAGCGTCAATGCCGTCTTGCACAACGTAGCAATGCCAGAGAGCGTACCGAGCGCCAGATTGGTTGCAGGATACATGAGCAGCATACCCAGGATGCATAGGTTTTCGAGGCAATCGAATAAGCCTGCGGCTAGAGGCAGCAGATTCAGCCACAGCCTGGTATCGTTTTCGCCAAATCTCGCCCGGACAGCTCGGGTGAATAGTAAGGAAAACCCCAAACCGTAAGCCGGAATGAACATGAAATCCGCCACAAGGAATCTCAGATATAGCTCACGTCCCTGCGTACCATACCGATCGAGCAGGGAGAACGCCTCTTGTGCAGAATAATAAGGCATTACGTCCAACAACCCTACACCGCCACTTATTTCTACCAATGAAGGATTGGAAAATGGGAAATGGGAAAAATTGAACAGCAAGAAAAATACGGCTACGACCAGCAGCAGAAACAACATCAATCTTGCAGAGTAAAGTTGCGCTATTTCTCGACTGAGTTTTGTGAATAGCTTGCGCTGCATTTTGCCCCCTTCAGGATTGCGATGGGAGAAAGCTTAAACCCGTACCCTAAGGGGAGAGTCAACACTATTCTATTAGTCTATTAGACTTTATTTGTTTTCCCGGAATTGCTGAGTAAGTCTGCTTGCAGTTCTGCTAATTGTTTATCCTTGGATAGGGCACTACGGACGATGTCGCGCAACTCCGTGCGCTTGAGGTTAATCAGATCGGTCACCATCTCGACAGGAAGTTTCCCGGTTTTCGCCTTGACCGAGGCAACGCCCATAATTTCTTTTAGACTAAAACCCAGTGACTGGGCACGTTTGATCATGCAAATCAGATTGGCATCCGCCTCGCTATATATTCGATAGCGCCCTTTGCGCTGCGGCACGGGAATCAAACCCAACGACTCGTAGTGGCGTATGGCTTTGCGCGACGCGCTGGTT
Source organism: Betaproteobacteria bacterium (assembly GCA_043782425.1). Taxonomy (GTDB): domain Bacteria; phylum Pseudomonadota; class Gammaproteobacteria; order Burkholderiales; family Usitatibacteraceae; genus JAYWAM01. The sequence continues at coordinate 16,937 of JAYWAM010000076.1, forward strand.
AATTTGGCGAGTGCACCGATATACATGGTCGGGATACGAGGGGAACAGCGGCAACTTTATCTCATGACGCCGCCGTAATCAATTCTCTTTCGCCGCCTAGAATCAGCAAGTAAGCTTGATGTTGCTTTGCGGGACCAGTGGCGCGGCATGAAACTTCTTCCACACGCGGCGAAAATGCCGCGCTGAGGCAAATCCAGAGCGCTGTGCTACCTGCTCGATAGAAATCGCCGTTGTCGAAAGCAACTGCCTGGCATAGGCAACGCGAATGGATTGCTGGTAATCGGTGAGGCTGATAGCGGTGTTGCGGCGAAACATGCGCGTGAGATTGCGCACGCTCATATAGGCGTGGTCGGCGAGCTCAGTGAGAGTCCAGACGCGCGTCGGCTCGCGCAAGATGGCATCCTGAACACGATGCACGCCAGGATGCAGGTGATTGCGATGCATAACCCAGGGCGACAATTGCGGGTCTTCTGCGGTGCGGCGAAAATACACCACCAGTTCACGCGCCGTGTGTGCGGCAATCTGCGCACCGGCAAGATCGCCGATAAGAAACAATGCAAGGTCGATCCCTGCCGTGATGCCGGCGCTGGTGTACAGATTGCCGTCCTGCACAAATATGCGATCACGTTGCACCAGGGCGAGCGGATAATTTTGCGCAAGATGCTCGCATAAGGTGTGGTGGGTGGTGCAGCGACGTCCATCGAGCAGCCCGGCTGCCGCCAGCAGCAGCGCTCCCGAGCATACAGAGCAGATACGCACCTCGGGTGTAGTGATGCGCGCGAGCCAGGCGACAATTTTTTGTTGGCCTGCGCGATCCTCGCTCCAGGTCTTGCGTAACGAGCCGAGCAGGAAAATCACCGCGCCTGCCGGGATTTTTTTCGGCAGCGGTTTGATCGCGCCCAGCGCAATGCCAATGGATGTTTCCGGTGCGCGCTGTGCCCCCACAAAATGCAATGCAAAGGACGTTGCATTGCTATTGGCGATACGAAATGCTTCCGCCGGGCCCGCCAGGTCCAGCAACACCACACCCGAAGGCACAACAAAGTAGATGTCAGTTATGCTCACAGCACGGCGAGCGCCTCATCCACGCTGCGTATCGTGGCGAAACGCTGCGCCAGCACCAACTCGGTTTTTTCGCGTATCTCAGCGGCAGCGTAGGTTCGCCCGCTGCGCGCGTGCGTCATGGGAAAGGTCAGTGTGGCTTCGGTGACGAAATCCACCTCGTATCCAAGATCGCTTGCAACACGCGTGGTGGTTTCG